>JAFGNR010000249.1 GCA_016926915.1 Anaerolineae bacterium
GCAGAAACCATGGCGCGCATCATCCAGGAATTGTTGTTTCTTGCCAGCGTCCGGCGCGAGGACGTTACGCTGGAGCTCTTGGATATGGGGGCGATTGTGACCGAGGTGCAGCGACGCTTTACGTTTATGTTGGAGAAATCGGGGGGCGAAATCGTCGCGCCTGAGGTATGGCCGCGCGCTTATGGGCATCCCGCCTGGGTTGAGGAGGTATGGGCGAACTACATCAGCAACGCGCTCAAATATGGGGGCGCCCCCCCCAAGGTGGTGTTGGGGGCAGCCGTCGAACTGGATGGCGCGCGCGTTCGCTTCTGGGTACAGGACAACGGCGTCGGTCTCGCCCCACAAGCGCAACAGGCGTTGTTCAATAAGCCCTTCACTCGACTGGAACAGGTGCGGGCCAAGGGGCATGGTCTCGGGCTTTCCATCGTGGCCCGCATCATTCAGAAGATGGGGGGCCAGGTTGGCGTCGCGAGTGAGGTGGGGCGCGGCAGCACCTTTAGTTTCACCTTGCCTGCGTCGCCGTGAAAGCCGGAGATTTTTAACTCGGAGAAACTGTGGTAGAATGCCTGCCGTTTGAGTCACAGCTACGGAAAGGAGAGAGCAATGATTCGACGTGACAATGTGAAAGGTTCTGACAAGCTCAAAGTGACGTTCATCCTGGGAGAAGATTCCCCGGCGGCGTCCGTTGTCGGCGACTTCAACAACTGGGATCCGCTGGTGAATCCCATGAAGCGCCGCAGCAATCAGAAATTCAGCACTTCGGTCATTCTGGAGCCTGGCAAACGCTACGTCTTCCGTTATCTGGCTGAAGGGGGCGGCTGGTTCAACGACGAAGACGCAGATGCGCAGGAGCCGAACGAGTTCGGCGGGCATAACAGTGTTCTGCTAACCTAGCGGAGCCTTGTCATGTCCGTGGCGCCGGCTGCGCCTGTGGAGCGAGCGCTGATGCACCCGCGTCAGCGCTCGCTCTTTTCTTTTGTGGAAAACTCAAGTACAATCAGACCATCATCCGGCGGGTGGGGGAGCGTCTCTCTTCCCCGTATGGGTGATGTGCCGCTGACCTCGCGGCAGACCTTGCGCATTTCGACATGGACAGACCTTGCCGCCTTTGCTTAGAGCGAGGCAAGCAAACCGGGGAGCGGAGCATGCTGGATTTTGGCCGAGAGATTTGCACCAATCTGAATGAAGCCTCCCAACGTGAGTGGTTGGTCACCAATGGGATTGGCGGGTATGCGTCGGGCACGGTTGCCGGCATTTTGACGCGGCGGTACCACGGGTTGTTGATTGCAGCTCTGAATCCGCCGGTGGGGCGCACACTGTTGCTGTCGAAACTCGAGGAGACGGTCAACTACCGCGACCGGTTCTATGACCTCTCTGCGAATCAGTGGGTATCCGGCGCGATTCAACCTGAGGGATTTCGCCTCCTCGAACGTTTCCATCTCGAAGGGGCGATCCCGGTTTGGACTTACCGGTTCGAGGATCTGCATCTCGAGAAACGCATCTGGATGACCCAGGGAACCAACACTACGTACATTCGTTATGATTTCCTGGAGGGTCAGGCGCCCTTGACGCTGGTGGCGAAAATCCTCGTCAACTACCGGGACCATCACCGTACGACCCGGGCCGTGGGGCAATGGATGCGGGTCGAACCGGTGGGGAATGGCTTGCGCATTGTAGCCTCCAATCACGCGACGCCTTTCTATGTCTGCAGTTGTACTGCCAAAGTGACCACTCGCCACGAATGGTACCGGGATTTCTTCTTGAGTCAGGAAGCGTATCGCGGGCTAGATCGTGTAGAAGATCACCTCAACGTCGGTGATTGTTACGTAACCCTACATCCCGGCGAATCCGTCGCCGTGGCGGCGAGTACCGAGGCTACGCCGCTACTCGACAGCGACGCGGCCTTGGAGGCGCGCCGGACCTACGAAACGCATTTGCTGGAACAGGCCGCGCTTGGCGAGGCCCCGCCGGAAGTCCGCCGCCTGGTTCTGGCCGCCGATCAATTCATCGTGCGGCGCGATCTGCCCGACGAGCCGGATGGACGGACGGTTATCGCGGGGTATCCCTGGTTTGGGGATTGGGGGCGCGATACGATGATCGCCTTGCCCGGTTTGACCCTGACAACCGGCCAGGCCGGCGTGGCGCGTCGAATCCTGAAGACCTTTGCCGGCTATGTGGACCAGGGGATGTTGCCCAACAACTTCCCGGAGGCGGATGAGACGCCCGGTTATAATACTGTCGATGCGACGCTGTGGTATTTCGAAGCGTTACGCGCCTACCACGATGCAACAGGGGACGATGACCTCTTGCGTGAGCTCTTCCCTATTCTCCAGACCATCATTGCCTGGCACCGCCAGGGTACCCGCTACCGCATTCATGTGGATCCCCAAGATGGCTTACTCTATGCAGGAGAACCCGGCGCCCAATTGACCTGGATGGATGCCAAGGTGGGGGATTGGGTCGTGACGGCGCGCGTGGGCAAGCCGGTCGAGGTAAATGCACTCTGGTACAATGCACTGTGCACGATGACAGCGTTTGCGAAGCATCTGGGAGAGCCTTTCGAGACGTATGCGACTGCTGCTGCAAGGGTTCGTGAACATTTCTCCCGGTTCTGGAATGCCGGGGCCGGGTACTGTTACGATGTCATCGATACCCCGGCGGGGAACGATCCCGCGCTGCGCCCCAACCAGATTTTTGCGGTATCGTTGCCTTATAGCCCGCTGGCGCCGGAGCAACAGCGGGCTGTCGTGGATGTGTGTGCAGAACATCTGCTGACGCCGCACGGTTTGCGCAGTCTGGCAAAGGGGCAGCCTGGGTTCATAGGTCACTATGGCGGCGATCAAACCCAGCGTGATGGCGCCTATCACCAGGGAACCGTATGGGCCTGGCTGATCGGGGCCTTCGTCGAGGCGCATCTGCGCGTCTACAACGACCCGGTGCAGGCGCGCGCCTTCCTCGAACCGCTTTTCCGGCATCTCGACCGCCACGGCGTCGGCAGCATTAGCGAAATCTTCGATGGGGATGCCCCCTATACGCCTAGAGGCGCCATCGCGCAAGCCTGGAGCGTCGCGGAAGTGTTGCGCATCTGGCGGCTGCTTCAGACGTACGATTAAGGATGATTTTCTTGAACGCCCCCGGTCGCGCCGGGGGCGTTTTGTTATCGATGTCACTCGACAAACGTAAGCTAACCCCTCCACGCGTATTGACCCAATGACGTCGACCTGCTACAATAAAACCGATTCGCCATTCATCATTCGCCATTCTCGAGGGAGGCAACATGACAAGAATACAAACCGAACCCGCTGCGATTGTGATTTTCGGGGCGTCGGGTGATCTGACGGGACGTAAGCTGGCGCCTGCCCTGCACAGTTTGGCTTGTGAGGGGGTGTTGCCTCCTGCGACGCAGATCATCGGCGTGGCCCGCAGCCCGCTCACGGATACGGCCTTCCGGGAACGCGTCTACGAAGGGGTCGAAGCCTACGCCCGCCTCAAACCCGGCATCTGCTCGTTGTGGAGCGACATGTCGGACCGGTATACCTATCTGTCTGGCGGCTACGACGACCCGGAGACCTACCGGAGGTTGGCGGAGCGGCTTGCCCAAGTTGACGCCGCTCACGGGACTGGCGGCAACCGGCTCTTCTATCTGGCCATTCCCCCGCTGCTCTATCCCGAGGTGGCGGCGCAACTGGGAAAGGCGGGGTTGAATCATAGCTCGGGGTGGACGCGGATCATTGTCGAAAAACCTTTTGGTCATGACTTGCCCAGCGCCGAAGCATTGAACGCGCAGGTGCACCGGGTCTTCGACGAGAGCCAGGTCTACCGCATCGATCATTACTTGGGGAAAGAGACCGTCCAGAACATTCTGACGTTGCGCTTTGCCAACGCGATCTTCGAACCGCTGTGGAACCGCAACTATGTCGATCACGTGCAGATCACAGTCTCGGAAAGCGTCAGCGTGGGGCGGCGGGCCGGGTATTACGATACCTCCGGCGTGCTGCGGGATATGTTCCAGAACCACTTACTGCAATTACTGACCCTGACGGCTATGGAGCCGCCGCCGGCCTTCAATGCGCGTTTTTTGCGCGACGAGAAGGTGAAAGTGCTACAGGCTGTGCGCGCGATTGCGCCTGACGACGTCGTGCTTGGCCAATACGAAGGCTATCTTCAGGAAGCGGGCGTTGCACGGGGGTCGCGGACTCCGACCTTTGCAGCCTTGCGGCTCTACGTCGACAACTGGCGCTGGCAGGGCGTGCCTTTCTATCTTCGCTCGGGGAAGTCGCTGCCGCAGAAGCTTTCGGAAATTACCTTACAGTTCAAGCGCGTGCCCCATTTACTGTTCCGTGATAACGCGCGCCTGGCGCCCAACCGTCTCTCGATCTGTTTGCAGCCGGATGAGAGCATCCATCTGCATTTCGAAACCAAGACGCCCGGCGCCGGTATGCGCACCTCGCCGGTCGATATGGAGTTTCACTACGGCGAGGATTTTGGCGAGCATGCCCTGCCTGAAGCTTACGAACGGTTGCTGCTCGATGCGCTGCAAGGGGACGCCTCTCTTTTCGCCCGCGCCGATGAGATCGAGCTATCTTGGGGATTGATCGATCCCTTGACCGACAGCGGCGTTCCGGCGCCCTACATGCCGGGGAGCTGGGGACCGGAAGCAGCCCACGCGTTGGTCGAACAGCAGCATTGCGATTGGTATCTGGGGCGCCGCCACGGTGACTGACACGCCGGCTAAGGAACCCCGGAGCGCGCAGGGAATGCGCGCGCGAGCAGAGGTGCGCGTCTTTGAAACCCGCGCGGCGCTGGCGCGCGGCGTAGTCGAATGCGTGGTGCGCGTTGCACAAACAGCGGTTGCCACTCAGGGGCGCTTCACCTGGGCGCTGGCCGGCGGCTCTACCCCCGAAGCGGCCTATCGATGTCTGGCGGCGCCGCCTTTCGCATCACAAATTCCCTGGGAAAAGGTCCATGTTTTCTGGGGCGATGAGCGCTGCGTGCCCCCCGGCCATCCCGATAGCAACTACCGCATGGCGCGCCGGGCGCTGCTCGATCACGTCCCGATCCCCTCTGCCAACGTTCACCGGATTCCAGGCGAGCGCCCGCCGCAGGCCGCCGCACTTGCCTACGAGGGAGAGCTGCGCCGGCTGTTTGGGCGGTCCGCGCTGCCGCGTTTCGATCTGATATTGCTGGGGATGGGACCCGATGGGCACACGGCCTCGCTGTTCCCGGGCGTCGCCGCGCTCCAGGAAACCCAATCGTGGGTGGTGGAACAGTTCGTGGAACACCTGGATGCGCGGCGGGTCACGCTCACGCCGCCCGTGATCAACGCCGCGACCGGCGTGGTCTTCATTGTGGCGGGCGCTGGAAAAGCCGCCCGCCTGCGCGATGTCCTTGAGGGGCCCTATCTGCCTGATCTCTTGCCCGCCCAAGTGGTGAGTCCTGTGTCGGGCGAGGTCCGGTGGTTCATCGATGCGGACGCCGCTGCGGAATTGCGTCCCCTGTAACGCGGAGCGGCGCTCCGCCTGCGTGGCTGCGGGAACCAGCCACAGCTGCCCCGTAAGCCGCGCTTTCCCTGAAGCGTCCCCTGTAACGCGGAGCGGCGCTCCGCCGTCCACAGATGGCACAGACAAGCATCCTCCGGGGGTGCTGCATCCGGTTAACCCACAAAACGCCAGGGCACAAGCCTCAATCCTACTAGGCCGGTTCATCCACTGACTTCACTGAAGTCGATGAATATAGTGTGGAAGTAGCCTATATAGCTGCTAACGATCCAAACCGAGAAGGACTTCCGCGAGAATTCTACAAGCAAATTGCCTATGTACTGTGCACGTTCTGGACGATCCAGTTAGAGGATCTGTATCCCCAAGGTGGATGGAGTGTTGAAACCTGGCCTGATCCAGAGATGACAGTTTGTGCACAGATTGATCGCGAAGCTGTACAGTCAATGACAGCGTACGGTAAGACGGCGAGCAGTATAGGCCCTGCTCGCTTGCACCATTATCGGCAGCAGCGCTGGGATTGCCCTTCGGCGCTGCTTGGGTCTGCATCTTTGGGCGGGCAGTGTATCCAGGTATGAGCATCCAGTACGTGATCCGCTTCGGCATCCGGGGCGACTACGATCTGGATGACCTGATTCTCTATGACGAACACTTGACGTTCTTGCATCCTGTTAATCCTGTCTATTCTCGGAGGGGTTGTGAAATGAACACAGATGAACTTATGCAGATCGCGCTTGATCTCGCCGGATTCGACGCGATTCCGGACGACAGCGCTATTTACGTGCCGGGCGTCAATATTCGGCGCGTGCTCTTTGGTCTCGATATCGGTACCGCAGAGCTGCTGATGGCGCGGCAGCTGGGCTACGATGCCGTGATCGCGCATCATCCGGTGGGCGTGATGCACCGCGCGTGGCGGGTCTTCGAACGCCATGTCGATTTTCTGACCGGCGCCGGGGCGCCGGAGGATGCTGCACGGGCGGCTGTCGCTCCTAAGCTGGAGACCTTACGTATCGACGGCATCGCGCGGAACTACGAGCAGGTCCCGCTCGCGGCCCGCAGGCTGGGCCTGCCCTTCATGAATGTGCACTGCCCCCTGGATGAATTGGGGCGGCGCAAGATGCAGGCCGTGGTCGATGACCTGTTGCTCAAGAATCCCGATGCCACACTGGGGGATGTCGCGGCAGCGCTGGCAGCGCTTCCGGCAGCCCGGCGCGCCGCGACCCAGGTGTGCATCCTTCTGGGTGAGGAGGCGACCCCCGCAGGTCGCGTTGTGGTGGCCCATGGTGCATTGACCAACGGCGGGTATCACGTTGCGCGCGCCTATTTCGAGCATGGCATCGCTACGCTGATCTACATTCATATCTCACCGGGCGATCTGGCCCGGTTGCGCGCCCACGAGGAGGGCCGGCTCATCGTGACCGGGCATCTGATGGGGGATGCGGTGGGGATTGCGCCTTACATTGCGGCTTTGCGCGCTCGAGGTCTGGATGTCGACGTGCTCAGCGATGTGCTTGCCGAATCGGCCTGGGGCGCCGATTAGGAATTGCTTTTTGCGCTGTTCTGGGTACGATACGCTACGTGAGAGCCAGGGGGACGCACTTGGCCGGCTCGAAAAGCGTGCGTTCCACCTTTCTGCTCAACCAACTTGAGGCACGTCTATTTCGATTGCGTGCATAAAGGAGTTCCCATGAGCAAGCGCGTTCGGTTGGTTGTCATGCTCGCCGGGCTGTGTGGCCTGGCGTTGTTGAGTGCATGCGGTCCGACGGCAACGCCGGAACCGGCTGCGACTTCGGAACCCACGGCGGTTCCAGTTACACCCACGGAGGTTGAGACCATGGAACCATCCCAGGCCCAGGACCCTGCTGCTGAACCGGCGCCGGACGATCCGGCGGCGCGTAATGGCAGGTACGCTGCCCCACCTGCTATGCAGATCGATCCCGATCTCTTCTACATCGCGACGCTGGAGACGGAGAAAGGAGATATCGTAGTGGAGCTGTTCGCCGGTCAGGCGCCGGAGACGGTGAATAACTTCGTCTTCCTGGCCCGTGAGGGCTTCTATGATAACACTACCTTTCACCGGGTGATCCCCGGATTTATGGTGCAGGCGGGCGATCCCACCGGCTCCGGTACGGGGGGGCCGGGATATGCGTTTGCCGATGAGTTCGATGAGACGCTGGGGCACGACCGTGTGGGGACGCTTTCGATGGCTAACGCCGGTCCCAATACCAACGGCAGCCAGTTCTTCATCACCTATGGGCCTACGACGTGGCTCGATGGCCTTCATAGCGTGTTTGGCCGCGTCATCGACGGTCTTGACGTGCTGTTTTCTATCGCTGAGCGCGATCCCCAGTCTGCCACGACCCCGGGTGACTTGATCAAGACGATCCGGATCACCGAGACTTCTGATCCCGTGGTCTCGCAGATTCCGGCTGCGGAGGAGACGCTGGTGCCCGAAAACCCCATCGAGCGCAACTATCTCTATTTGCAGCCGCCCGTCATGGCGCTTGATACGCACAAGACCTATGAGGCAACCCTGGCGACTGCCAAAGGCGAGATCGTGGTGGCGTTGGATGCAGAAGCTGCGCCGGTTACCGTGAACAACTTCGTCTTCCTGGCGCGCGCAGGCTTCTACGATGGCCTGACATTCCATCGCGTCGAGCCTGGGTTTGTCATCCAGGGCGGCGACCCCGCCGGTACGGGCCAGGGAGGGCCGGGATACGTCATCCCGGCGGAGATTGGTCTGCCCCACGTCGAAGGGGCAATCGCTATGGCGCGGCTGAGCGATCAGGGAAACCCGCGTCGTATGTCGAGCGGCAGCCAGTTCTATATCACGCTTGCCCAGACCGCGCAGCTCGACGGCGCTTATACCGTTTTCGGCAAAGTTACGGTGGGAATGGATGTGGTGGAGACGATCGCCGTAGGGGATGTGATCGAAAGCGTCACTATTGCCGAGAAGTAGCACCCGCTGTATCGTCAATCACCTCACGAGGGGGTAAGGCCAGGCCTTGCCCCCTCGTCTTTATTAGTATATAATCATCTTCTAAATTCTGGGACGTTTCGTGTTCGTGTTGATTCGTTCAGGATGAAAGGAGCGCGATGGCCTGGATAGGTTTGGAGCGGTGGTCCCCCTATGCCGCAGGCATAGGACTGGGTGTATTGACGTGGTTTGCGTTTCTGTTGTCGGATCGTACGATCGGGTGTTCGACGCCGTTCAGCCGCGCCGGCGGTATGATCGAGCGGCTTTTACGTGGCGACAAGGCGTTGGCGCGTCCCTACTATCATCGGGTAAAGCCGGAACTCGGCTGGGACGTAATGCTGGTGGTGGGCGTCGTGATCGGCGCGCTGGTTTCGTCGTTGTTATCGGGCCGGTTTTCCCTGCAATGGGCGCCGGCGCTATGGGCGGCAACTTTTGGCGCCGCGCCCTGGCCCCGGCTGGCGACGGCCTTGGTGGGGGGTGTGTTGATGGGGATTGGGTCGCGCTGGGCCGATGGGTGCACCAGCGGTCATGGGATCAGCGGCACATTGCAGTTGTCCGCGAGCAGCTGGCTGGCCGTCATCGCGATCTTTGCCGGCGGCATTGCTACCGCTTTCTTCGTGTTTGGGGTGTCAGGTGGTTGAGGAGGGCGCGATGTTGCAGCGAATTCGATCCCATAAGTGGGCGCAGTTGGGGATTGGCCTGGCGACCGGGGTGTTGTTTGGTTTCTTTCTTCAGAAGGGCGGCGTGACCGAGTATGATGTGATCCTGGGACAGCTGTTGCTGCGGGATTTCACGGTCGTAAAGGTCATGCTCTCGGCTTCCATCACGGGCATGTTGGGCGTCCACCTGCTGCGCAGTTTGGGATGGGTGCAGCTCCATCCGAAACCGGGGTCGTTTGGAAAGACGGTCATCGGCGGCCTGATCTTCGGCGCGGGATTTGCAATTCTGGGCTATTGTCCCGGAACTGCAGCCGGCGCCATCGGGCAGGGGAGTCTGGATGCCTTGCTCGGCGTCTCCGGTATCCTGATCGGCGCGTGGCTGTTTGCGGTTTTCTATCCGAAACTGGAAAAGCCTATCCTACACCTGGGTGATTTCGGTCCCGTGACGTTTCCCGAATTGCTCAGGGTGAATGCGTGGGCCGTGGTGATCCCGGTCGCGATTATCTTGAGCGTGTTTCTGTTGCTGATCGAGCGGGCAGGGCTGTGAGATCGGGCTGGGGGCGGCATAGCTACCCGCCGCAACTTGTGCATCATAGATTTGTTGAATTCTGAATAGTGTTGGAAAGTGAGGGATAGTATGACTAAAATCAGATCTTCGGACATCACTCCGGAGCAGGTGTATCTTTCGAGACGGAAATTCATGACGGGTGTGGGGGCGCTGGCGTTGTTGGCGGCGTGCGGTCGTGCAGCGCCGGAATCTGAGGAGCCGCCAGCGGCGTTGCCGGTGGATCCGACGCTGGCGCCTACAGAGGGCGCCGTCGCCCAGACAGATGAATTGGGGGATTCGTTCACGACGTTCGAAGCCATCACCAACTACAACGACTACTATGAGTTCTCGACGTCCAAAGAGGCGGTCGCGAGGCTCGCCGGGGACTTCCCCACTCGACCCTGGACCATCGAGGTGGGCGGGTTGGTGCAGAAGCCGCGGATCTTCGACATCGAGGATATTTTGCGTTTCGATCAGGAGGAGCGCATCTACCGCCTGCGGTGCGTGGAGGCCTGGTCAATGGTGATCCCGTGGTTAGGATTCCCGCTCTCGCGGCTACTCAAGGAAGTCGAGCCGTTGAGCAGCGCTAAATACGTGCGTTTCCAGAGTTTCTACGATCCGGAGCTCATGCCGGGCACGTTGGCGCTGCCACAATATCCCTGGCCCTATGTGGAGGGTCTGAGCATTGCAGAGGCCATGCATGACCTGACCATACTATCGACGGGGTTGTACGGCAAGGAGCTCCTGCCGCAGAACGGCGCGCCGCTGCGCCTGGTCGTCCCGTGGAAGTACGGCTTCAAGAGCATCAAGGCTATCGTCAAGATCGATTTGGTGGAGGAGATGCCCGCGAGCCTGTGGATGGCTTCCGGTTATGGGGAGTATGGTTTCTGGGCTAACGTGAATCCCGATGTTGATCACCGGCGGTGGTCGCAGGCGACGGAGCGACGCATCGGCGAAAATGGGCGGCGTGAGACGCTTTTCTTCAACGGTTACGCCGACGAGGTCGCGAGCCTCTACCCGAACCTCGATTCGCGGGATTGGTACTATTAGGGTGCGCAGTACGTTGGGGCAACAGCTAAAGGATAACTGGCTGCGGATTGCGGCGCATGTGGCGTCGCTGGCGCCGCTTGTTTTGATAGTCTGGGACCTGGCAGGGGGCGCCTTGGTGGTAGACCCGGTGCGGGAGTTGACCACGCGCACCGGGCGCGCCGCCATTGCGCTGTTAATCGCTTCGCTGGCGTGCACGCCGGTCCATAGTGTCTTCGGCTTCAAGCGTGTCATGCGGATTCGCAAGGTTCTGGGTCTGTACGCGTTTCTCTATACCACGCTGCACTTTCTGATCTTTGCGGCATGGGACTATGGATTGGATTTTGCCCTGCTGTGGCGCGCGATCGCTTTCCAGCTTTACGTGGTGGTGGGATTTGCAGCCTTTGTGATCTTGTTCGTGCTCGCGGCGATCTCCACCCGGCAGTGGCAGAAGCGGTTGGGCAAGACCTGGGGGCGCATCCAGCAGGCTGTCTATCTGGCGAATATTCTGGCAGTGGTGCACGTGCTCTGGCTTTCCAAGGCGCCGGACAAAGCGATTCGCTATGGGGTGATCATCGGTATCTTGCTGTTCTTGCGGATACCGCCGGTCAAGAAGGCCATTGTCAAGGCGCGAAAAAAGATTGTCAAACCTGCGCGCTGACGTGGCGACTCGAAATCGCGCTGCCAGAGATCAGGCTATGGAAGGGAAAGCATCTAGGGCAGCGGCGCACGGCGCCGCCGGTATCTGAATAACAGCCAGCTGCTTAGCGCTGCCAGACCCAATAGACCGCCTACAGATGCGATGACCGTCGCTGGCAATTGGGGGACTGGCAGCTCCACGGCGCCTATGTCGCACGCGCTGCCGGAGCGCGCGGAGCCGCGCTGGTCGGTTTCCAGGGGACAGGCCGCGGCAGTAACGGCATCCACCAGGGGACTGCTGGGTTCGGGGGCATGGACGTAATGTCCGTCTCCGTGATCTCGCAACGGGCCGAGTTCTGGATCCCCCGCAAACGTGGCGTTACAAGTGCCATCCTCGACCCAGGTGTTGGTGTGGACGCCGAGGGTGGCGTAATTGCCCATCATGCAGTCGGCGACTCCATACTTTTCAAGCCCGGCGCTGTTGCTGGCGATGACGGTGTTGGTCAGATGCATGGTTCCGTGGATGACGCCCCGCTCTCGCGAGCCTTCGATATACACTCCTCCGCCTGTGGTAAGCGCGTGGTTGTCGAAAATCGTGCCATGGATGAGATGCGCTACGCCTTTGACGTATAGGCCGCCGCCGCTGCCTGCCGTATTACCGCTGAGTGTGCTGTTGATCAACGTCAGCGTGCTTTTGCAGGAAAGGTAGATGCCGCCCCCCTCTCGGTGCGAGGTGTTATTCATGATCGTGGCGTCGATGAGGGTCAGTGAACCGTCCATGCTCTTGATCCCGCCGCCGTTGCCGTGGTGACCGGTGCCCGTCGAGGCGTTGTCCCGCAGGGTGACATCGATGAGGGTCAGGGCGCCTGCATTCATGATGCCGCCGCCAGCCTGCCCCAGGTTGTTGCGGATGATGCAGTTTTGCAGGGTGAGCTGCCCGTTGTTGATGAACGCGCCGCCATACATGGGGCACGCGAGGGGGTGGCCATGCTGTAGCGTCAGGCCGTCCAGGGTTACACTCACGCCTGCCGTGACGGTGAGTACCCGGTCATTCGCTTCTTCTA
>JAFGNR010000250.1 GCA_016926915.1 Anaerolineae bacterium
AAATTCGGGTTTCACGACAGTGGTCAACGCAAATGGCCCAGGTGTGTCGAAAGTCTCGGCAAAGGCGACGTTCCCCGCCTCATCGACCAGCTGCACGCGCAACGCGCCGGAAACCACCGCGCCGCGCGCATCGATGCCGATAGGCTCCCCCGCCTGCGCAACCTCGACGCCAAAGTCCATACGTTCCCCAGCAGCGCTCTCCTGCAATGTGGCGCCGCTGATACTGCCCCCCAGGATGACCTCGGACGCCGCCGGCGTCCCGGCGCTACACGCAGAGAGCGAAACCCCCATAACAACCAGAATCATCCAAATTCGCCTTTTCATCATGGACTACCTCCCTGAAAATAGCGCTCAGCTTTCAGCACTCCGCCAGATTTGCGTGCATGACAGGCAAAACCTCTTTCACCGAAGAACACCCGCAACGCCGGCATTTCACGCCGGTAAACTGGGCGCCCGCATCGTTGATCCTGCAACGATAGAGAATCCAAAACTGGGCATTGGCGTTCGAATAGGACACACTTCCGCGAAGCTACATGTTCTTCCGCTCTACCCGCAGTTTCGTGTGACCAGCCAGATCCAGAATATCGCCGGGCTTGAGTGGTTGGGGCTGCGCGATCCGCCGCCCATTGACAAAGGTGCCGTTTGAACTACCAAGGTCTTCCACTACCAGGAAATCCCCCTGCACGCGCACCCGCGCGTGATTGCGTGAAATACGCGCGGCATTGATCTGCATATCATGTGTGGACTCACGTCCAATAGTGATGACCGGTTTGCTGATAACAAAGGCTTGCCCAGCGTGGATCCCCTGAATGGCCCGCAGTCGCCAGGTTCCCGAGGCGGGCCTTGCAGGCTGTGCTTGTGGCGACTGATAAGGACCTGCCGGAACCGGCGTTTGCGCCGGAGGGTGCGCTTGAACGGGAGAAGGGGGGCGTTTCCTGGCGACTCGCCGCACCACAAACACACCCGCCAGCACGATGACGACCGTCCCGCAGAGCCCTGCACCGCACACACCCGTTAATCCCACCCAACCGGCATCTGCATCGGTCTCAGAAGGGGGCTCCGATTCATCCCGGGGCTCCTCAATAGGCGCCGGATCTTCGCGCTCAGGTGGTAGCACCACGGCTTCCGCATTCCCATTAATGTAGATCGTGATCCCGGTCTGGGTTTGAGCGCCTGCGCTATCTTGAGCGATGGCAGTGATCGTGTGCGTACCCGGCGTCAAGCCGGGAACCGAAAATTCCATCCCTGTCCCCAGAGTCCCATCAACATCGGAGATCCAAGTTACGTTGGTATCTCCCGAGGTATCCTCCAGATCATACGTAGTAGCTCGGAAGATTACCGGTTCCTGAGTGAAGAAAATTGCGCCATCAACAGGGCCCACGATCGTGACTTGGGGAGCTTTGTTCTCGATTGCGAACGTATCTTCAGCGGTCGCCAAGGTCGTATGCCAACCATCGCTGGCCAAGATTCGCAAACTGCAGTCGTCGCACCCCGGCAAGGCGCTGGTATCCAGTTGCACCTGGGGATCCACGACGTCGATCGCAGCCGGCGACCACGATTCTCCATCATCATGACTGATGAACACGACGTAGTTCAGAACGTCGCCATCGGCATCACTGCCATCCCAAGCGAGATCCACCAGCCCGCTCAGCGGCATAGAGCCCGCCGGCGCCGTCACCTGGAGCCGTGGGGCACTTGCCGAGGGCTCGGTGTGCCAGAGCACGTCCCCCTGATATGTGAGGTTGATCCGCGCGGCATCCGCTTTGGCAACAGGAATGACCGTCGAGAAAGGCGCCGGATCGGCTTCGGCGAAATCGACGTGCACCGGCACCCCCACCAGACGCTCGCCCCCATTCCCCACCACCTGGAGATAATATTCGCTCTCCGGTTGTTCGACCAGTAAGCTCAATTGATCCAACCAAAGCACATTGTGCACATCTACACTGCCGTCGCTGCCGATGGCCCCATCGACCAATGCGCCGGTAACACGTTGCTCCTCTGCCACCTCATAGTAATGCGCCGGAACAGCTCTTGCCATGCCGTCCGGTGCACGGCTCCCCTCCCAGAGTTGATGCGCCAATTTGAAGAAGGCCTCGTCCCAATAAGTATTCACCCAGGTCGGACAATTCGGCGAGCCGGCTGTTCCCATGAAGTTGATATACTGCGTATGGGGTTCAGAGCGTGGCGCAAAGCAGATCCCTCCCACAATCGGAACCTCATACAGAATCTCAATCTGTTGTTGCTGTCCTTTGTAGATCATGGTACCCGGCGCCAGGAAATAGCCTTCACGATCATCATTGTATTCTTCCACACCGCCGATAAAGTCGTGGTTGATCTCGTGAACCATCGCCTCATGAGCATTGGCGTTGCTATTGCCAGCTCCAACGAGCACATTGTGGCGCGCCCACCAAAAACTGGCGCCATACACTTCAGCCCCGTAATGATCGTCGGGAAACAGACCCACCAGATAATCCACAGGAGGTTGACCCGCTTTCAATTGCGAGTTATAGAGTTGACGAAACCGGGCCATCTTGAGGACAGCGACAGACATCGGAGTATAAACGCGCGAGGTGTTGGTTTGAAACGTATCCACGAGTATGAGATCGCGAATGGGATAAACGTTAAGCATATGCGTCTTGGCCCGCGACCAGAACCTCCCGACATCTGTAACCAAACCAATGTCAGGATGGACGCTCCCCACCATGACCCGCAACGCACGCGCCATTTTGAACTCTTTCTCTATCGTCACCTCATTGTTGCCAGGATTGGCATCGGCAAAGGCTGCTGTGTTCTCAAGCGAAGCAATCACGTGAAAGGTGTGCGGGCCCGACGGGACCCAGTTCGACGGAATATGAAAGACAACCGCATCCAAAAGGGCGCGATGTTCTTCCTCAGAATAGGATCCTTTCAACCCAATGCGCTGCGTTCCAAAGGCTGCACCGTCCACTTCCAAGGATACCAACACATCCGGAGATGTTTGGGCATCCGACCACCCTAACTGAACATAGAGCGCCGTCGGCTTTCCAGAGACGTAATGAAGTGGATTCTCAATAGCCTGCAACAGCTTGGCGTCGACGATACGTAAATCATTCGCTGCAGGCGTGACCGTTGGAGTGGAAGCCTCGCGTTCCGGATTACATTGCAACGTGTCAGGGTTGCAACCGGCGCCACAAGGTTCAACCTCATAGATACATTCTCCTGCTGCGTTACAGTGGGAGTTGAAGTGCAATTCATCGCCCACACACATATCCACACACATATCTTCACACGCCGGCGCCGGATTACAGAGCCCGGTCTGAGCATTACAACCGTAGAAGCAATTGTAAACAGTATATTCGCACTCACCGGACTCCGGCAAGCAGGCGCCTTCTGTCCATGAAGTGCTTTCATCCTCGCAGAATGGCGCACACTCAACAGACTGACAGAGATCTGACGCCGGTTCCGGCGTCGGGGTAGGCAAGGAGGGATTTGCAAGACGCTCCCGCACGCTTACGGCTCGCGCCACCAGGGTGCGAGCCACACGAAGCGCCTCATCCGGCGTGGGTTCGGAAGCTTTGTCGAAGTCATAATACATCACTGTGACTTGAAAACCCCAGGGCTCACCCGGTCGATGGCTCTCCATGTTGAAATAAACCGCCTCTTGCACTTGGTCATCACCCCACCAATTAAAGTCGCGATATCCCATCACCCCCTCACCCAGAGATTGGTCCGGCGCCTCGCCTCTGATAGATTGGTAATCCATGTGGGGCATCGAATTCAAATCATATACCATCTCTTTACCGCCGCGTGAAAAATCACGGTGACGCAGCTGATACGCACCGTATTCACCCCCAGTTCTCTCCGACCATCCCAAAACCTCAGCGGTCTCGTCGAGAATAGTCTGGGTGCCTTCATAGGTACCTTCGGTATTGGGGAACAACGCGGGCGCAGCATTGACACACTTTCCTGTATGGACGACAAAAGACATAACAACGAGCAGACCGCCAATGACAAAGCTTGAAAATCGTGCGAGGGACGTAAGTACACGCTCTTGGGCGCACGTGCTGGAACGTGTTGACTGTGAAGGAACCATGATGCTCTCCTAAAAGTATTTTCCCATGAAAAGCACAGTTGTGCACAATAATCAGGGTCATGTATCTCTTCTCAAATGTTCTCTGCCTTCTCTCACCTCCACCTATTCGCTACAAATCTCTTTATCTCCGAAAACAGCGCGATCCCCGAGATTGCCTTACAAGGCAGCTCTTAGGATGGCTTCCAATTCAGCCACCGTCAGCCTCACCGGATTTCCCTTCATACTGCTGGATCGCTGCGCCTTCTCGAGGATAGATGGGAAATCAGCTTCTGTTATGCCGTAAGTACTCAGCCCTGGCGCCTGCAATGCGTTACAGAGCGTCTCAACCCAAGCCACACCGTCACGGGCCGTTGCACCAGGTGCGCCGGTAAGCAGGCGTGCAATATCGTCATAGCGCGCCAGCGCCGGATCATCCGGCGCACGTTCCTGCAATGCCCTGACATTGGTTGCCATAACAAAAGGAAGCAAGCGACCGCAAAGCGCACCGTGCGGCGCATCGAACATGCCTCCCAATGGTCCGGCGAAACCATGCACGGCGCCCAACTTTGCATTCGCCAGCGCCAACCCACCAAACAGACTGGTCAAGGCCATATCCTCTCGCGCTTCTGCATCGCTCCCGTCCTGGAAAACACGCCGCAGAGAACGGGACGCGCGGCGCAATCCCTCGCGACAGAGAGCATCCGTAAGGGGATTTGCTTGTGGTGAGACATACGGCTCCAATACCTGCGTGAACGCATCCAGACCGGTGCTCGCCGTAATAGCGGGCGGTACGGTATAGGTCAATTCAGGATCGACGACAGCAACTGCCGGCAGCATAAGAGGACTCCGCAGACTCACCTTGACCCGGCGCTCCGGCACAGCCAATACTGCGTTCCGCGTAACCTCCGCGCCGGTACCCGCCGTCGTGGGAATCGCGATGTAGGGTGCGGAAGCTTTCGTGAGCGGAGCTCCCCGCCCAACGACTTCGAGATAATCCAGCGGATCGCCGCCATTGGTCAACAACGCCGCAATGGCTTTTCCCACATCCACCGGGCTCCCGCCGCCAAATCCCACAATCATGTCGCACCGTCTCTGCCGCGCCAGGTCGGTTCCTTGGCGTACAATTTCCGTGGTGGGCTCACCGGTCACGCGAAACGTCGTCGCCGCAACGCCGTGTTGCTGCAGCAACGCAATCAGAGGCTTGGCGCGTACCGTCGATTTCCCGGCGACGACCAAAGCATGGATTCCCAGCCGCGCTGCAATCTTCCCCACCTCTCGCAGCGTCCCCGCGCCGAAGATGATGCGACTCGCCGTAGCGAACTCAAAACGCATGTTCCACCTCAATGCAAGTCAGGAGACAGCCAACTGCTCAGTAGGTCTCTTACAGATACCTATCCGGAAACTCAGGAATACAAAGCATCACGGAGCTGCGGAGGCATAGACCGGGTTTCTGTGTCGATCGCCGGTTCACCAACCGGTATCATCAGGAAACACATTATCGTACTTGATACTGGTGCGCGGTTCCGCCATCATGTCCGCAACTGTGTCGCGCCAGACCTGATAGTGAGCTGTCTTTTTATGTTCTGCCGGGTCATCCGCGGTCCGGTAGACTTCGACCAACACAAATCGTGTAGGATCGTCGCGCTGCTGAATCACATCGAAACGCGCAATACCCGGTTCTTGAACGCTGTTACGCGCGTTTTCCAACGTCGCTACCTGGAAAGCCGTCACAGCCTCCGGCTTGACGTGAACAAAAACGTGCACAATGAACATGGG
>JAFGNR010000044.1 GCA_016926915.1 Anaerolineae bacterium
ACCTCATCGGTGGGGCTCCAAACCTCGCCCACGGTGAAGGCGTTCGGATTCACGCCCTTGTAGAAGTCATGGAAACCCTCGAACCAGGCGTGCGTTTCCGGGGTGTTTTCCAGGATATCGCCATCTTCGATCAGATGTTTGATAGCGTCCAGCCGGAAGCCGTCGACGCCCATATCCACCAACCAGAAGCGCAGCGCGTCGAACATCGCCTCGGTGACCTCAGGGTTTTCGTAGTTGAGATCGGGCATCTGATCCCAGAAGATGCCGAAGTAGAAGGCGCCGCCGTCGCCGTGCCAGCCCTTCACCCCCGGCGGTATGTCGGCCCAGACGTACCAGTCGCGGCGTTCCGATTCGGGATCGCGGGACTCTTGGAACCACGGGTGCTGCGCCGAAGTGTGGTTGAGCACGAAATCGATGATGATGTGGATTCCCCGGGCGTGCGCTTCCTGCATCAGGCGTTTGAAGTCCTCGTTGGTGCCGTATTCGTCGTCGACGGCGTAGTAGTCCACGACGTCGTAGCCGTGGTAGCTGGGGGATTGCTGGATGGGCATGAGCCAGAGACCGGTGACGCCCAGGTCCTCCGTCGTGGTCGGGTCGCCGTCGTTTAGGTAGTCTAAGTTCTCGATAAGGCCGTTCAGGTCGCCGATGCCGTCGCCGTCGCTATCGTAGAAGCTGCGGACGAAGACTTCGTAGAAAACGGCGTCGTTCCACCAGGGGTACGCATCGGTGCCCGCAAGCAGCACGCCATCCATGCCGACCGGGGAGATCATTTGCACGTCCTGGGGATCGGCGGGGATGAGATCGATATCGGGCGTGGGTTCGGGCGTCGCCGTTGGCGTCGGAGAGGGGGGCAACGTGGCCGTGGGTTCCGGGGTCTGTGTCGCTGTAGGCGCTGCCGTCGCTGTGGGCGCTGCCTCAGTCGTGGCTTCGACTGTGGGAACTGGCGTCGGCGTCTCGCAGGCGCTCAACAACAGGCTGGCGAGCAACAGTGTGATCAACACGCGGCTTCGTGGTTGCATGAGACCTCTCCTTCTTCCATAGGCTGTATCATGCCGGTGATTGTACGCGAAAACATAGAAAGGGGCAACATGCTCCTTCTCCCTTCAGCTGCGCAGCGGCTCACGGATAGACACGGATGAACACCGAATTTATCCCTCTGTGCATCTCTGTGTAAGCAGCTGCTCGCGCTAGTCTCGGCGCGCACCTGTCCATAGCCTGAAGTCGTAGCACCTATGAGCCGGCTAGCGTCTGGCGGCATGACGGTGAGCCGGCGAATGACAAAGCCCTGCCTATAGACCTCCGCAACTTGCCGGCACGTATTTCGTATGCATAATGGACTCGGCCATATCTGAAATCCGGGCCTGGAGTCTTGGAGGATTACCATGACCAAACGACGTGTAGCTATAAGCGTGCTGGGGATGCTGGTGTTGCTTTCCCTGGCTTGTACGTTCTCTCGCTCCCTTGAATTCGATATGGGAGCCTCTACCGGGCGTTCATTCGCCAACTTCGACGACGAAACGGACGTCAGGATCGTGACCTTTGACTTTCCCGCAACCGCCGAGCAAGGTGAATTGGATTTCGAGATCGATGTGACCTCTGGGTCTGCTAGCTGGACCTTGACCGATCCTACCGGCGAGATTCGCGCTCAGGGCGCCTTGGGCGAGGGCGTTCACCACTATGCTGAGTCCTGGGACTTCGACCCTGTCGTGGGGGAATGGGTGTTGGCGCTCAACCTGGAGCGCGCGTCCGGGCAGTATACGGCTGCCTGGAAGGCCAAATAGTCACGAAACGAGGCGCTAAGTGAACTTACTAGATCTGATCAACCGCACTCCGGCGCCCAATGCCTGGGAAGAGGGCGACAATATCCCCTGGCACGAGCCGGAATTCAGCGCGCGCATGCTCAAGGAGCATCTCTCCCAGGCGCATGACGCCGCCAGCCGGCGCTTTTCCATCATCGATCAGCAGGTGACCTGGATTCACCAGACCATATTGCAAGGCCGCCCTGCGCGCATTCTCGATCTGGGCTGCGGCCCTGGGCTGTACACCAACCGGCTAGGCGCGTTGGGCCATACCTGCGTCGGCATCGATTACTCGCCCGCCTCCATTGCCTATGCCCGCGCGCAGGCGGATGCGTCGCTCGTGGGCGATGCTCCCGCCTGCATCTTCATCCATCAGGATATCCGCACTGCGGACTACGGCGCCGGCTTCGATCTCGTGATGTTGATCTTTGGGGAGTTCAATGTCTTCCGCCCTTCCCACATCCGGCGGATTCTCCGCAAGGCGCGCGCTGCCCTGAAAGAGGGCGGGCTATTGCTCCTGGAACCGCATACCTTCGATGCAGTGAAGCGACTGGGGACGGCGCCGTCATCGTGGACCTCGGAACCTGCCGGGCTGTTCTCTCCCGAACCCCATCTGCTCCTTACCGAGAACTTCTGGAACGCAGAGGAACAGACTGCGACGCTGCGCTATTTCGTGATCGACGCCGCCGCCGCGCAGGTCGCGCCCTACGCGCAGAGCATGCAGGCCTACACCAACGATCAGTACCGCGAGGTGCTTTCAGCATGCGGATTTCGTGACATCGTCATCCATCCGGCCCTCGGCGTGAAAGAAGGCGACCCCTGGGACAACCTGCAAGCCATCGTCGCTAAGGTGTAGTGGCTCACGGATATGCGCGGATGAACCCAGGTTTCCCCCTCTGAGTATCTCTGATCCGGCTCCGTGCATCTCCGTGTAACCATCTTCGACCTTTTGCGACGCCGTGCAGAACTCCGCGCCCTCTTCGACGCCAATCTGCTGGTCAGCTATCTGCTTGTACATCCGCCATTCTCTCCATTCATCATTCGCCATTCCCTCCCCCATTCTTCACCACCCTTCCCCCACCTGTTCATAGTTTCTTCACAACTTCGTGGCATCATAAGAACGGTAAACCAAAAGGAGGGAGTGTCATGGCGTCGAAGCGCTCGGATCTTACAGCGATTCCCGGAATGTCCTTGGGCCGGTGGGGACTGCTTTTCCTACAGGGCCTGCTGTTCATCGCGACGCTGGCCTACTGGGTCTGTTGCTGGACGCCTGCATTCCTCCCGTTCTAATCTATGCCAAGAGGAGGCAGGTCATGTTCAAACGTTATGGTTGGCGGATTTTGTTGGCGGTGCTCGCCGTTGCGCTGTTGATCGGCGGCGGTGTGGCGCTTTATCAGGCGGGGTGGGCTCAGGGCTTCACCGCCGGTCAGCTCGAGGATACCGGGGAAGAGGGGCTGTCATTCCCGGCAATTCCCTTCATGCACGCGCACCGTCCCTTCCGTTTCGTGCCGTTTCCGCTGCTGGGATTCCGGTTCCTTTTCCCGCTAGGACTGTTGCTGCTGGTCATCGCCATCCTCGGCGGGATCGCGCGCCGCCGCTGGTGGGCGCGCGCCGCCCATTTCTGCGGTCCCCGATCGCCCTACGGCGCCCCGCCGCACGGTCCTTGGCGCTATGGTCCCTGGCCGCACGGCGCCCCGCCGCACGGCGCCCCGCCGCACGCCGCCCCGCCGCATGCCGAGCCTTCTGAGGAAGCCGGCCCGGAGCAGGAGTCCGGCGGTCTGGAAGCCGGCGCTTGATGCCGTGTAACGACGTGACCGGTTGAATTCCAGAGTGGGATGCACTGGATTGGGAAGGCAAAGCCGACCGAAACAGTGCATCCCACCCGGATGAATGGCTTTTTCCGAGTTCCCTGCTATAAAAGCGACCGTTGCCACGTGCCAGAATGGCCTGGCGCTACAACATTCAACGCCAAACTTGCTGAGGGCTGAAAGCGAATGGCTATTTTCGAAGGAGTATCTCGTGTTGAAGAGCACTGTTGACCATCCCGCGCAACCCAACAAGGGGTTGATGGCATTGGGTATCTTGCAAGGGTATCTCAAGAACCCGTGGGGCTTTTTCGCCGCTACCGTCGTCACGTTGCCTGCATTCAGAAAGCGAATCTCCCCTGACTTTCCGCCGGAATTCGTCCGGGCCAACGCGCTTCAGGCCTGGATGTACTTGCGTTTGAAGGAGCGACTGGGTCAGGAATCGGCTTATGAGATTGTGCGCGCCTTTGTCGTGCCCATCGGTCTTGCCCTCCAGCAGGGGAACTTCCGCAATGTGGAAGCGCCGCGCACCTTCGAGAACTTGATTGCCTACCAGCAGCGCACCGGGCGGGAAGGCATCACGCGCTGGAACGTGATGCAGGTTCTGGAACAGAGCCCGCACCGATATGCGCTCCAGGTGACGGAGTGTATGTACTATAGGTTCTACAGCAGCCTCGGGATTCCCGAAATGACGCGCCTGATGTGCGCCGTGGATAATGCGATCTTCAATACCTATCTACCCGAACGGATCACATTCCACCGCGACGGAATCGGCAACCGCATTGTCGATGG
>JAFGNR010000251.1 GCA_016926915.1 Anaerolineae bacterium
CCGGATGTGTACAGCGCCTCGTGGAAGGCTGCTACGGTAGCCGGGCGGTTATCGGGGTGGAGCTCGAGCGCCTGACAAATGGCGTTTTCCACACCTGGTGAGATCTTTAGATTAATATCGCGTGGGTAGGCAAGAGCGGCCGGACGCAGAAAGCGCTCACGGGCTGTAGCGGGTGGGCGACCTGTCAACAGGTTGTAGAGTGTCGCGCCCAATGCGTAAATGTCACTCTGGGTATCGGTGTGACCATCGTCGTTGCCGTACTGTTCCAGGGGGGTGAAGGCGGCAGTTCCCCGGCCCTGCACCACGGTGATGGTCCGCGCTTCGTCACTGGTTAGCAGTTTGACCAGCCCGAAATCTACGAGTTTGATGAGTCCTGAAGGGGTGAGTTTGATATTGGAGGGTTTGATATCGCGGTGCAGAATGGGCGGGGACTGGCTATGCAGATAAGTGAGTGCGTCGCACAGTTGATCTGCCCACTGTAGCACCTGGGTTTCCTCCAGGAATTCATTGCGTTCATGCGCTTGTTCGACAATTTCACGGAGATTGTACCCTGGGACGAAGTCCATGACCAGGTACTCGCGGTTGTCCTGTGTGAAGTAATCGGAAACCTTGGGGAGGTTGGGGTGATCGAGTCTTGCCAGTACTTCGGCCTCGCGCCGGAATTGTTCTTGCATCTGGGTGATCGTCTCGGGCGTTGCGTCAGCATCTGGCGAAATCTCCTTGATGGCGCACACCCGGCCTGGCAGCAATAGGTCTTCGGCATGGTAAACGGCCCCCATGCCGCCTTGCCCAATCGGGCCGACAATGCGGTAACGCTCTTTGAGAACCACCTGTGGATCGAGTAACCGTGCCATGATAGCTTTGATCATAGTCTTGATGGCGGTACTGTCAAGTTTTCCAGGCACGCTTTGTGGACAGGAACGGTAGGAGTCATGACAGAACAAAATGTACCCATGTTGATATTCTACGAAGGAGTCATGTCCGGTTCGCGTTTCCCTCTGGATTGTGAGCGCCTCACGCTGGGAAGGGCTCCTGACTGTGAGGTGGTGGTTCTGGAGCGGCAAGTCTCGCGGTATCACGTGCGCATTGAACACGATGCCGAAGGGTACTTATTGCGGGATTTGGGGAGCAAGAACGGCACAACGGTAAATGGGCAGCCTGTGCGCGGGCAACCTTACCGGCTTCGGGATGGCGATGAAATCGAATTGGCTGCGACTGTACGCATCGGCTTTGTGGCAGGGGATGCCACCTTACCGTTGGAAGGGATCATGACCCCGGCGCCGCACCTGACAATCGACAAGGAAGCCCGCCGCGTCAGTCTGGGACGCGTAGAACTTGATCCGCCCCTGTCTCCTTCGCAGTTCTGCTTGCTCCAGTTGCTTCTGGAACACCAGGGCGATGTCGTCACCCGGCACAGCGTCGTTGAGGCTGTGTGGCCTGACGCGGTAGGGGGCGTCACCGATCAAGCAGTCGATGCCCTGGTTTACCGGCTTCGCGAGCGGTTAGCCGAATTGGACCCGGAACACAACTACGTGGTCACCGTTCGCGGACATGGCTTCAGATTTGAAGACAAACAGCAAGAACAGGGTTTCGCGTAGTCAAAAGATGCGATTCACGCTGGATTGCTATTCAGGGAAAGAAACAAAGGCTATGCGAAATGAGTGGTGAGGAAAAACGGGGCGGGCGGGTGCGCCGCGCCCCGTAAAAAGTCCAGTCATCACATCAATTAGCGGTCGCCATCCAGCGCGTGTCGGTAGATGCTCTCCATGTCATCGCGATCCCGTGAACGACCACCGGAGCGACGTCCGGCGCCACGACGGCTTCGACGTCCCTGGGCCTGGCGGAAAGCGACTTCCATAGGGGAGAGGAAGGGGTCTTCTTCGTCCTCTTCGGTGCTATCCGGTTCTTCTGCCACGTCCATCGTGAGATCGATCTGGCGTTTGCGCCGGTCTAGTCGCAGAATGCGCACTTCGACCGTCTCGCCGTCTTTGACCACCTCGTTGGGGGTTCGGACGTACTCGCCCATTTGCTTGACGTGAAGCAGTCCAGGCCGTTCGGCGCCCAGATCGACAAAAGCCCCGTAGCGTTCGATGCGCACGACTTTGCCTGTGCGGACTTGTCCTTCCGCCATCTCGTCCCAATCGACGGCGGGGGGTTCCACCATGGTCAGCCCAATACGACCGAGATCGGGATCCACGTCGGTAACCCACACGGTGACTTTATCGCCCACGTTGACTCTATCGGTGACTTTGTTGATGCGCCGATTTGCTAGACGCGAAATGTGAATCATACCATCCCGCTCCAGGCCGAGGTCTACAAACGCCCCGTACAGCTCGGTGCGCGTGATCTGGCCCTCGAGTCGCATCTTGGGATGGAGATCGTTGATTGAAGCAGCTTGTTCGACACTAGTCTCTTCCGGCATCCACATTACTCCTTTGAATTGGTACCAAACCACCGCATTATAGCGCAGGTAAGTCCGATGTCAACCTAACAGTTTCCAGGTGTGTTCGCATTTCTGGCGGCCTATTGGCCGCCGAATTCTTTCCATTCTCTTTCTACGCGGCGATCCGCATCGCGCTGGGCGATGGCTGCGCGTTTGTCATACTGTCGTTTTCCACGCACCAGCGCGATTTCTACCTTGGCCCGCCGTCCTCTGAGGTACACACGCAGCGGCACAATGGTATAGCCGCGCTCCTGAGAGTCGGAGATCAGGCGGTCAATTTCCCGGCGATGCAACAGGAGTTTCCGGGCGCGCTTGGGATCGTGCGCCGCGTGCATACCGGCTTGCTCATAAGGTGCAATGTGGACGTTGACAAGCCACAGCTCCCCGTCGCGAGTCATGACGTAGCCTTCGCGCAAGCTGATGCGGGAGGCGCGCACTGATTTGATCTCAGATCCCGTCAATGCAATACCTGCTTCATAGCGATCCTCGATAGTGTAATCATGGTAGGCTTTGCGATTGGTTGCGACAACTTTGACGTCGCTCACACTGTCACTCTCCCTGTATCAAGTACTCGAGCGCGCGGTCCAGTTGGGGATCTTCGTCTACCGGCGTTTCGGGAAGGTAGGGCGTTTCGATCTCAGGTGTGAGTCCTTCACCGTGAATGCTGTGGTTGTCTGGCGTAAACCAACGGGCAATTGTCACCCGCAGCTGAGAACCGTCGCTCAGATTGTGGGGCAGTTGCACCGACCCTTTACCTAGCGTGGGCTCGCCGATGAGGACTGCGCGATCCCGATCCTGAATCGCCCCAGCGACAATCTCCGAGGCGCTGGCGCTCCCTCCGTTGACCAACACGACCATGGGAATATCCTCGCCTATCTGGCCATCATAGGAGGAAAACTGGCGTTCGTTCCCGTCGCTGTCCCGCTCGATGGCGACGATCCCTTCTCCCAGGAACAGATCGCCGACCAGAATGGCTTGTTGTAGATAGCCGCCTGGATTGTCCCGCAGATCGAATACCAATCCCCAGGCGCCTTGCGCCAGGAGTTCCTCCAACGCGGCTTCGACCCGCTCGGTCGCGGTCTCGTCGAATTCGGTGAGCCGGATGTAAGCGATATCGTTGTCAAGCATACGATATTCGACATTGGGCAGCTCGATACGCGCCCGGATAACCTCGACAAAAAAGGTATCCCGTTCACCGGGGCGGGCAATCTCCAGCTCGACCGTGCTTCCAGCCGGGCCACGGATTAGCCCGATGGCCTCGTACAGTCCCATTCCGGTGATGGACTCATCATTGACAGTAAGAATCAAATCGCCGGCTCTCAAACCGGCAGCTTCGGCCGGGTGATCAGGCAAAGGGCGCACGATCTCGAGATATCCGTCCTCGCGCATCTGCACGGTGGCGCCAATGCCTTCGAACTCTCCAGTGGCGTCCTGATTCCAAATCGCTGCAATGTCCGGTTCAATGAAAGTGGTATAAGGGTCATCCAGTGTGAAAAGCATGCCGCGAATGGCGCCATACGAAAGCGTAGCTGCGTCTGGCAACTCACCGTAGTACTCCTGTTCCAGGATGTCGAGAACTTGACGCAGCATTGCGAAATCAAGCTCGCTTTCTTCTGGATTCACAGGAGGTGCTTCTTCAACCGGCGGCAGTACCTCATCCGGGTCCGGCTCCGCGGTCGGTTCGGCGACCTCATCCTCATCCATCTCGCCGGAATCTGAGAGCACCGGTTCAACGGTTACTTCCACGGATCGCGGGTTCAGAATGTTGGCTGCCCGTCCGACAAGGAGGCCCCCGCCGAATGCTGCTGCAAGCAGTCCTATGACCAACAAAATACCCACGATCCAAACAATAGTTTTCTTCATCCCAATCCTCCTACACTACGGTGGTACACACGCCATAAGCGTGCGCCTATGGCGTGTGTACGGCAATATGTTCCAAAGCAACCTTGAGTGCTGCATCGCGTCCGGCAACCACACCAACTGTAAAATCAGGTTGGAGTCCTGCCCCGTCGAGCCGGTTGCCGTCAGGCGTCAGCCAAACGGCATGCGTGATGTGCATCACCGATCCATCCGGCAATGGATAAAGCGCCTGTACAGACCCCTTGCCATACGTTGGAGCGCCGATCAGCACAGCGCGACCGTGATCAGCCAGCGCCGCCGCCAGGATCTCCGCAGCGCTGGCGGTACCGCCGTCCACCAGGACGGCCAGTGGTCCTGCGAAAAGCTGCGCGCCTGACGTCTTCACGATGTGTTCGGAGTCCCGGTCTGTATCGATGTACATAACCAGATCGGCGCCTAACAAGGCCCCGCCCAAAGAGGGTAGGGGACTCAAGACCCCACCAGCGTTACCCCGTAAATCAAGAATCAAGGCTGAGGGCGCCGGTCCCTGTGTCCAAGTATCAAGAAGGTCGCGGACCTCCCTGGCCGTCTGGTCGGTGAAACTATTGATCTTCACATATCCGACATCCGGTGTGAGATCACGGCTCTCGATGGAAGGATGCAAGATTTCCTCTCTGGTCACAGGAATGTGCAACACTTCACCTTCAGAACGTAAAAGATCCAGTCCCACGACCGTCCCGACAGCTCCTTGCAGGCGCCAGGCCACATCCTCCAGGCGTTCGACGTCCTGCAACGGTTCGCCATCAATGCCGGTCAAGAGATCCCCGGGTTGTACACCTGCGCGGGCAGCCGGACCGGAAGGGTAGGGGGCCAGCGCTACATGGCCCTCCTCTGCCCACCAGAGCGAAACTCCGACGTCGCCATATGTGCCCGCCAGGCGCTGCCGTTCCTGTTGCGCCGGCTGCGGGTCGAGTAGCACGGTATACGGATCGTCCAGCGTTGCCAACATGCCGCGAATGGCTCCTCGCATCCGCACGTCGGTGGGAGGCACAGCGCCATAGAACTGACGTTCTACCCATAGCCAGGCTTCGCCAAACGGCGGGAGGGGCGCCGCCCTCTGGATAAGGATGAAATCCATGTAGGGCGCGACCAGTACCCCCGCCGAAAACGCGATTGCCAGAACCAAGCCCAACACGGTACCGGCCGCGACGTGCCACACGCGAATGGTTGTACGTCCGATTTTCACAGGCTTATTTTAACACATGGAGCCTGTGTTTCAAGGGAAACCGC
>JAFGNR010000252.1 GCA_016926915.1 Anaerolineae bacterium
CGCCGACCTCGTAAGCACCCTACATCAAGACCGGCGTGAAGTTATGGAAGGTCTCGTGGGCGGGACCGAGGAGACGACCACCGGGGTAATCCGCCTGCGCGCCATGGCCAAGGAAGGCGCCCTGGAGTACCCCATCATCGCCGTCAATGACGCGCTGACCAAGCACCTTTTCGACAATCGCTATGGGACAGGACAATCGACGCTGGATGGCATCATCCGGGCTACCAACGTATTGGTAGCAGGAAAGACCGTCGTCGTTGGCGGGTATGGTTGGTGCAGCCGTGGCATTGCGCTGCGCGCCAAAGGCATGGGCGCGAACGTTATCGTAACCGAGATCGATAACCTCAAAGCCCTGGAGGCCGTGATGGACGGTTATCGCGTGATGCCCATGATCGAGGCAGCCCCCCTGGGGGATATCTTCGTCACCTCGACCGGCGACATCAACGTCGTGGACCGGCAGCATTTCTCTGCGATGAAGGACGGCGCCATTGTGTGCAACTCCGGCCACTTCAACGTGGAGATTAATATCCCTGCCCTCGCGGCCATGGCCACAAATGCGCCGCGTAAGATACGGCCCTTCGTCGACCAGTATCAGCTGCCCGACGGACGTCACATCAATATTCTGGCGGATGGGCGGCTCGTAAATCTGGCTGCCGCTGAAGGGCATCCCAGCGCCGTCATGGACATGTCGTTCGCCAATCAGGCGCTCAGCGCGGAGTATATGCTCGCCAACGCCGATACACTGGAAAACATCGTCTACGCGGTGCCGCAGGAAATCGATCAGGCCATCGCGGCGCTCAAACTGCACGCTATGGGCATCACGATCGACACCCTTTCCGAAGAGCAAATTCGCTATCTGAACTCCTGGACAGAAGGCACATAACCCGCTGCACCTGCGCGCCTTTCACATTCCAGACGTTCACAAGTGCACCCGGCTTTGTTTTCGAAGGCCGGGTGCATGCTACAGTCACCGTAATCAAAGGGACGCCCTGAGACTCGAAGCCCTCACCCTCGACTGGGGATCAAAATAGATGCGTCGCTCGAAGAGCTTCCATAGCCGGTTCGCAGCTTTCTTTGCTCTTTTCTTTATGGGAAACGGCATCTTCTTCCCCTATCTGAACGCGTTTCTCATCCACCGGGGGCTTACAGGAACACAATTGGGGCTTTTGTTGGGCGCCATTTCGCTCACCGGCATTTTCGCACAACCGGTCTGGAGCTATCTGGGAGACCTCAGTCACGGCCGCAAGCATGTCCTCACCCTGGCCAGTGCAACTGCAGCTGTTGCGGCTATTGGCTTCCTGGTCAGTCACACGTTCGGCTGGCTATTTTTCGTCTCCATCGTGTATGCAATACTGCGCGCCCCCATTATGGCCCTGGGAACTGCCGTAACCTTCGACTACTTGGAGCAACACCAACAACTCGATCGGTTCGGCCCGCTGCGCGCCTGGGGATCAGCCGGCTTTGCAGTGTCGGCGCTCATCGGGGGGAATCTGCTGGCTGCCCCCTTCATCAACTGGCTGCCGGCCATCCACGCGGCTCTCTGGTTAGGGTTGGCCCTCCTGACCATGACGCTGCCGGAAACCACCGCCCATGGCTCCACGGCATGGCTCGAAGGAGTTCAATTACTCCCACAGCGTCCGCGATTGGCTATGCTGTTCCTGGGTGCGTTGTTGATTTCGGGTCCGCTCATCATCGGCGTGCAATACCTTTCGATGTTCATGGAGACGCTGGGCGCTCCCGGTTGGCTGATTGGATTGGCCGTCTCGAGCATGGCGATCATCGAAGTTCCCTTGATGCAGCAAACTCCCAACCTGGTGGCGCGTTTCGGTGAACGCGCGGTCCTGATCGTAGCCTTTGCCTTGACCCCGCTGCGCTGGTTCCTCTTTGCCAACGTCCAAGCCGCCTGGCTGCTTGTTCCGCTGCAAGCGCTACACAGCGCAGCGATGACCGCGCTACTCGTCATCGTACCCAAACAGGTTGATGAGCAGCTGCCGCCACGCTGGCGCGCGACCGGTCAAGGTCTCTACACAACGGCCATTCTAGGAATCGGGCCGAGTCTGGGGCAATTTGCAGCAGGAGCGCTCTTCGAAAGCCACGGTTTCCGCACCGTCTGGCTACTGTGTATGGTCGCTGCAACCGTGGGAACGCTGATTGTCGGCCTCACATTGAGACAACGGACCGTACAGCAGAGCGCGGAGGAGCCGCAGTAATCACACAGGGGCCCCGGATGGAAACGACGCTAGGACGAACCGGCTACACCTTGTGGATTACCACGCGGCGCAACCGGCGACTCGAAAACACCGTGGCTTTGAACGTCTTGGAGCAGTTCCAGAATTGCTTCGTGCTGAAAATCCTCCGCCAGTCGCCGTAGCAGCGCCCCAATGAGGGTGTCGCGGCGATCGATTTCGCCAATCACACGCGTGATCCAGTCGATTTCGGCAACGGTCACCGCCGACTCCAGGTCGCGCAGCAGCTCCTGGGGGAGCGCTGCAAAGCCCTTGAGGTAGTCTTCGGAGAGTAGCCGTGATGCTGGTTCTTGCTGGGGTTTCTCGCGTTCCCAGACGACGTTGCTGAAGGGCATCTCTACCATCGCGGCGGTTGCTCCTTGAGGTGCAGGCAACGTAAAGAAGAACCGGCTGCCTTTACCGACATGGCTTTCCACACCGACCTGCCCCCCCAGGCGCCTGATGATCCGCTCTACGATGGACAATCCCAGTCCATGTCCGCCAATAGACCTTTGTCGCAAGCGCGTGAACTCTGTGAAAAGCTGCGCCTGTGCATTAGGAGCAATGCCAATACCATTATCTTGAACCCAGTAGCGCACCTCAGTCTCCGACCGGTCAGCCCCCAATGCGATGCACGGTGGGCGTCCTCCATATTTGATGGCGTTGCTGATATAGTTGACCCAGACTTCCTCTACCCAGGGTGCGTATCCCATGGCCTGGGGCCATGTAGCGGTCTTGGCAACCTCCGCCTGATAGTCATCCAATAATCCACGCAGACGATCGATAGCGATGTCAACAATGGCTTCCATCTCCAGACACGTCACAGGTACTTGCTCCATTTTGCGCACGCTGGCCATGAGGAGCAAGCTATCGGTGATCGTGGTCATCTTCCAGGCGCTGCGCTGAATGAGTCGTAAATAGCCTTCACTTTGAGAGGCCGACAGCTCATCCCGCAGCGATAGCAAGGCTTCGCTGGCGCCGATGAGAGAGGTCAAAGGATTTTTTAGGTCGTGAGCGACGGTGTGAGCAAAAGCATCCAGCTCTGCATGACTCGCTTCAAGATCCTGCGTGTATTTGAGCAACGCCGCCTCTGCCAATTGCCGCTCTGCAATTTCCTGTTGGGCCAGGGTAAATAGCCGCGATTGCCGGATTGCCAGCGCCAGAGGTGTCGCAACCTCTGTGGCAATCGCCACATGATCCTCGTCAAAGGCATTGGGGCTTATCGATTCAAGGTGCAGCGTCCCCACCAGTTCAGTCTCCACCATCAGGGGAACGATCGTGTACGAACGGACCCCCTCTGCCAGGAGTTGCCGTTCCAGGAGTGAGGGGTTCAAAACCTTGAGAAGGTCGGCAACGCCTTGCACGTGTCCGGACAAAATACCTGCATCCAGCAAAACGCTTCCATAGAGTTTCGGCTTCTGAGCCGGCGGAAACTGTTGGTGCGTCTCGATGGCCAGGATGTCCATTTCACCCATGACCGAGATCTCGAGAATCAGAATACGTTCACAGGGAATCAACCGGCGCACCCGAACGGCGGCCTCCAGAGCGATCGTCTCCGGAGCACGCGCTGCCAGTATGGACTGATCGATCTCGTGCAGAACTTTCAGCCGTTCGGTGTAAGTGTGCAGCGCCTGCTCTGCCTGCTTCCGCTCAGTAACCTCGACCTTGACGCCGATGAAATGCGTGATCTCTCCCCTGTCATCACGTACCGGAGAGATAGCCACCTCTTCCCAAAACAGCGTCCCATCCTTACGCCGGTTGAGTAACTCGCCATGCCATGCCTGTCCTGACTCGATGGTGTCCCATAAGTCGCGATAGAATGCCTCGGATTGATGGCCCGACTTCACGATATCCATCCGCTTTGCCAAAACCTCGGATACCGCGTACCCGGTCATCTCCACGAATTTCGGATTCACGTACTCGATGAGGCCCTCGCGATCCGTGATCACAATCGTGTTCGCGCTCTGTTCGACCGCCTGGGTCAACTTATGCAACTGCGCATTCTGCGCTTCCAGTTGCAGGCGATGCGTCTGCAGATCCAGCTCCACGCCGCGCTGCTCCGTGACGTCCCGCAGCACCACGACCCAACCGCAGACCGCCTCTTGCCCATCACAGTCCAGGGCCGAGATACGGACGTCGTAATATAGTGTGCGCCCGCGATACACACGCGTGGTCTCGAAATGGGCGGCTTCAGGCGGCGGGAAAACACATTCCGAGAAAGCCCCGCCAAACGCCTCCACCGAATCCCAGGGAAGCCCCAATACCTTCATGAGCGTGCAATCGAACATCTGCTGTGCTGCGGGATTCAAGTCCACCACACGGGTTTTTGCATCGAGAATCATGACGCCATCGGGCATTCCCTCGATCACAGCTTCCCGCGCAATAGGTACGATATCGAGGAGCCGGTAGCGGAACAAAGCCCAGGCCACCGCCACACCGGCCAGCGAATACAGAAACGGGGTCCAATCAATATAGGGCAAGGGATTGAGATGTAGCAAATACGAGAGATTGCCAAGCCAGGGCAACGCCACACCCACCAACATCATGGTCACCTGGAATCGCTGTACGCGGCGCGAGTTCAACCAGGTTCGTACCAACAGCAGCGTTGCAATGAGCAATTGAACATAAGATAAGGCCGCCCCTATCCAGAAAGCAGGCCCATAGACGATATCCAACGTCGCGTACGCGCCCTGGTCTACGATCGAAATATGTCGCCAAATCCATCCGTGAGACTCATTGGTAAAAGCCAGCGACACGCGTATCAGAGGTTCCAGCGACAAGAGAAGTAAGTTCCGGCGAGTAAGCCAGCGCCGGTTACCGGTGTAGTCCAACACGAGAATCAACAGCAATGCACCGACAGACGCAATACCGAGATACTGCATTTTGGCCCAGAAAATTCTGAACGGCAGCCGGTCGCTTCCCATCGCAATGCCATAGCCCAATGCCCATTCGGCAACGGCCAACATCAACAGCGTCAAGGGGATGGCGCCGCTGGTAGGCCGGCGGCGCCAGGCAAAGAGCGCCACGGAGAACGACACGCCTGCCGAGATGAACAAAAGCAGCGTGTAGAGGTTAAATTGCCAGGTCATCATTGCGTATCATCCTCAGGCGCTCGCGCGTTCTCTCTGCGGGTTTCCGTGATATGCGTCCTTCCGGCATGTGATCACGGCCAGGGGCAGAAGTAGCACTTCTAAGGGCCGTAGAACGTAATGCCGGCTCCCGTATCGCGAACCAACGTCTCTTTCGGATAAGTAAGCAACCATACCGCAATCAGAATGTCCCCCACGGCGCCGGCGGCGTTGGCCACACCGGCCAATACCAGCAACGAGACGCCGGCCGGCGGCACAACCGGCAACCAAGCCACGCACACCAATGTCAAAATCACCAATGGGGCAAGCGCAACTACGAAATAATCATTGCGCGGCAAAAACCACTGCGGCGCTCCCGCGTAGGCATACACGCCTTTGAAACCGAATACCGGCCTGGCGCGTGTGAACAGCCAGAAAAACAGGCCATGGACGAGCTCGTGTACCACAAGCAGGAGTGCAATAACCACCAGGGCGATGAACAGTATCCGCAGGTCGCCGGTATCGCCAAACGCTGCCGTCAGATTCTCGATATCAGGACGTATCCAGCCCACGATCCGCATCGCCGCCGTGCCAAAGACGAAAATCAACAGGATCCCGGCCAGATTGGCCCCAATAGCAAGCCTTAAGTTGTGGGAGAAATCGACCGTTCGCCGGGCATGGTAGTTCTCAGGCAGTGTCTTCGTTGCGCGCATCATCCTCCTTGGCTCAGTCCACACGCCGCCCGCCAGCCTCGTTGAATGCCAGCCATCACGACACCCTCTACATACAGTGTACCACATTTCTTTCAGGAAAACATTGCCACTTCCCAGATCTCAGGTATGATAGCGTGCATGGAGCGCTCTTGGAGTCTTCTCACTGCCGCCCTGATGTTGGCTGCCGCGATGGGGTGCGGCAGCATACAATTGACGTCTACGGGTACACCGGAGCCAACGCTCGCCCCGCCTCCAACCTGGACGCCTTTTCCCACGGTTCAGGTACCGCAAGACACAGGTTGGCAGGAGATCGATCCCGGACTGGAAACTCGCACCATTTCCACCCGCACCCCTCAGGGCAAAGAACGTATCTACATTGTGCGCGTCGATCCTTTGGCCTACACCCTGGCGGTGGTCTACACACCCGGTCTAGCGCAGAACATCTCCGCGTGGGCGGCGCAGACGCAGGCGCTGCTGACCTTGAACGCAGGGTACTTTACAGAAGCCTACGAAGTCACCGGCTATACCGTCTGCGCGGGTGTACCCTACGGCAGCCAGTATGGGGATTTCGCGGGGATGCTGGCCGAACGCGCCGACGGACAGATCAGCGTGCGTTGGCTGCGAACGCAGCCCTTTGTGCCGGGAGAATCCCTGAAGACCGCCGTACAATCATTCCCGGTGCTGGTGAAGCCCGGCGGCGTGATGGGCTTTCCGGCCGACGCAGATGATGGGCGTGTGGCGCGCCGCACGCTCGTAGCGCAAGACCGCGAGGGCCGGTTGCTGTTTTTGATCGGATCACGGGGCTGTTTTGGCCTTCACGCGTTGGCCACGTGGCTCACCGAATCCGACCTCGACCTCCACATCGCCTTGAATCTCGATGGCGGCACCTCGACGGGATTGTGGCTGGCGGGCGTCGTCTCGCATCAAATCGACTCTTACACAGCGGTTCCCGCCGTCATCACCGTCAACCGCAGATAACGAGCAGCCCGCAGCACGTCTCCCCCCGCCTCAGCGCGTGATCGTCAGGACGGCAAGGGGCACTACATCCCCGACCGGCATCTCCTGAACGACGACCGGCAAACGCTCCCCGGAGAAAAGATACATCCCTATGGACAAAGTATACTCGCCCCCGGGCAGCGTCTCAGGAATCAAGACGCCATGCCGGTCCACAACGGTCTCGCCGGATTGCCAGGTCGTCGTGGGACGGAATCCGGCAACCGGTTCGGCATCATGTTGGGCGACCAGCGCGCCTGTGGCATCCAGGAGATGGACGAAGACCTTGCAGCGCGCATCTCCGGCGACTCCGGCGCGCCAGAAGAGGGAAACCGGCACAATGGTCCCAGGCGCAAAGCGCTGCCCTCCAATGGCGTACCCATCCAGCATGAACTGCGAGTCCCAGACAGCCGCCACGGTGTGCTCAGGCATTGCAGGAAGCGCCGCCATGCCATAGCTCACCACCCGCACGTCGCCGACCCACAGATCACGCGCCGGATAGGCCCGTTGTGCAAGTTGAAACTCGATACGCCGGTGAGGGTCGGATTCGCCATCGCCCCAGAAAACTGCATAGAGTTGCGCTAGCTCCAGAGCCAATACCTCATCAAACCAGGCAACCGCCCGTTCCTCGGTGGGGTGGTAGGGCGCCGGAAAGACATTGTCGCCGGCGAAATAGTAGGTGAAGACCTCCCACTGGTTGGGCGCACTGAGGATCACCGCCGTTTGTGGATCTGCTTCAGAAGCGATCTGCGCGGCGATTCCCCGGTAATCGGAACGGGCAAACGCCGGGTCGAAGTACAGATTTCGCAAAGCATGCGCCTGCACCGGCAAAAGCGCCAAAATCGCCAGGAACCCCAGACCGCGAACCAACCAGGAGCGGAACGTGTGGCGTGCAGGTGGACTTTTCCCCCCTAGCGGAAGCGCCAAGGTAACCGCCAGCGGCGCCACCGACGCCAACAGGAATTTCAAATAGGCCGGCCGGTACACATTCAAGGCCAGAAGCGCCAGCGCCGGCAGAATCGCAGCGCCGGTACATAGCCATTTGGCGAAGCGAAGTCGCGGTCGTGTCCGGAACCCCAGAATCAAGAGCAGTAGGACGGCCGCCCAAACCCCATATCCGGGCGGCGCACTCGACGTGATTCCCACCAGCAATCCACGTGAAAGGTCGCGAAGCGCTTCTCCCGTATTGAGATCCGGAGGACGCCAGGACGCAGCCCTGAAAACGTTGGGCAACCAGGGCAAGAACAGCAATCCCCCGGCAACCTGGGCCGTCAGCCAGGGAATCCAGACGCGCCACACCCGGGGGGAGGCCGCCAACCAGCTCGCCAGAAAAACCAGGTTGATGACCAACACGACCAGCCCGAAAAAGTACTGCGTATACAGACCGGTCGCTATGCAGAGGACCGCGATAGCAGCATCCCGCCACAGGGCGCCGCCGAATGAAGCGCGCGCAGCGGGGAGCGCCAACAACCGGCGCGCCAGACGCGCCGTAGTAAGAAGCGTCAAGACCGAGAGCAACCCGAGAAGCGCATACATGCGCGCTTCCTGGCTGTAGTAGACCGCCAGCGGATGGATGGCCGTGAGAAATGCCGCGCCGGTAGCCACAGGGCGCTTCCCTGCCAGGTTTCCCAACGCCGCAGCAACGGCAATCATCAACACCCCGGCGAACGCCGAGAAAGCCCGCAGAGCAAACTCTGAGTGTCCCACACCCACGCGCCAGGCAGCCATGAGTAGATAGTAACCGGGGGGATGAATATCCCCCGCAGCGCCCTCTACGATAAGCCGTATCGGGCGCTCGATGAGGCGGGCCGTGTTGCCTTCATCGTTCCAGAACGATTGCGCATCAAGCCGATAAAAACGCAAAGCCGTTCCCAGAAGCAGAACGGCTATCAAGATGAGAGAAAAACGTAACCGCGAGCGCCGCATCACACGCCGGACTCCCGGTCGCCCAGGCGTAATACGTCAAGGATCTTTTGGTCCGGGATGACGCCGCGCTGCACAATGCGAGGGGGAACCTCGATGCAATCGACGATCGTCGAGGTCACGCCCAGAGGAGATGGCCCACCATCGAGGATCAAGGCAACATCTTCGCCCAACTGTTCCTGCGCCTCCTGAGCCGTGATACAAGACGGGTAGCCAGAACGGGCCGCGCGCCCCACAATAACGTACCCTTCCAGGGCCGCCAACAGGGGGTGCAGGGGAGGATAGTGAGGCACGCGCAAAGCCACCGTCGTGATATCGAGACTCCCTAAGGGGAAGTCCGGCGCCGTGGGCAAAATCAACGTCACCGCCCCAGGCCAGAAATGATGCGCCAATAGTTCCGCCGCCGCGTTCGAGCGGGCCAACAAGGGCATATAACGTGCAGAATGCAACAACAACGGCAAAGCCGGCCAGGGAGCGCGCTCTCGGCTCCCATAGACCTGCGCTTCCAAACGATCCAGGGTCTGAGGTCGCGCTGCGATGCCATAAACGGTATCGGTGGGTATCACAACCAGGTGTCCGGCCTGCAATGCAGCGACGGCCCGCTCGAGCGCACCGGCCTGTTGTACTGGGAGAACAGGAGCACTCATTGTCACACCTCTCCCAACACAAACGTTTCCAAAGCCACGGCGGCGCCGTCCTCCGCGAGAGAAGGAGCCACCCAATCCGCGCGCTCGCGCACAACGGGAGACGCATCGCCCATGGCAACCCCCAACCCGGCCCACGCCAACATCGGCAGATCGTTCTCCTGATCTCCTATGGCCATGACGGCAGCCTGGGGCGTCCCCAGATAGTGCGCCAGCCAGGACAGACCACGTCCCTTATCGACATGCCTGGGCGCCACTTCGATGAAATAGGCGTGAGAACGGAAAACCTCAGCACGACCGTCCACACACGCCCGCAGTCCCGAGCCGAGATAAGGAATCCGCTCCGGCTCCGCCACAAACAGCAGCTTGTCAGGCATAGACTTTGCCACAATCGCATCCAAATCGGCAACTACCTCGAAATTCTTGCCCAGAAGGCGATCGTAGAAATCCGAATCGAAAGCCAGCTCGTGCAGGAAAATCCGCCCACCGGCATACAGGACCACATGCCACTGCTCCCGCCGGGCCAACGCCAGCACCGCAATCGCGACCTCTGGGTCAAGGGAAACATGATAAAGCGGCCCGGTCTCTTCGGGATGCTGAATCCAGCCTCCCTGACCCGTGACCAGTGGGACGTCGATGCCGAGTTGCTGCGCAAAGGGCTGCGCGCTCTCGAACATACGCCCGGTCGCCAGTGTAACTTGCACACCGGCCTGCCGGCTACGCGCGATAGCGCGCCGCACGCGAGGCGAGATATACTGATGTGCATCCATCACCGTGCCATCAAGATCAAGTGCCACGAGGGCGATTTTCGCGTTCATGGAGCTATACCGGTACCTTGAGATCTCACACCGTGTTGAGCAGAACGGCCAACACCGCGATCCACAGCCCCCCTTGCAGCGCCAGAAGGCTGAGCCAAAGCCCGTAGGCCGCGACGCGGACTCGAGAATAAAGCGCCAGACCGCGACCGCCGTTCAAAAGCAGAAAGATAATCCCCAGTAAAGACATGTAGAAAATTCGCACGGCGTTCGCTGCCAACAACGGCTCTCCCTGCACACCTACCCGCAGGACAATCTGGGGAGGAAGCGCCGGGAAACGCCAACACAGCACGCCCAGCAGCAGCGCCCACACCAGCATACTGCCTCCCAGCCCCACCCACACCACACGGTCGCGCCAGATTTCCCAATCCAGGAACGCGGGATGGCGCGACGTCTCCTCGACGTCCTGTGTCGCGCCCATCTCCCGCCGTTCTTCCAGCGCCTTCAAGAACCCTTCGCGATCCTGAGGGGAAATGGCGTAGGCTTGCTTCGCGGTCTTGAGCACCACCGTTTTGGCGACTGGAACCGTGGCATGGAACAACACCTCGCCCCGCGTATCAGAATTGCCCCGGCCCACGCAATAACCGGGCCAGCGCACCACGCCCCCCAGGCGCCAGTCAGCGACCGCCTCTCCAGACATGACCTCTGTGATTGCCGCCACGGGAATCTGGTATTCATAGCCGCCCCATTGCACAATGACGGCATTGCGGTCCAGGGTATACCGCGCGCGCACCAGACACGAGAGTTGGTAGCCGAGCAAGACCGCGCCGGCAATCGCAGCCAACACGCCCAATCCCAGGCCGTAAGTCAACAGCGAAATAGGGAGCAGCACGGCCAACGTCACCATACCGGCCATGAGCAAAATCAGAATCGCAATGAAACCCAGGCCCACGCGCCAGCCAAGCCGGATATCGAGGTTCCAGGTCGTCACACTCAGAGCTCCTGCCGCGATTCCAACGCGCGCGTCAGCGTAATCGCATCGGCATATTCCAGGTCGCCGCCGACCGGCAGCCCGCGTCCCAGCCGGGTGAGACGCACCGGCAACGCCTTTAGCCGGGTGATCAAATAGGCCGCCGTGTAGTCGCCCTCACTGGTCGGATTGGTCGCCAGAAGCACCTCGCGAACGACGCCCGCCCCAACGCGCGCCTCCAATTCCTTGATGCGCAGGTCTTCGGCAAAGATCCCTTCCAGAGGGGAGAGCGCACCGTGCAACACGTGGTAGACGCCGTCATACTGGTTGGTCCCCTCAAGGGCCAACAAATCCATGGGTTCCTCTACCACGCAGATCACAGCGTGATCGCGGCTTGTATTGGCGCAGATCGGGCAGGGATCCTGCTCCGTCACATTGAAGCAGACCGAGCAGAACCGGGTGTTCTCGACCAGCCCTTGTAGGGATTCCGCGAGGCGCAGCGCCAACTCGGATTTCCCGCGCAGCAGGAAAAAAGCCAGACGCGATGCCGTTTTCGGGCCGATGCCCGGTAACTCGGAAAACGTCTGGATGAGTTGTGTAACCGAAGGGGGTACTGCAGCATTGCCCATAGGCCTACAGGCCGGGAAGGCCTCCTAGTCCGCCCGTGACTGCCGCCATACGGTCTGCCATCATCGCCTGCGCCTTCTGCACGGCCTCATTCACAGCCGCGAGAATGAGGTCTTGCAGCATCTCCACATCCTCGGCGTCGACAACTTCGGGATCGATCTTAATTGCTTTGAATTCCAAGCCGCCGGTAATGGAAACCTCGACAGCGCCGCCCCCGGCGGTCGCCGTCACAATCTCCTGGGAAACCTCATCCTGAATACGTTCGACATCTGCCTGCATCTTCTGCATCTGCCGCATCAGGCGATTGGGGTCCAGTTGCATACCACCTCTACGAGCCATTACACTCTCCTTATATCGAATTTCTGCGCGAATGCATCATGATACGCCGGTCTGCGATTCACCAGCCGCAAAGCAGCGTCTTCACGCCTTCACCTTGGCGACGGCTCCCAACTCTGTGACGGCCCGCTGCACCACCTCATCCCCGGCAATCGGATCGTCAGGAGGGGGAGGAGGTTCGGGAACAGTGAACGAGGGGGCCTTCTGAGAGACAGAAGGCGACCACTCTTTTTCCAGCACGCAACGGATCGCGAAAGCCCCGCCGAACAATTCCTCCAGCAACCCTTGAATCGCCTGCCGGTTCTCCGCCGTATCAGCCTTGTTGCGGTGGAACGAATGCTTGAACCCCAGCACCAGGGCGCCTTCCTGATCCACATCCAGGGGCTGCGCATCATTGAGTAAAGCCGATAACGATAAATCCACCGGGCGCATCCTGCGCTTGATATCCTGCCAACGGCTGACGATGGTTTCGACTTTGGAGGCGCCGCCCGCAGGAGCGACGGGCGCCAGCGCTGAAGGCGCCGGAGAGGCAGGGGCAGGCGCCGGATATTCACGTTTTGCAGCAGCACGCGGGAGCACTGGGGGAGGAGACGTCTCCACCCGGAGGGACGCCGGCTTGGCCGCCTGCGGGTCGCTCCCGGAAGGGTCCGGCGCCGGCGACAACGTCGCCTCGACAAACGCCAATTCCAGGGGCAACTGGGGCTGCCACCCGGCGCCGCGTTCCGCAGCGACGGCGCTGAACATCCGGACTGCCGAGGTCAGGCGTTCGGGAGCTACCGTTTGCGCCAACGCATCCAGCCGCTGGCGTTCTTCGGCCGTAGGCTCATGCCACACTGCCCCCGCGCCCAGACGCATCAATAACAGCCCGCGCAGGAAATCGGTCAGCTGCCGCGCCAGCTGGCGGGGATCCGCTCCCCCATCGACCGCCTGGGCAATCGTGCTCAGCCCGGATTCGACGTCCTTTTCGATCCAGGCGCGCGCCAGAGACTCCACCACTTTGCGCCGCTCGGCGCCCAGCATCAACCGGACATAGTCGGCAGTGACGCTGCCGCCGGCGGCCATCTGATCGAGCAAACTTATCGCGTCGCGCATACTGCCGGTCGCGGCCCGCCCCATGAGATCGAGCGCTTCCGGTTCGGCCTCGATCCCCTCTTCTGTCACAATAGCTCGCAGCCTCTCCAGGATCAAATCCAGGGGGATACGCCGGAATTCGAAACGCTGGCAGCGCGAAAGCACGGTGGGCAGAATCTTATGGGCTTCCGTCGTAGCAAAGACAAAAATGACATGGGCAGGCGGTTCTTCGAGCGTCTTCAACAGGGCGTTGAAGGCCGGCGTCGAAAGCATGTGCACCTCGTCGATGACATAGACCTTGTAGCGCGCCTGCGTGGGCATAAACCCCACCTTCTCCAACAAATCGCGGACATTGTCCACACCGGTATTAGAAGCGCCATCGATTTCGCTGAGGTCCATCAAACGACCGGCATTCACCGCGCGGCAAATCTCACACGTATTGCAAGGGCGCGCCCCGACCGGCGCCAGGCAGTTGACGGCTTTGGCCAGTAGACGGGCCATGCTCGTCTTCCCGGTACCCCGGGGCCCGGCAAAGAGGTACGCGTGGTGCAGGTGCTCGGAATGCAATGCATTGCGCAGCGCGCGCACAATGTGTTCTTGCCCCACCATATCTTCGAACGTCTGGGGACGCCATTTGCGGTATAACGCCTGGGTCATATGCCTCCTTACGACAGCGTAAGTCTATCACGGATAGCACAAGAGGCAAACGTTGTCAGGCGGAGTTCCGCCGGTCAGCTATCTGAATCACGGATCAAGAAGC
>JAFGNR010000045.1 GCA_016926915.1 Anaerolineae bacterium
TAGTCAATGCCGCCGCTCTTGTGGTGGTGATTGCGCTTGTCGTGGGGTTGTTGAATGCGTTGCTCAAGGCGAATGAGGAAGTGCTTACGCTTGCGGAGCAACGGAGTAGAGAGCTCGAGGTTTCGAACCGTGAGGTCCAGGAAGTCATCGCTGCTGAACGTTCCGCCCGTGATCAGCAGCGACTGGAGTCGCAGCAGCTTCAGGAGAGCGTGAGCGAATACTTGACCTTTCTGGATAAGGTTTCTGCCGGGGACTACGCCGCGAAACTTGATCTGGACATGATTGCTGCCCAGGTGCAGAACCCGGACATCGTCCGCCTGGGTGAAGCGCTCAACGCCACGGTTGATACCCTGGTTGAGGTCCTGGCGGAATTCCAGGTTCTGCAACAGCGCTACCTCCGTGAGGGGTGGAACATGTTCCTTGAATCTGAGAGCGTGGAGCGTGTGTATCGTGTTGTGGACGAGGAAGCCAGGACAGGTGATGTATCCCAGTTTGAGCCGCTGGATGCTGCGCTTGACGCGCGGAAACTGGTTGTGCGCCGGGAAGATGCTGCGATCCCGATTGAGTTCGGTGGTGAAATCCTCGGAGTTCTGGGCCTGCGGCGTCATGAGGGCCACTGGACCGCAGAGGATGTCGCACTGATCGAGACCATCACCGATCAGTTGGCCCAAACGATGGAAACGCTGCGGTTGATCGACACGACACAACGCCAGGTTCAGCGCGAGCAGACCTTGAGCGATCTCTCGGAACGGTTTGCCCGGGCTTTTGATGTGGATTTATTGTTACAGTCGGCGGTGCGTGACTTGCGCCAGATCTTACAGGTAGATGAGGTGTCGGTATACGTAGGGCCGTCGGGATCAGCTGAACCTGTGGATGCGGGGTCTGCTGTCAAGGCGCCAGGGGGCGATGTCGTATGAAAGATGAAGCGAAGACCAAAAGACAACTGATTGCCGAGCTCGAAGACCTGCGGCGACAGCTGGTAAGGTTGAGTTCTGAAAACGGCGTCGCGCACGACATCGCAGAACGGCAACGCCTTGCAGTGCTTAGTGATTTGAGTCGCAAACTTGCGTCGGCGCTGGACCTCGATGCGATTATGGAATCAGTTTACCAGCAAGTCAGGCGCGTCTTCGATACTCGAAACTTCTATATTGCACTCTATACCAAGGGGAATGAGGAGTGGACTTCAGCTTTTCACATTGTGGAAGGTGAGAGACAACCTCCATTGCGTCACAGTATTGCTCGGGGACTGACAGGGTACATCATTCGCACCCAGGAACCGCTGTTGTTGGCGAACCTGGAGGAGAACACGGCATTTCTTAATTCACAGGGTATGGCTTTGTTGGGAGATCAGGCGTTATCGTGGATGGGCGTGCCGCTGATCACGGCTGATGAAGTCGTGGGCGTGATGGCCATTGAGAGCTACACGCTGGAGAATCTCTATTCATCTTCAGATCTCGACTTCTTCACGACAATCGCCCGGCAGGTGGCGGATGCAATCCAAACGGGGCGTTTGTTCGATGCCAGTCGCAAGGCCGTCATTCAGTTGCGGACGGCCGCCGAAGTCTCGCGCGCTACTTCGTCTATTCTCGATCCGGAAGAGTTGCTGCCAGCTGCTGTAGAAGTCATTCAGGAGCGTTTTGACTACTATTACGTTGGCGCGTTTCTGGTGGATGTGACAGGCCGTTGGGCCGAACTGCACGCCGGGACGGGCGCAGCGGGGGCGCACATGCTGGGCGAGGGCCATCGCCTGGCAATCGGCGGCACTTCGATGATCGGCGCGTGTATTGCGGAACGGCGTGCCAGAATCGCCCTGGATGTGGGTGAAGAAGCCGTGCGCTTTGACAATCCTCTCCTGCCGGCGACGCGGTCAGAGATGGCGTTGCCGTTGATATCTCGCGGCGAGGTGCTTGGCGCCCTGACGGTACAGTCGGTGGAGGCAACAGCCTTTTCGGAAGGTGACATTTCCATATTGCAGGCGATGGCAGACCAATTGGCCAATACGATTGCCAATGCTCGCCTGTTCAATCAGGCGCAGCGCGATCTGGCGGCCCGTGAAAGCGCCGAGGCGGAACGTGAGCGGATTCTAGCTGTGACCCAGGCGCTGTACACCGCCAGCCGGCAAATCACGACTGCGCAGAGCGAGCAGGAGATCCTGGAGGCCATTCTGGTCTATGTGCAATATCTGGACCTGGATCGCTGTGTTGCCGTGATGTTGGATCGCCCTGATGCCGAGCCCGGCCGGCGTCAGGTCAAAGTCCAGGCCGTTTGGGATCGCGCCGGGCGCGAGGAGCTGCACCTGGGCCGGCGTTTCACGACGTTAGAAATCCCAGTGCTAGGGCAGTTGCAGGCTGATGATTGTTGGGTCATCGCTGACCTTAATCGCTCGGACCGCGTCGATCCACGCTCCAAAGGGCCATTTCGGATGGCCGGCGTGGTGGGATTGGCCATGGTGCCTTTGAGTGTGGGGCCTCGCGTGTTAGGTTGGTTGTTTGCGGAGACCGTGGGGCGTTCCCATGCGTTTTCGGACCGTGAGGTCGAGACGTTGCGTTCTATTGCCAGTCAGGGAGCAGTCGCTTTGGAGAACCTGCGACGGCTGCGGGAAATCGCGCGTCGTGAGATCGAACATACGACGCTCATCGACAACATCCCAGACACGATTTATTACAAGGATACGGCCGGTCGTTTTGTGCGGGTGAATCCCGCCCAGGCCCAAATGTTGGGCGCCTCATCCCCTGATGAGGTTGTGGGCAAGACAGATTTCGATTTCTTCGCCGAAGAATTCGCCAGTCGGGCCTTTATGGACGAAAAATGGCTTTTCGAGAATGGCGAATCGCTCGTGGGACGCATCGAACAGGTTGTCCGGCGAGATGGTGAATCCCGATGGGTGTCGGCTACCAAGATTCCGCTCGTGGATTCCGAGGGTGAGGTGATCGGTTTGGTAGGGATTTCACGCGACATCACCGAGCTTAAATTGGCGCGCGACCAGGCGCAGCGCCGCGCAACGCAACTGCAGGCTATCACTGAAGTATCGCGGGCGATGTCCTCAATTCTGAACCTCGAGGAACTGCTTCCCAGCGCTGTGAAGATGATTCGGGATCGTTTCGGTCTTGCTTTTGTGGGGCTGTATTTGTTGGATGATACGCGCACCTCGGCCGTGCTTCGCGCGGGCACCGGCACGGTGGGGAGGACTTTGCTTGCGGCGGGCTATAACCAGGCCGTCGAGAGCACGGCGCTGGGGGCGTGTATCAGGGAGCGCCGGGGGCGGATTTTGTACGACGTGGGGCCAGACGCTGTTGTCTTCGATAGCGAGCGCTTCCCGGAAACCCGCTCAGAACTGCTTTTGCCGCTCATGCGAGGCGACCAGGCATTGGGCCTCATCCAATTGCATTCGGCTGAACCGGAAGCATTCGCTCAAGAGGATACTGCATTGCTCCAGAACGTTGCTGATCAGCTTTCTAATGCGGTTGAGATTGCACGTCTGTTGGAAGAATCGGCTCAGAATGTCCAACAGCTAGAAGCGGCCTACGGGGCCTATACACAGGCTTCATGGCAGGAGTTCGCGAGTCGCAGCAGCAAACCGCGTGGTTACCGGTTTCGGGGATTCGATATTGAACTCGCCGACCGGCGGACGCCTGAAGCGCAGGCAGCCTGGCGTGAAGGGAAACCTGTCTTTACAGTCTATGAGTCGGGCGATGGCGGCGCTCAGGGGCCACGGAGTGTGCTCGCGGTTCCTATCAAGGTTCGCGACCAAGTGATTGGCGTGCTGAATTTGCGTTCCCGGAGTGAACGAATTGCGCCGGATGCGATATCATTGTTGGAGCAAGTGGCGACCCGTCTGGGACTGGCGTTGGAATCGGCTCGACTTCTCGAGGACACGCGGTCGCGGGCTGCGCGTGAGCAACTGGTGGGTGAGATTACCTCACGGGTACGTTCCGAGATTGAGGTCGAGGCGATGTTGGAGCGGGCGTTGAGCGAACTGGGGCGCGCGTTGGATGTGCAACGCGCTTCGGTGCAGTTGGAGGTTGAACGATGAGTGGTGCGCCTGTGGTAAAAGCGCCGGCAGGTGAGGATCGGGCTAGCGTCTTGATTGCTGCAGCAGATCGAGATTGGCCGCGCCATATCTCGCAACCGCAACCGGGAATTGCACGCCTGATCCGGGTCTGGGATCATCAGGGCTTCGAGAATCGTATGGGGACGATTCTGAATATTGCATTGCTGGCCAGTCTTTCATTTACCCTTGTGGCGGTGTTCTTCTTTGCTATTCTGGCGGCGCGCGGTCTCTTCGATGTGTCGCCAGCCCTGATCGTCGGTATCTGCGTTGGCGGAATCACGGTTTACGGTTTGGGCATCTATTTCAACCGGCGCGGTCAGTATACCGGTGTGACCCATACTTACGTGTGGCTGCTCTCGGTGTTGAGCGTGCTCGGCGTCCTCTTCTTTGGCGGTATTCGCTCGGCTATTTGGTTGTTCTTTCTCTGGCCTGTAACCGCGGCTGCTATTTTCATCTCGCCGCGAGCCATGCTGGGGATATTCGGCGGTATGGCGGCGCTCTGGGGGGTGTTGTGGTTGGGGGAGTCTACGGGGATGTACCGTCCTCCGCCCGGTATTGCTCCTGAGCAATATGTGAGCTTCATTCCTATCTTTTTCTTGGCGTTGTTGTCGGTCAGCGTTGCGTTGTTGGCCTATGTGTTTGCATTTTTCGAAGACACGCGGCGCCATCTGGAACAGATCACCGGGGAATCGGAGGCCTTTCGCCATTCTCTGGAGCGGCAAGTGGTAGAGCGCACGGCTGAAGCCCAGCAACGCTCTGATTCGTTCCGCCTGGTAGCGGAGATCCAACGTGCATCTGCCACAACTACTGATCCCGACAAATTGTTGAACGATGTAACCGGCTTGATCGTGCAGCGGCTGCCCGTTCATTTTGCAGGTATCTTCCTGATGGATGAGGCTGGTGAATGGGTGGTCTTGGAAGCTGCCTCGCTGGCTCTTCCGGATTCGGAGCAGCTGGGTGCGGATAAGGGAAGGGCTTGGCGCCATGGATTGCGGCTCAAGGTAGGGGGGCAGGGTATCGTTGGTCACGCTGCGGCCACAGTAAGCCCCTATATTGTGCCGGATGTTTCTGTGGATCCCTACTATGTCTATGATGAGAACCTCCATATGACGCGGGCTGAGGCTGCATTTCCTATCGTGATGTATGGTCGGGTGATGGGGGTTTTGGACGTACATGCAATCCAGGCTGCGTCTTTCACTGAGCAGAATCTCCAGCTACTGGGTGTGTTGGCTGATAGCCTGGCTGTAGCTTTGGAGAACAGTAGACGACTGGAGGCCTCGCGCCGGACAGTGGAGCGCTTGTCGCAATATGAGGAAGAGGAGCTTCTACGTCAATGGCAACGCGCCCTTCAACGTCGCGGCGGGCGTCTTCGTTATCTCTATGATCGGGTGAAAGTTACGGCTTTGCCGATCAGTCGCGGGACAACGGAGCTGCCCGGTGCAGCCGATATTTCCGAAATCCAGGTCATCTCTCCTGCCGAAGGACTCTTCACCCTGGTTGCTCCTCTCAATATCCGGGGACGTACTCTAGGTCGTTTCGCCTTCGAGTTGGATCGTCCCTGGCGGCAGGATGAAATCGCTGTAGTGGAATCGGTGGTTTCGCAATTGGGCCTGGCGTTGGAAAACGCTCGTCTGCTGGAAAGCACGCGGCGCAGTGCGGCGCTTGAGCAGACGGCAAGCGAATTGACTTCGCGTATTCGTGCCCAGGTCGAGATTGAGACAGTATTGGAACGTGCTCTGGCGGATCTGGGGCAAGCTCTAGGCGCCGAACGGGCTGCTGCGCGTTTGATGCTTACGGGCGATGGCCCTAAGGAGACGGCGCCCTAGTGCGTCAGGAGGCATGGGGATGCAGACACCTGAACACACGTTGGATCAACTGACTCCTACAGGCAAAGCTAGCACTGTGGGGTCTCGTGTGCGTGCCTGGTGGGAGAAGCTCATTGCCGTTGAACACCCCGACCCGGAGATTGCGCGTCAAGGAAGGGTGTTCAACGTACTGATGTTCGAAAGCCTTTTCTTTGTACTCTATCTGGCGGGCACATTCTTGACCTCTCAGCTGCTCGGCTTGTTTCCTGCACCCGAAAGTACGATTGCGACGGTGTTCCCGTTAGGCTTTGTGCCCGTATCATTGCTCTGCATTTGGCAAGCGAAACGGGGGCATGTCCGGGCAATGGTGTACCTCTACGTGTGGTTGAATTTGGTGGGGCTGGCGCTGGCCTGCCTGGTATTTGACGGTATCCGGTCGCCAGCCTGGATTCTGTTCATCTGGACCGTTACGATGGCCGGTACGTTGATCCGTGCGTCGTATGCGTTGTATACGACGTTTATTATCATCGGGTACTATCTGGCGCTCTTTGTTCTGACCCGGTTAGGTGTCTACGTTCCGCTGATTCAACAAAGCACTCCCGCTCTGGTTTTCAATGTGTTGGCCTTCTCCCTGGGGGTATTGGTGACGGTAGGGGGCGTCTTGACTTTCGTGAACATGCGTAGCTTGCAAGCAACATTGGGGCAATTACGGGAGGCGCAATCCGCACTGGAGCGGCAGCGCGGAGCATTGGAGCAACGCGTAACTGAACGCACCACTGAAATCGAAGCGCGTGCGAAGCAGTTCCGCGCCATTGCTGAGATCAATCAGGCGGTCTCCGGGATGTTCGAGATAGATGTTATGTTGGATTCAGTCGCCCGGCTGATAGAGGAGCGGCTTCAATACTATGAGGTGGGCCTTTACCTGCTCACTGACACCCGGGACCGGTTGCTCCTGAAAGCGCTGTCTTCGAAAGAAGGGACTGCGGGGCGAATCGGCTTGGATTTCTCGGTCCAGGTAACAGATGTGGGTGACATTGTAGGGGCGGTTGCGGCAACCGGGCGTTCGCGCGTCGTGACGCGGACAGGTGATATGGAACGATATTTTGCCGCGACGGTGTCGCCGGCAGTGCATGCTCGCCTCACGCTGCCCCTCCTGGCCCGGGGAACATTGATTGGCGTGTTGGATCTCCAGTGTTCAGATCGCGAACGGTTCGCCAAGGATGATCTCGAGGTGTTGCGGTTGCTCGCGGATAGTGTGGCTGTGGCTATCGAGAACACACGATTGTTGCAGGAAACCCGGAGCACCTTTGAGCGTTTGTCCCGTTATCAGGAGGAGGATGTGATTCGGGGATGGCGGCGCGCCCTGGCCCGAAGGGATCAGGACTTCGCCTTTATATACGATCGCATCATGGTTCATGAGGAGCAGGCGGACGCGTTGACCGATTTGCTCCCTGACGATGTGTCGGATATTCAACAGCTGCGCGTGATACGTCAAAGAGACCGCTATCTGATGTTGGCGCCTATCCGGGTGCAGCAACGGACATTGGGCGTTTTATCGTTCGAGGGGAAGCGTCCCTGGACCGATGATGAACGTCGTCTGGCAGACTCGGTTGTAGCCCAGCTGGGATTGGCTCTGGAAAACGCCCGTTTGCTCGAGGATACCCGCTTGAGCGCCCAACAGGAACGCGCGCGGAGTGAAATCGTCGGGCGGGTGCGCGGTTCGGTGCAGATGGATGCGATTCTACGCAGCGCGGCAGAGGAGTTGGGGCGCGCTCTCAATGTTCAGCGCGCCCGCATTCAGTTGTTGCCGTTGGCGGAACGGAACAAACCAGGGACAGGAGAGTTGGTGGAATGAGACGCAGGCGCCTCTGGTGGGGAAGCCTTCTGGTGTTACTTTTGCTGGCTCGCACCGGCTGTGGTGGGCCATCTTCCCCTGAATTTCAGGAACCGGTCAGCGTGAGTGAACCGCGTGCTCCGCTGCGCCTTTTCGTCATCTATAGCTATGATACAGGCGATGTGTGGACGGGCCAGATCAGGACGGGATTGCTGGAATCGTTAGCGCGTGCCGGGTACTTGTTCGCAGATGGGAGTCTGGTTCTGGGGGAGTTTGCATTGCGCTCTCATACAACGACAGCTCTACCGGTTGCAGAAGCGACCGAAGCGGCCCGTGCATTCGACCCGCTGATCATTGTCACGATCGACGATGAGGCTGCTGGGGTGATTGCGACTTATCCGGACCGTGATCAGTTGTTCGTTTTCTGTGGTGTGAACCAGACGGTGGATCAGGCCGGGCTGGATAGCGATAACGTCACGGGGGTCCTGGAGCGGCCTTATGCTCTTGAGACGATCCGTATGGCGTTGCGTCTGCTGCCTGATGCTGAAACCGCTTTGATTCTTGGAGATAGCGCGTATGGCGGCGCTTCCAGCGCCGGGTCGTTGTACTGGCAAGCCCGCGCTGACGAGACGCTTGGGGTGCAGCTACAGCGTGTGGAGACTCTGAGCTGGGACGTGTGGCGCGCGACCGTGGAGACGGCTGGCAGTGAAGGATTCGATTTTGTCGTGCTGGGGCATTATAGCGGTCTGGTTGATGATGCCGGTTCGCGGATTGCCAAGGAAGAGGTGCTAGAATGGACGCTGTTGGCATCAGAGACGCCGGTCTTTGCTCTGTGGCAAGATGCGGTTACCCGGGGCGCTGTGGGGGGATTGGTATTATCACCTTATGAGCAGGGTATCACTGCAGGACAGCTGGTAATACAGATTTCTCGGGGAGCGCATCCTTCGTCGCTCTTGGCGGCGCGACCTGAGCGGAACCTGTTGGCGATGAATCTGGCGGCCGCGCAGCATTGGGATCTCCAGGTGCCGCTGGAGATCCTGTTGGCGGCCAGTATTGGGGGGACTTTCCCGGACCGCTGAATAATCAATAATGATGGCCTGATTTGACGGCGGCGTGGAAATGAGCAGGCTTGCGCCCCGGATGCTGTCAATACGCGTGTTTTCGACACGAGGAGACTAGGAATGGATGTAAGGTCATTGAGTTTGCGATGGCGCATGATCTTGACGATCGTGGTGCTGCCGCTGCTGGTGCTGATGCCGGTTTTCTTTATAGCCGGGGGGCAGTTCCGGCAGGTCTACCGGGATGCGCGGTTGGGCAAAGGTGAAATGATTACCCGGCAGCTGGAGCAGACGGTAAACTCGGTTGCTCCTTACGTTACTTCCATTCGTGACGTACCGGGTCTGGATGTGTATCTTCGCGAAAGCATCAAAGGCCAGCCAGAACTTGCCTTCGCAGCCCTGGTTCATGACAATGGCTACGTGGTTTATCACTCAAATCCTGGTGAAAGCGACCGGCGGATTGCCCAGCTGGATGATCTTCCAGACGAGGGCTTCATCCGGCGCGAACTTGCGATCTATGGAGATGTGCATCTTGTGGTGCGCGCGCTGCCGTTGCCGGGTAGCGCCGAGGGGCAGCTCTTTGCTGTCGTTGGCGAATTCTCCGATATCGTGGATCCCCCATGGCTACCATGGCTGCCGGCAGTCGGTAGCCTGATTTTGGCGGCGCTGCTTGTCGTGTTGATGGAAGTCTTCGTGCGCCGCTCCATTCTTATGCCGCTGGAGAAGCTGGCCGAAGGAGCTGCCATCGTCGGCGCCGGCGATCTGGCCTATAAGATTGGCATTCAGGGCTCCGATGAGATTGGGTTTGTAGCGCGCGCATTTAACGATATGGCTTCGCGGTTGCGGGATTTGGTGACGACGTTGGAGCAACAGGTTGCGGGGCGGACTGCTGATCTGGAACAGCGACGGCGCCAACTTGAGGCGGTAGCGTTGGTATCTCGCGATGCCTCGCGAATCCGTGATGTCCCCCTCCTGCTCGAGGCAACGGTAATGGCGATTGCGAAGCAGTTTGACATGTATCATGTGGGTATCTTCCTGTTGGATGAAACTCGCAGTTGGGCGGTGATGCGTGCTGCCTCATCAGCAGGGGGACGGAGGATGCTAGCGCGTGGGCACCGCCTGCGTGTGGGGCGTCAGGGGATTGTGGGATCGGTTGCTGAGATAGGCAAGCCCCGTATCGCTCTTGACGTGGGCACAGATGCGGTTTGGTTCGATACTCCGGAATTGCCGGATACGCATTCAGAGATTGCGCTGCCCCTTTTCAATATCGAGCAGGAGGTCATTGGCGTTCTGGATGTCCAGAGTGCTGCGATTGAGGCGTTTTTCTCAGACGACGTCGAGACACTTCAGCTGTTGGCAGATCAGATCTCCGTGGCGCTTCAGAATGCACTGCTCCTGGAACGGACACAGAGTGCGTTGATGGAGCTCGAGGCGTTGCAACAGGACTACAGCCGCCAGGGATGGGCGCGCGTTCTGAGTCGCAGACGCCCCCAGGCTTACGAGTATGATAGTGTGACTGTTCAGCCGGTGTTGCCGCTTCCTACTCCGGCAGATCTTGTCGAGACCAGCGGCGCCAGCTTTGTCATGGAGGCCGGTACCCCGCTGCTGGTTGAGCCCATGCATTACCGGGATCAAACCATCGGGTTGATTGCGTTGAGTGATCCGGGCCGCGTTTGGTCTGAGGAAGAGGTCTCACTGGTGCGCAGTGTTACCGATCAAGTGGCGACGGCCCTGGAAAACGCACGCTTGTTCGAAGAAGCACAGCGTACAGCCCGGCAGCAGGCGCTCCTTAACCTCGTCTTGCAGACCGCCGCCATGGCTACCGATCCTGACAAGGCTTTGAGCGAAATCGCGGGTATTCTGGCGCAAGGTCTGGGCATGGCCGTGGGGGTCTTTACGTTTACGAATGCGCGGGAGCTGGATTTGATGGTGGCGCAGCCAGACCAAAGTGTCAAGTTGCAGGCATTCACGTTGCCCTCTGGTGAGAATCTGCTTTCACCGGGGAAAGTTTACGAACTCGAGCCTGATCTGCGGATTTTCTTCCATGGTCTGGTAGAACCTGAGTTGGGCAAGATGTTGCCGGGGGTCAAGGCGCCTGGCCTGGAGAGTGAATTCGATCTGGAACGTGTGTTGTATGTCCCGATCCGGACGGCGACGACGCGCGCGGGATTCATGGCCTTGTTACAACGTGAACAAGATGTGCTGCTGGATCCGGAAACCCGTGTGTTGGCCCGGAACTTGGCCGGGCAGGTTGCTGTGGTACTGGAGAACATGAACCTCCTCGAGGAAGCACAACAGCGTTCTGTGCAGTTGCAAGCAGCGTTGGCCGAGACAGAGATCTTATACGAGGCCGGGGCGGCGTTGAACATAGCGCAAACCTATGCCGAGATTCTCGATGTCATGCGTATGTATACGTTGCTGGGCGACGATTCGGTGGATGTAGCGCTGCAATTCTACGACCATCCCTGGACGGAGACCGAACATCCGAACCTAGTGAGTACCCTGGCCCGGTGGTCGATGTTGGATACCACCTTGTTGAGCGATCGCTACTACTGGGATGATTTCCCCACGGTGGCCTCATTGCTCCAACCGGATCGTCCCTGGGTTATCGAGGATTTGGAGACGTTGGCGCCCTCGGATACACTGCGCCGGTTGCTCTTCGAGCGCCTGGCAACACGCGCCGCGGTGTTTATGCCCCTTGTTGTGGCCGGTCAGGGCATTGGGTTTATCAATGCCCATTACAAAACGTCTCGGCGATTTTCTGAAGCGGAGCTCCGGCGCTTGACTACGCTAGGGGCTCAAGCCGCAGTCGCGGTGCAGAATATGTTCCAGCTAGAAGCGACGGCCGCCCGAGCACGTCGCGAGCAGTTGATCCGCGAGATTGGCGAGCAGATTCAGGCAGCTCCTGATGTACAGGGTGTCTTGCAGACGGCTACCCGGGCGCTTGGCCGTGCGTTGGGGACGCCGCGGACTGTGATTCGAATCGGGGGCCTGGGGGACAAAAAACGCCCGGGTACCGGCGACCTGCCGGTGCGTGGCACGGGTGCATTGGTCGATCCCGGTGAGGCTTCGTCAGGCGACGAGGGGTGAAGGGAATCCATTTTCGGGATGGAGTGTAAGGTATGAAGCGCACGGAGCATATGACATATCAAGCGGCGCTCTACGAAGTGGCCGCACTGTCGACGCGGGGGTTGCGTCATGACCGGCTGGGCGCATTCGTGGTGGAAAAAGCCTCCCTGGTATTGGGGGACGCTGTGGTTGTCCTCTACCTGTTGGATGCGGATGGCGAGCAGCTAGTACCCTGGGAAACTGCCGGGATCGATCTGGATGGTCTTGCGCCAGTATTGAGGCGTCAGATTCCAGATGCCGCGCTGACGGGCGATGGAGGGCCTTTTCTATCGAACCCGGAGGCGTCTACCTCTTGGATCTCACTGTTGGGATTCCCAGCAGCGATACGCACTGCGATTCTGGCGCCACTCCGTTCACAAGGGCAGCTGTATGGCTTGATCTCTGCCGGTTTTGACGCGGATTCTCCTGTGGGTATCATGACGCTGGATGAACTGCGTATTGTGTTGGGCATCCTTGCTGGACGAGCCGCCGAGGCTCTGGACATCGACCGGGACCTGCAAGCGCTCCGTGAAGATCAATCTGTGCAGGGGGAGCAGTTCGAAGCCTTGAGTCATCTCTATGAGGTCTCTTTGGGGCTGGCGCGTCAACAGCGGGAATTGAAACCGATTCTGGTCTCGGTTTCGGCACAGCTCGCCAGACTCCTCAAGGCTGATGGCGCCGGGGTCTGGCTGTGGCGGCCTGAGAAGGGTTGCCTTGAACTGGCGTATACGCTTCAGGGGGATGATCCTTCGATGACCGGGCGCCAGCTCAAACCGGGGGAGGGTTTGACCGGTAAAGCCTTTAGCGAGCGCCGCACGCA
>JAFGNR010000046.1 GCA_016926915.1 Anaerolineae bacterium
CAGCGCTGTACATCTTGACATCCTGAAGTCAGAGAGTCCGTGAGCCCACTGCGTCTTGTGGACAACGATCAGCCGGATGCGCGAAAGAGCAGCAGGGCGCAGCATTGCGCTGCGCCCCAAGTCACACGCCCCGGCGCCGGCGATCTGCTGGTTACAGCACGTCCCGGCGGCAGACATCCCAGCCGGCGAGGAGCGCCGCCGCGATCCCGCCCAGGCTGCCGAATATCAGCTGGGGCAAGTCGATGATCCCTTCACTGAGATGGTTACCGATCACACCAGGTACCGCCCAAGGCCAGAACTGGCCCCAGTCGGCATTGATGACGAAGGTTCCGGCAACGGTCAGCAAGATGCCCACCGTACATGCCACCACAAAACTCTTCCACCGCAGGCTGATCCAGGTCTGGATCGAGATCACCAGCCAGCTGCTCGCGTAAACCGCCGCAGAATAGGTAAGGAGCAGTTCCCAGGGAACCGCGCCATCCAGTCCAATGCCCGGGCGCGCCCAACGCAGGAACAGCCCACCCAGCGCCGTGAACACCGGCAGCGCCAGTGTGCTCACCCCAATGAGGAACATGCCGGAAAACTGCTTGGCAGCATAGATGCTGCCCCGAGGAACCGGAAGGGCATACAAGTGTTTCCAATGATCGCCGGCATGCTCGAGCTGCCCGGTGAGCGCCGTCTCCAGGGTCACAAACAGAGGCAACATGAGCAGCGCCCAGAAGACCATCACCAGTTGGCAGTACCAGATCCAGGCGCTCCCTTCTCCAGGCGCATTGATTGCGCCCCGCTCGTAGAGCATACCCACCTGCAGCACAACGATGCTCAACGGCGCTACAAGGGCCAGCCAGAATGCCAGGGTCCGTTTCAGTTTCAGCGTCTCTACACCAAGCGTACGAATCAATACGGTCATTGTCCTATCCTCCATGAGTAGCCATCCGCTTTCAGTAATCAGCCACAGCGCGTTTGCTTCGCTTCCCGATTTGGCCTCACCGTCACACTCAGGAAAATATCTTCCAGGGTGGGCTGTTGGAGTGTGAGGTTGTACACATTCACGCCCGCGCGCACCAATTGCGCATTGATCAGTGCTGCGTCCGATTGTCCGTTGGCCGCGACCGCCAACCGGCGCCCGCCATTACTGTGAATGTGCCATCCAGCCTCTATAAGCACGCGCCGGGCTTGTTCAACCTGATCCACGCCCAACACGACGTGCTCTTCCGTCTGCGCGTGCAGCGCATCGAGCGTGCCCTGGAACACCAATTTACCCCGCTGGATGATGCCAATGTGCGTAGCCATCTGTTCAATCTCGGCGAGCAAGTGACTGGATAGGAACACGGTGATGCCGAGTTCCTGCGGCAGTGTGCAGATGAGTTCCCGGATTTCGCGAATCCCGGCCGGGTCGAGGCCATTGGTCGGCTCGTCGAGCACCAACAGTTCCGGCTCTCCCAGCAACGCCAGGGCTACCGCCAGTCGCTGCCGCATCCCCAATGAATAGGTCTTCACCAACCGGTCGGCGTCATCCTCCAATCGGACGATGTGCAAGGCGCGATCCCGCTGGGCGCGCGTGGCGCCGGTCATGCGCCGCGTTACTTCCAAATTCTCGCGCCCCGTGAGCTGTGGATAGAGCGACGGCCCTTCTACCAAGGCGCCTAACCGGCCCAGCAGCCTCACCCGGTTACGGCGCAGAGGCTGGTCGAACAGAGTCACCTCTCCGGCTGTGGGCCGGATCAACCCCAACAGCATACGGATGGTCGTGGTCTTGCCTGCGCCGTTGGGGCCAAGAAAACCGTAGACGGCCCCCTTGGGCACGGCAAGGTCAAGGGCGTCTACAGCCGTCAACCGGCCGAACCGCCGGGTAAGATTCGTTGTCGTCAGTGTGTAGTGTGCCATATACATCATGCTCCCTTTCATAATCTCGACGATCCCAGTGTAACGGCGCGATATCGAAACGACATCGCGAACCCGTCACAAATCTGTCGCAGGTCAGCGCGATTCTCTCCCTACAACACGAGCAAAAAGCATGGGCTGCGCGCGCCGGTCTTCTGCTTCAGGCTTCGTACCCGCTCGCGGCGTCAATTTCGCCAGCAACCAGGCGATCAGCGAGGCATTCAACACGGTATCCATATCCATGTATAGAGCGCCGCCATACAAGGTCGGCATCCAATGGGTTTCATGTTCACGGCTTTCTTTCATCATCTCACCTCCACAAGTTGATACATGCTTACTGTATCTGCCCCATGTCATACCGGTATCGTGAAGGTGTCGCAGTTCTGTCACAAGTGGTCACACACAACAAAACTCCCGTGGGACACAAATCCCACGGGAGCCAATCGTCGCCTTGTCGCTCGGATCAAAGGCGCTCCGCTACGTTTCAGAACAATCAAGACTCTCGTGAAAAAAGGCTACCTAACCGCGCAGGTTGGGAAACCTGAGAGTGCGTCAACGACCGTAAGGTCTTGTGACCGCCGGCCAAGAACGCCAAGGTAAGGTCAAAACTCTTCAAGAAGGGCACTGCATATCGTCAGAAAATTAAAGTCTCCTTTGCGATCTCTAGGTCCTCTCTGCGGTGCATGCCCACTTTTTGCAGTAAAGTCACTCAGGTATCCGCTGTCATGCGTTCACCCGGCATTCTCACGGTGAAACAACTGCCCTCGCCGACCGTGCTTCGCACTGCCGCCGTCCCGCCCATCGCTTCGGTGAGTTCCTTGACCAATGCCAACCCCAACCCGGCGCCCAGATGATCCTGGGCGCGGGCAGCCTCGCCCCGGTAGAACCGTTCCCAGATATGGGGAAGGTCTTCCGGCGGAATCCCCTCGCCGGTGTCGCAAACCTCGATGGCGATCACGCTGCCGGCATCCCCAGCTTCTGCCCAGGCTCGTGCAATGACAAGCCCGCCGGGCGGCGTGTGCCGGAGCGCGTTGCGCAGTAGATTGGTGAGAATCTGCTCAAGGCGTCCGGCGTCGATCCAGGCCGGCGGCAGATCGGACGGCAATTCCGCCAGCAGCTCGATGCGTTCGCGTTGCCAGGCCAGCGGCGCCAGTGCATCCACACAGCGGCGGATGCTTGGGGCGACATCGGTAAGCGCCAGATTCAGCGACAATCCTCCGGCCTCGGCCTGAGAGAGCGTGAAAAGGTCATCGATCAGGCGTTGCAGCCGGTTGAGTTCCTGCGCCATCACGTCCAAATCGTGAGGCAGCGTGTCCGGCGGCGCCGCCTGCCAGTTCTGCCGGATCGAATCGAGATAGCTACGGAGCGTCGCCAGCGGCGTGCGAAGTTCATGGGAAACACCCGCGACCAATTCGCGACGGGCTTTGAGCAGATGCGCCACTTTGTCGCGCTCGGTCTCCAGGTCATGGAGCGTGGTTTCGAGGGTTTCGGCCATCACGTTGAAGTTCGTTTGCAGCTGCGCCGCCTCGTCCTCTCCCGAGACGGCGACGCGTGTGGCATAATTCCCCTCACTCAGGGCCGTCGTCGCCTCTGCCAGGTCTTCCAGACGACGCGTCGTCTTCCGCGCCGCCAGGAACGACAGCAGCGCCGAAGGGGGAAGCACCCCCACGAGCACGAAGGCCGTCATGAAAATTCCGACCATGGCAGCCGGGAAGAAGGTCACCAACAGATCGGAGGCCAGATCGGACCAGAATCCACCGGCTTCCACATCATAGGTCAGGATTTCCTGAAGCGGGCCTACCAGAGCCAGGCCCAAAGCAAACACTCCCATCACGATAATCACGACGATCAGATGGGCATGCGTCAGCGCCCATAACATACGGTGTCGCCGTAGCCGGTCCCAGAACCTCCACAGCCGCACCAGGACGCGCGTTGCCCCGTAACCGGGTCCGGTTCCGAGCATCAGCGCGACCGCAGGGAAATTGTTGGCATACGCCGCCTGCCACGCGGCTTCCAGGTTCAGCGCAGGAGCTATCCCCACGATCCCCGCAAGCATCCCTAGACTCAGGGCGCAGCCCACCGCGAGTTCCCAAAGCGCCTGTTTCCACCAGTCGCCCGGTGGAATGCGCGTCCGCAGCACCGTCCACATGCCCACCGTACCGGCTAGGACAAACCAGCCGTTGCCCATCACCGAGGCGGTCACGGTTCCCGCCAGCCGTGAAAGCAGAACCAACAGGATAAAACCCCAGACCCAGGCCTCGAGAATGGCGCGCGCCGGGTGCACGGAGAAGAAAAATCGTTTGGGCGCAAGAGTCTTTCCCATATCACACATTCCGGAGTCGATACCCCACGCCCCACACGGTCTCGATGGCCTCGCCGAGGTCGCCCAACTTCTTGCGCAGGCGCAGGACGGCATTGTCGACGGACCGGTCGCCCGTGATGTAGGTCTGTCCCCAGACGGCATCCAGCAGGTAGGTGCGGCTGAACGCCCGCCCGGGGTTGCGCAGCAGCAAATGCAACAAATCGAATTCCGTGCGGGTCAGGTCGAGGGGGGCGCCGTCAAGGGTGGCCTGGTAGCCTTCGGGATCGAGAATCAGACTAGCATAACGCAGCGCCTCGCGCTCTGTTTCCCGGTCGGCGGCGAGGATTTGCCGGACGTGTTCGAGACGGCGCAGGAGCGCCCGCACGCGCGCGATGAGCTCGCGCATGCTGAAGGGCTTGGTCAGATAATCGTCGGCGCCCACTTCCAACCCCACGACACGATCCGTCTCTTCGGTGCGGGCCGTGAGCATGAGCACCGGCGCCGGCGAGCTATGCCGAATCTGCTTCAACACCTCGAGACCGTCGAGTTTGGGCAACATCCAATCGAGAATCACCAAATCCGGTTCATGTTTGGCATGCAGCTGCAGCGCCGACAGCCCGTCGGCAGTGTGCAGCACCTCGTAGCCCTCGGCGCGCAAGTCGCGCGCGATGACCCGCGCCAAATCCACAGCGTCCTCGACCAGGAGTATTTTCGTCATATCGCCCCCATCCTATCTCGGGAACCCTATCATTTTATCGCAAAACTGTCGCAACTTTGTCGCATTCGCGGGTTTCGACGTTCTGAATGTCATGTTACCGCAGAATGCGCCAAGCACGCCAAGATAAGTAAAGAAAACGCCGGCCGCCGCCGGTATGGTTACCGGGGCAGCCGGCGTCACGAACAACCGGCATCAGCGCTTCGCTTCGCCCTTCGTCACGCCCAACATACAGAAAATCGCCAACAAGAAGAAGATCGGCGTTACGACAAAGATCAGATTGTAGTTGCCGCCGCCCCATTCCACAATGTACCCATTGAGCGTAGGCCCCACGACGGCGGCAGCCTGTGACGCCAGGTAGTAGAGGCCCGTGTAGGTTCCGACGTCGGCATCGGAAGCCGCCGTATCCACCACCATGGGCAGAGAGTTGATATTGACCAGCGCCCAGCCCATGCCGCCGATGGCCATGATCGGCCAGACCAGGGTGGCGTTACGGAGGAAGAAGTTCGCAACCAGCAAAACCCCAAAGATCGCCAGACCGGTGATAATCGTGCGCCGGCGACCCAACCGGGCCGCGATGTAGCCCGAAGGAATCGAGAAGGCCAGAAAAGTGATAGATGCCGCGCCCAACAACAACGGCGCGGCGCCGGTCGATAGACCCAACACCGTGACCCCGTAGGAGGACAGGAAGGTCTCCACGGCATTGTATCCCACGAACCAACAGAAGATCGCGCCCATCAACATGAACAGGCTACGCCGCGACTCAGCCGATACCCGTTTGATACCACGTAATACGCCCAGACCCTCGTCCTCACGGACCTCCATCGCAGTCTCGCGGCGCTCTTTGACGAAGAAGAACAGCATCGCCACAGCCACCGCCATCAACACGCCGCCAAAGAGAAACGGAACCGGACGCCCCAAGCCATAGAGAATGCCGCTGCCCAGCGTCGCCAGCACCGTGCCGAGACCGCCCATCAG
>JAFGNR010000253.1 GCA_016926915.1 Anaerolineae bacterium
CGGAATTTTGACAGGATTCAGAGGATAGCCCCCAAATCCTGTTCATCCTGTAAATCCTGTCAAAAATATCCCGGCGACATCGCTACAGGGAGAAGGTCACCTGATCCTTCGGCGGCAGCGATTCGGGCAGCGTCTCCACGAACTCCCGAATCTCGTCCCGCACACGCCGGTAGTGAGCCAGCGCTTCCTCCTCGGTTTTGGCATCTTTGGCCAGCTGGGGCGGATCGTCGAAACCGCGATGGATCACGGTGGTCTGGCCAGGGAAGACCGGACAGTGCTCGTGGGCGTGACCGCACACCGTGATGACGTAGTCGAAATCCACATCGAGCACCTCGCTGACATGCTTACTGCGATGCCCGGAAATATCCACGCCGGCTTCCGCCATCACCCGCGCGGCATGAGGATTAAGACCGTGAGTCTCGATGCCGGCGGAATAGACCTCGATTCGATCACCCTTGAGGGCGCGAGTCCATCCTTCCCCCATCTGGCTACGGCACGAGTTGCCCGTACACAGAAACAGAACCTTCAATTTATCCGTCATTCTCTTTTTCTCCCTTGCATATCTCTTTTCCCTGCACGAACCGGCACATGGGTGATGCCAGCAACGCTCCCAGCACCGGACCGATCACGTAGAGCCACCAGGCCTCAGACGAACCTGAAATAACCGCCGGTGCAATAGAACGCGCGGGATTCATCGACGCGCCGCTTACAGGGCCGCCGAACAGCGCGGCTAACGCTACCGTACCGCCAACGGCCACCCCCGCCATCGTGCCCTTCTCCCTGTATCCTGTTGAGACGTTAAGGATGACAAACATCAAAATGAACGTCAACACAATCTCCATGAGGAGAGTCTGGAGCATGCCCCCTGCCGGCAGCGTGGCGCCGAGCGTCTCATGGGCCGGGAAAAGCACCTTGAGCAACCCGGTCGCAGCGAATGCCGCCGCTAGCTGGCTGGCGAGATAGGGAACGACCTCACGCCACGGCAAACGGCGCGCGAAAGCAAAGCCCAGCGTCACCGCCGGATTGAAGTGCGCCCCCGAAACATTGCCGACAGCGTAGATCATCGTCATCACCACCAATCCAAACACCAGACTTATCCCCATATGTCCCACAACGCCGCCGTAGAGATCGTTGACCACGATGGCGCCACACCCACAGAAAATCAGGGCAAATGTCCCTATCCCCTCTGCAATATACTTGCGCAGCTGAGCCTTCACGGAACGCATTTATCCGGCAGCCTCTCGTATCCAGCGCGCGACTTCATCCCGTTGCGGCATACGCCCGGAGCTCTTCACGGCGCCATTGATCACCAGCGCCGGTGTGCTGGTGATGTCATAAGTCATGATTTCCTCCATCGCTATGACTTTACTGAACGTCGCTTCGACCCCCAGGTCTTCCGCAACCGAACGCGCCAAGTGCTCCAACCGCTTACATTTAGGACACCCGCCCCCGAGAATCTTGATTTCCATCTCCCTGATACCTCCCTATGCGTTTGATGCGTATCACGCCCGCAGACTTACCCGCCGAACCAGCCAAACATTAGACCTGCAAGCGTGCTGAACACTGTCACCAGCACCACATAGACAGCCGTCTTTTTCTTACCAATCACGGTATGGGTAATGAGAATCGACTGCAGGCTCAGTTCCGGATCGGCCAACAGATAAGCCAGCAGCGGCCCACGCTGCATGCCCAACGAAAGAAACGTCTGCGCGATGGGCACTTCGACCAGCGTGGGAAAATACATGAAGACGCCGAACAGCACGCCGGCCAGATTTGCCCAGAGTGTGTTGCGTCCGGCCAACGCCGTGATCCAGGAAGCCGGAATCAACGCCCGCGCCATACCGGCGACGAAGACGCCGACCAGCAACAGCGGAATGATTTGCTTCACAAAGCGCCACATCTCCCAGAGCCACTCCTGAATCTCATAGGCCTCGAACTTCTTGGCTGCCACCCACCAGAGCGCCCCTAGCAGAATACCCTCGGCGATGAGTTTTCCCGTGATGCCGATCTGCAGCCCTGCCGCCACGGCCGTCGCCTTGAATGACGCCACAATGATCGTGAGCGTGATCAGACCCAGTGCGACGAACGTCCAACGATTGTAGCCCTCATCGACCGTATTGAGACCTTTCCAGGCTGTCACGCCGATCAACGCCAGCAACCCAATAAGAAAAACTCCGTGCACGCTCACCCCTTCGATGCCGAGCGCCGGGTTCGGCGGCACGATACGATCCAGCCAGCTCTGAAACGCCGGCGCCCACGTCTCGCCCACCGTGAAGGTCGCGTAGGCATTCGTCAACAGACCTACCTGCAACGTCCCGGCGATCAACGTACCCAGCAGTAGGACGAAGAACAGCCAGACGTGGCCGGGAACCCGCGCCTCTGCATCGAAAGCGCGACTGTTCGTTGCCGTCTCAAGCGCTGCGGCGCGTGACGTGTCATCCTCGCGGAAAATCCAGGCCATCAGCAAACCGATCACGATCCCGAAAACGACCGACAGTACGATCCGCGCTAGCGCAATATCCATCCCGATGGCGACGCCGGTCAACGAGATCGCGAGAATATTGACCGCCGGTCCCACGAAAAGGAAGGTGATAGCCGGACCGAGACCGGCGCCCTTCTTGTAGATGCTGGCAAAGAGAGGCATGATGGTGCAGGAGCAAACCGCCAACACGAAACCGCCGAGGGCCGACGCCGGATAGGAAATCCATTTGGGCGTAGTGCGTCCCAGATACTTTGTAATGGCCTCCTTGGGCATCAAGGCCGACAACGCTCCCGCAATGAAGAAAGCGGGCAACAAGCAGAGCAATACATGCGCCGCCAAATAGGCCGCCAGACTACCTAGCCCGGTCTGCAACAACATCCCCAGCGCATCCAGCCACCGTACCATCCACAGCCTCCAAGTAAGAATTCAACTATATGCAATGAAATGCATATTAAAACCCATCAAAAAACCGCAGCCCGCGCGCTGCGGCGATACTCCCATCACTTACAACATACGTCGTGCTCGGCGCAGTGAGGACAAGGACACGCCGGCGCCCGCCGGGCCGGTTTCGCAGGTCCCAGCACTTCCTCCAACAGCCTCAAAACCCGCGCGTCCGCAATCCGGTAGTAGACGTTCAAACCGTCTTTCGCATCTACCACCACACCATCCTCGCGCAAGACGCGCAACTGCTGCGAGACATACGCCTGCGGTCGCCCCAGCACCGTCTGTAGATGGCACACACACGCCTCCCCCCGGCGCAGCTCATCCAGAATCTGCAGCCGGGCCGGATGGGCCAACAGACGGAACACCGCCGTCGCTTTGCGATACTCATCGAATCTCTTGACCACAGGCATTTTGAGATTTCACCCACTCCAGGCCCCGGCCAGTCTAGTGACCGGCGGCATTAAACTACAGTCAAGTCCATCCAACCCCACACTTGAGTACAACGCCATCCCTGGTACAAGGGAGTTAACAACTCTCGTCAGCAATGAAAACCTTGACTCGCGCCTCGATAAGGTCACGAATTTCACGAAACTTTTCCAAAGTTTCCTCTTCGTCCCCCTCAAACGCAGCAGGATCCTCGAATCCCCAATACTCGCGAACGCTGACACCAGGATAAATAGGGCATTTGGCCTCGGCATTACTGCACACAGTAATCAAATAACCGATGTGCACTTGCTTATCGAAAAACTCCGTAATGAGCCCCTTGGAATAATGGCCTTCGGCCTCGAGATCAATACCCACCTCTTTCATTACCCTGAGCGTGAAGGGATTGATTTGCGCCGGTTCAAGTCCAGCACTGCACGCCTCAAAGCAATCACCTCCATACACACGCAAGAATGCTTCAGCCATCTGGCTACGGGCCGAATTGTGGGTGCACAAGAACAAGACACGTGGTTTCCTTTCCATTTTCAACCTCCATGGCGCTACCGCCGTTATCTACCCGAAATCCCGCACACTTCCCTCAAATCCTACTACACTTATATCAACGCGCATTTAACGTTTCACTAAAACCAATTTGACATAACGCGCACTTTCCTATTCCAAGTGACTAACGTGGTTTATATGCATCCAGCAACGATCGGGGCGGAAACGTGATCGCACCCGGTTTGCACACGTTGGCGCAGGAGCTGCACCCCACAACACAGGCCATCGGGTCGACCACCCTTACCTTTCCATCAGACGTAGCAGCAAGCGCCTGGGAAGCACATAAGCGCAAACAAACACCACAACCGTCGCACAAGTCCACGTTCACCGTCGGAAACCAGGGAATATACTCACGAGGATACCCGCGCCAGGTACCATAGTTGCTCCGGTGAGGCATCGCACCGGTTTCCTTTTGCGCCAGATAACTTGCATACTCTCTTTCCAAAACTGCCGCAAATACCTGAAGTGCACTACCGGGAATATAGTGGGTCCGGCGCAATTGTTGGACAATTTCCAAACCCAATCCCACCTCGCCGGCTTGCCGGCCTGCCTTCCACAGGTCTTCAAACATCTCATCAAGACCTCGTAGCCCCACCGGAGCTCCGTCAACCAGAATCTGCCGATAACTTACCATGAATTGCCCGCTTCACGTGAACGACAAACACACCGCCCATAAGCTGCACAGTATTTCACAAACAGGACGCCATCGCCCCGTGACTGTGCACATCCGGTGCTCTGCCCATAGAATCGATCATTCACTATATGCATTCAACTGCATATAGTATACATTCAAATCCAAAACTGGCAACCCATGAAAGCGTAAAAAGGTGATTGGAAAGGTTAGAAAGCGTGCACTGGACACAATCGCCTATTAGGCGTACCATGGGCGAAATTCGGTACAGGAGCCTTTCATGAACGATCACATCGATTGGAATGCCGTCCGCGAGGATGCGGCGGCGACGCTGAGTCGTTACGTGCAATTCGACACCACCAACCCGCCCGGTCGCGAGCTCCAGGCTGCGCAGTGGATGCGGGAGCAGGTGCTTCAGCGTCAGATCACGAATGATGTCACCGTCTACGAACCAACTCCCGGGCGCGGGCTCGTCATGGCCCGAATTCCGGGCGCGGATTCGCTAAAACCACTGCTGCTCACGCACCACATCGATGTGGTAGCCGCCGATGGCGCGCAATGGACGCACCCCCCGTTCAGCGGCGCGATTGCGGATGGGTTCGTGTGGGGACGCGGCACGCTGGACACGAAGAACCTGGGGATCATTTTCCTCCTGGCCCTGGAGTTGTTGCGCAAGGAAGGGGCGACCTTCAAACGAGGCCTCATCTTCCAGGGGGTGCCCGATGAAGAGACGGGCGGTGAACAAGGGATGCGCTGGCTGGTGGAGCACCATCTAGACGATCTCGATCCCGCATGGGTCTGGGATGAGGGCAGCGGCGGCTTCGAGGGCGTCTTTGGCGAGGGGATCTTGTTTGGCGTCTCGGTCTCAGAAAAGCGGATTCAGCACCTCAAGCTGGTTGCAGAAGGCGATCCGGGACACGCATCGATGCCGCACGCCAACAATCCCAGCGAGACGCTGGCGCGCACCCTCAGCCGGCTTCTGGAACGCCCCCGGCCCATGCGTCTTAGCAAGACCACGGCAACCATGTTCAAGACCATCGCCAAAACACAGCGCTTCCCCAACGCTTTCATCCTGCGCCATCTCGCCAATCCTCTCATCCTGCGATTGGCGGCCGGGAAACTGGCCACCGATCCGCTGCTCAACGCGCTGCTGCGCGACACAGTCAGCGTGACGGTGCTGAACGCCGGACAGAAGGTGAATGTCATTCCCGAACGCGCCGAAGCGCAGGTCGATTGCCGGCTGCTCCCCGAAACGGATGCGGCGGAATTCCACCACTGGCTGCGCCGACGGCTGGACGATGACCGGGTCAAGGTCGAGATTGCCGAGAGTTCGCCGGCGTCCGGCATTGCCCCGCTGGACACGCCCTTTTACGAGGCCGTGCGGGCCGCCGTGGAACGGCACGTGCCGGGGGCCGATGTCTTCCCCATCCAGATGCCCGGCGCTACCGATGGGCGCTACTTCCGCCAGAGAGGGTACGCCGCCTACGGCTTGAGTCCCATGATCCTGGGGCCGGGCGACCTCAAGCGCGTGCATGGCATCGACGAACGGATCTCGCTGGACAATTTGACGCTGGGGATCAAGATCGCTCGGGATGTCATCCGGACGCTTTGTGTGGATTAGGGGTACGCGACCTGAAAGCAATCGTCCGGACGCAGGCGTGAAACCACCCACCATGCGGAGTCGAACATGTCGCATAACGAAGCACTGATTCAAGCGTTGCGCCAGGCCCTGGAAGCGACGCCCGGCAACGTGGCCTTGCAGCGGCATCTGGCGGAGCTGCTCATGGAAAGCGGCGACTTCGCCGCCGCGACGCAGGCCTACCGCCGCACTCTGGACTTGGCGCCGGATGACGCTGACGTTAAACGCTGCCTGGCGGAAGCCTACCACCGCCAGGGACGTTCGGACGTCGCCCTGGTGATCATCGAGGAGCTGCTGCAGGACGCCCCGCCCTCCGCGCCGCTGCTGGAACTGGCGTCAGAGGTGCGGAAGACCGCCGGCGAACCGGAGTTCGCCGGCGCACATGATCTGTTCTCAAAGGCGGCAGCAGATCTGAAAACGTCTGCGGCAAAACCCGTCGCGAAGCCTGCGCCCCGGGTAGCGGTGCCGGTCGAGGATGAAACCGGCATGATGCCCTCGGAGATCGAGCGCCCGCGCATCACCTTTGCCGACGTTGGGGGAATGCAGAAACTGAAAGAGGAAATCCGGATGAAGATCATCTATCCACTGAGCCATCCGGAGATTTATCGCGCTTATGGCAAGTCGCTGGGCGGCGGCATTCTGATGTACGGGCCGCCGGGATGCGGCAAGACCCACCTGGCCCGAGCGACCGCCGGCGAGGTCAACGCGACCTTTCTTTCCACCGGCCTGCATGACGTTCTGGAGATGTGGTTAGGCAAGAGCGAGCAGAACCTGCACGCGATTTTTGAGACGGCGCGCGCCTACACCCCCTGTGTGCTCTTCTTCGATGAGGTGGATGCCCTGGGCGCCAAACGCTCCGATATGCGCTACAGCGCCGGACGCCACGTCATCAACCAATTCCTGGCAGAGCTAGACGGCATGGAAGCCAGCAACGAGGGCGTGCTCGTCCTCGCTGCGACTAACGCGCCCTGGCACCTGGATTCGGCGATGCGCCGTCCGGGCCGTTTCGACCGCGTGATCTTCGTGCCGCCGCCTGACTTTGACGCACGGGCGGCCATCCTGCGCATCCTGCTCGCCGGCAAGCCGGCGGACCGCATCGATTACGGACGTCTGGCGCGGGCGACACGGGAGTTCTCCGGCGCCGATCTCAGAGGCGTCGTCGATGTGGCAGTGGAAAACAAACTGCGCGAGGCCATGGAAACCGGTGTGCCAGATCCGCTCACCACCCGCGATCTTCTGGCGGTGATCAAAACCATGCGGCCCACGACGAAGGAATGGTTCGAGTCCGCGCGTAACTACGCCCTCTACGCCAATCAGAGCGGGCTTTACGACGATATCCTGGATTATCTCAAGGGCGGATAGCGGGATAGGAGATAGGGCGGGGGGGGGGAATTGAGGATGGAGAATTGAGAGGGATCATGAAGGTCCGCACCACCCAAATCGCAACGCGTGACTGAAGATGGAAACCTACCTGGCACAGGCACAGGTGTTGTTCGACACCCGGCGCTTCTCCGACGCAGAGGCCGCACTGCGGCAGGCGCTGGCGATGGAACCGGACCACGCCCACGCGCATGCCCTGCTTGCCTACGCGCTCTACCGGCAGGATACGCCTGAGGCGCTGAGCGAGGCCGCGCGCGAAACCCGCGCTGCGACCGGCTTGGATCCAGAACATGCATTTGCCCATTACGTCCTCGCGCTGGTGCGCCTGGAACAGGGACACATCCGCGACAGTCTCCAGGCCATCCACGAGGCGCTGCGGCTGAATCCGGAGCATCCCGGTTACTACGCTACCCTGGCGAATATCTATATACACCAGAAAGCGTGGCGCAAGGCGCGCTCCGCGGCCGAAACCGGGCTCCGGTACGACCCCGAACACGTCCCCTGCCTCAATTTGCGGGCCATGGCGCTGGTCAACCTGGGCCGCGCCGCCGAGGCCGGGCAAACGCTGGCCTCCGCTCTGAACCAGGACCCCGAGAATCCGCTGACCCATGCCAACCAAGGCTGGGCCTGTCTCCACCGGGGGGATTCGCAGGCAGCGCTCTCCCATTTCCGCGAGGCCCTGAGGCTGAATCCCCTCTCAGGTTGGGCGCGAGCAGGTATCGTCGAGGCCCTGAAAGCGCGCAATCCCATCTACAAGGGATTGCTGCGTTACTTCCTGTGGCTATCGCGCCTGACAGAGGAAGAACGCGCCGGTCTCGCGGGCATCGTATATGGGGTTCGCGTGACACTGAACACCCTCACCGGCGCCTGCTTGCTGTTGCGCCTCCTGCTGCTGCCCCTGGAATTGCTTTATGACCTGTTCATCGCGTTGACCTGGGTTGCGCGGCCTTTATTTGCGTTGCTGCTGCGGTTTGATCGCTTTGGAAGACAGACGCTGCCGCGCGAAGAGATCGTTGCATCGAACTGGATGGCAGCGTGTCTCTGGGTCGCGGGCAGCGCTGCCATCGCCGGACTCTTGCTATCCGAGATTGCCTTTCTGGTGCTGGTGCTGGCAGCGATCGATATGCTCATCCCGGTAGCCGGCGTCTTTATGCTTCCTCGTGGCAAACGGCGCCTCGTTGCCGCGCTCTACGTGGGGGTGTTGGCAGGCTGTGGCCTGCTGGCCTTCCTGTTCGTGCTGCCGCACACCGTTTGGGCCAGCATCCTTGCCATAGTCTTTGGCGGGCTGCTTGTCTTCGGGCGTATCTGGTACCCCTGGGTCATCCTGCTCTTATCGCGCTACGATCCCAATGCACTCTCATGAGCCTGGCGTTATGAGAGAAACAACACCTTTCAGGAAGCAAACTATGGAAAATGGACTTTCACAACACCATCCGGCGCGGCCCATCGAGGAAGCCTACTGGGGCGTTCCGGGCCGGTTGCTTTGCGGCCCCTACCCTACGTCTACCTGGGATCCTGAAAAGCGACGCCGTCTCGAACGCCTGTTGGACGCAGGCGTCAATGTTTTCGTCGATCTGACCTGCCCTGACGACGCGCCCCCTTATGCACAGCATCTCGGCGCCGGTGTGCGGCATTACCGCGTGCCCATCGCCGACTTCGATACGCCAACGGTACAGCAGATGCAGGACACGCTCAATCTGCTGGACCGGGTGATCGGAACCGGCAAGCTCACCTATCTGCATTGCGTGGGAGGCTTAGGACGCACCGGGACCGTCGTGGGGTGTTTTCTGGTGCGACACGGAGCAACCGGACCGGAAGCGCTAGAAAAAATCCGGGAGCTGCGCCAGGTCACGCCCTATCCCGAATCGCCGTCGCCGGAGACCATGGCCCAACGCCGCATGGTTCTCACGTGGCGCAGTGGGCAGTAACGCGCACAGCGCCATTCGCACATTATTCACCATTTCCTGAAGGAGCTCACATGTTTACTCCCATCCGTTGGGGCATTCTCGGGACGGGCAGCATTGCCCACGCCTTCGCCCACGCACTCTCGATCCTGCCTGACGCCGGCTTGGTCGCCGTCGGGTCCCGATCGCAGGCCGCGGCAGACCGGTTCGGGGCGACCTTCCATATTCCAAACCGGCACGCCAGCTACGCGGCGCTGGCAGCCGACCCTGAAGTCGATGTGATCTACATCGCCACACCACACGTGTTGCACAAAGAGAACTGCTTGCTCTGCCTGGAAGCAGGCAAGGCTGTGCTGTGCGAGAAGCCGTTCACTCTCAACGCCCGCGAGGCGGCAGAGGTGATTGCCGTGGCGCACGAACGGCAGCTCTTCGTGATGGAAGCCATGTGGACCCGTTTTCTGCCTGCCATAGCAAAGGTGCGGCAGTGGATTGCGGAAGATGCCATCGGCGAAGTCCGCGCCGTGATAGCCGATTTCGGATTCCGCGCGCCATTCGATCCGGAAAGTCGCCTCTTCGCCCCGGAACTAGGCGGCGGCGCCCTGCTCGATGTGGGCGTCTACGGGATTTCTCTGGCGTCCATGCTTTTGGGGACCCCGGAAAACGTGGCCTGCGTCGCATGCCTTGGGGAAACAGGCGTCGATGAACAAATAGCCGCCACGCTCGCTTATGCCGAGGGGCGATTGGCGACCGTATTTGCTGCCGTGCGCACAACAAGCCCGATCGAAGCCACCATCATGGGCACGGAAGGGCGGATTCGCATTCACAGCCCTTTCTACAGGCCGGAGTATCTGTCGTTGACCCAGCGCCGCCAGCAGCCGCTGGTAAGCCGGATTCCCTCCCGGATCAAACGGCTGGGGTTCGCCCTGGGACTGGACAAAGTGTGGCGCCGCCTCAATGCGCGACCTTCACGCCCCATACATGTGCCATTCCAAGGAAACGGCTATCAATACCAGGCCGAGGAAGTCATGCGCTGTATGCGCGCGGGCAAGCTCGAGTCAGACGTCATGCCCCTGGATGAAAGCCTGGCGATTATGAGCACCATGGACCGGCTTCGCGAGCAACTGGGCCTGGTCTACCCGGCAGAGCAGCCCAGGCCATAACACGCTATCCCTGATCCCGCTTCCACAAGGGCGCCTTGTCTTCCAGGATGCCGCGCAGCTCGAAGATCTGGTCGCGCAGGGCAGCAGCCTTCTCGAACTCCCAGTTGTCGGCAGCTGCCCGCATCTCCTTCTCCAGCTCGCGGATCAGCTTCTCCAAGGCCTTGGGCTCCATATCCGCCGGCTTGAGATCCAGGCCGGACTCCTCTTGCGTCGCAACGCGAACCCGGTCGGTGAGATCGCGAATCTCTTTGACGATCGCCTGGGGCTCGATCCCATGTTCCTCGTTGTAGCGCTCTTGCTTTGCCCGCCGCGCCTCGGTCTCCTCGATGGCTTCCTTCATGGCATCGGTGATGCTGTCAGCATACATGATAACGGTGCCCTCGAGGTGGCGCGCCGCGCGCCCCATGGTCTGGATAAGCGCCGTCGCACTGCGCAGGAAACCCTGCTTATCCGCGTCCAGGATCGCCACGAGGCTGACCTCCGGCAGGTCCAACCCCTCACGCAGAAGATTGATACCCACGATGACGTCGTACTGGCCTAGCCGCAAATCCCGCAAAATCTCCACCCGCTCGATGGTCTGCACTTCGCTGTGGAGATAATTGACTTTCACGTTGAGTTCTTTCAAGTAATCCGAGAGGTCCTCGGCCATCTTCTTGGTCAGGGTCGTGACCAGGACACGTTGCCCCTGGTTCACCCGTTCACGGATGCGCCCCACCAGATCATCGATCTGGCCCTTGGTCGGAAGGATCACAATCTGAGGATCGAGAATCCCCGTCGGGCGGATAACCTGATTAACGATCTGATTCGCGCGCGTCAGCTCGTAGTCCGCCGGCGTCGCCGACGTATAGACCACCTGGTTCAAACGCGACTCGAACTCACTGAACGTCAAGGGCCGGTTGTCGAGCGCCGAGGGCAGACGGAAGCCGTAATCGACCAACACTTGTTTGCGGTTGCGGTCTCCGAAGAACATCCCCCGCACCTGCGGGATCATCATGTGGGATTCATCCACGATGAGCAAGAAATCATCGGGGAAGTAGTCCACCAGGGTCCAGGGCGGCGCCCCTTCCAACCGGCGGTCCATGTGGCGGGAATAGTTCTCGATTCCGGAACAATACCCAATCTCGCGAATCATCTCCAAATCATAACGCGTGCGCTGCTCCAACCGCTGGGCCTCCAGCAGCTTGTTCTGTGCATTGAGTTCTGCCAAGCGCGCCTCGAGCTCCGCCTCGATATCGACCAGCGCTTCCTTGAGTTTCGCTTCGGAGGTCACGTAGTGTTTGGCCGGAAAGATCTTCAGCTCAGACGGGGTATCCAGGATTTCCCCGGTCAGGGGATTGATCTCCGTAATGCGTTCGATCTCATCCCCCCAGAACGAAACCCTGTAAGCGGTCTCGGCATACGCCGGGCGAATCTCGAGAACATCCCCCCGGGCGCGGAAAGTGCCGCGCCGGAAGTCCAGGTCATTGCGATCGTAATAGATGCCCACCAGGTGGCGCATCACCGTCTCGCGGCGGATCGTCTGCCCCACGTGTACCGGCAGGATCACTTTGCCCCACTCTTCCGGGCTGCCCAAGGCATAAATAGCCGACACCGACGCCACGATCAGCGTATCGCGCCGGGTCAACACCGCTGCCGTCGCCGCCAACCGGAGCCGCTCGATCTCATCGTTGATGTCCGCGTCTTTCTCGATGTAGAGGTCGTGCTGCGGCAGGTAGGCTTCAGGCTGGTAGTAGTCGTAGTAGGAGACGAAGTATTCGACGGCGTTGTTGGGAAACAATTCCTTGAATTCGGAATAGAGCTGAGCCGCCAGGGTCTTGTTGTGCGCCAACACCAACGTAGGCCGGTTGACCTCCGCCACGACGTTAGCCATCGTGAAGGTCTTGCCGGTCCCCGTGGCGCCCTTCAACACCTGGTGACGGTCTCCCCGTCCCAGCCCATTGACCAGGGCTTCGATCGCCTGAGGTTGGTCGCCCGTAGGCCGCAAATTGGTCTCAAGGACAAATTGATCGCTCATACTGCTCCTTTTGGCACACCGGATGTGCGGGCTTCCGGTCTGGCGAGGATACATACGCCCGGCGAGACGATTTACACATACACAATCTGACAGATCAGTTGTTCTATTTTACCATAAAAGCGACCATTAACCAGGCTATGGGGATAAGTATTCACCCGAAACCCAGCCCTCTAACGTGCCGTCAAGCCGGCGGATACGGTACCAGGACTCGCCTTCGACATCCACCGGGCCATTGAGGATTTCCACAACCGTCCCCTCGTCCAAACGTCCCACCTCCAGGCCATTGGGAGAATAACGCACGCGCAGCCAATTCGTCCCCGTGACAACCATGAGCTGCGGCGTCGCCGTGGGCGGAGGCGTGGCGGTCGGCGTTTGGGTCGGCGTGGGCGTGGCGGTCGGCAAAGGCGTCGGGGTACTGGTGGCAGTTGGCGAGGGCGTCGGCGTGGCCGTTGGAAGCCCCGTCGCCGTAGGCAAAGGGGTAAGTGTAGGCGTGGGAGGTATATAAGCCCGCAGGCGTTTCGTGGGCACCGATCCCAAAGAGAGCGCTACGGGGCGTCCAAGATGTTGCGCTACTGCTTCTTGGAGATCACGCGCCGACTCGTAATCCACGGCGCCGGGCACCCGGATCAGCACGTCGAGCTGTAGAGCTCCATCGTGCTCCTCTCCGGTCGCCGACCATTCCACCAACTGCGCCCCTGGGAGCAGGTGCAACTCGGCCGCCAGCGCCGCTTCAACTTGATTCTCGAGATGCGTTTGTTGCAACGATTGCCGCGTCAACAGCACCAGCGGAATCGCCACCAGCAGGAGAAGCAGCGCCACGCTTTGCGATCCCCACTGTAGAACCACGGCGCCGCCCGCATCGCCGCGTTCGGGACGGAACCCCAACCAGAGAAAAACCAGACCGCTGGCGGCGACAATGGCGACAATGTTAGCCAGAAACAACAGGCCGGCGCCCCAGGCGATGCGCCAGCTCCCCAGCGCCAATCCCAGCCCAACATTGACCAGGGGAGGCGTCAACGATGCCGCCACGGCGACGCCGGCAAACGCCGCCGACACATTCTTGCGGCTGATAGCATACGCTGCCGCGGCCCCCGCCGCCAGCGCCACGGCCAAATCGAATACGGTAGGTCGGGAAAGCGCCAAAACCTGATGGGTCACGTCGCTGCCAGGCGTCACTACACCGACGGCCAGGCCGGTCAACACGGCCAGGAGACAGCCGCGCAATGTCGTCGAGAGCGCGCGACTAAAGAAGCGCATATCCCCCAAGGCAATGCTGAGGCCCATACCGAGAATGGCTATCATTAAGGGCGCCACGATCATCGCGCCGATGATAATTGCCGGGCTGTCCATCAGCAGGCCCAACGCTGCCAGAATCGCCGCCAGCATCAGCGTGATGAAGAAATCACTGCCCGGGTGCGACCCGCGCCGCACCATCTTCTGCGCCTCGGCGCGCTCTTGATTCGTGAGAGTCGGCAATAATTCAAAGATCCGCCTCCAGAGGCGGCGCCCAAACGAACGCAAGTAAGTCAACCGCCGGCGCACCACCATCACCGGAATCGGCGAATCAAGGAGGATCGCTTGAGGGATGTCGCCAAAAATGAAACGGTCGATGGCATCCTCCCCGCCCGCCCCCACGATCACCAGATCGTACCCCAGCGAGGCTTCGTCGAGCACCCCTTCCACCACGCCGCCGGCCGAAATGACTCTCCGGCATATAGTCTCCGAATGCTCCAGCACCCCCACGATGCTTTCGAGACGGTCCTTTCCCAGAGCAATCCCCCGCTCGCCAAGGCGTTCCGAGGCGACATATAGCGCCGTGATGGATGCCTCCGGCGCCAGAGCACGGGAGATATCGAAAGCCTGGAGAGCATGCGGGCCTCCGGCTACAGGAATCAACACCCGTTCGATCTCGCCCTCATGCTTCACGTGCATGACAATGACATCGCAAGGCGCTTGTTGCACGACCGGGTCCAGCGTCCGGCCCAGGATATACCTGCCCTGGTTGAGCTGTCCCTTCCAGCCCAGGATGAGCAAATCCGTTTGGCGCCGCTCGATTTCCTCGAGAATGATCGAGGCAGCGTTCCTGCCGGACCGCACGATCACCTCGACCGGCGCCTCCGGCATGTCATCCGGCAACTTGAGCCATGAAGGAGGCGCCTCTGATGGCGTGACGGTGAGGATCCAGACCTGCCCTCCGTGCACCTTGGCCATCCGGTGCGCCAGGGGGAACAGGACGCGCATGTCATCGGCGTCGCGCACTGTCACGAGTACGCGATAGGCTGCTACCGCTTCGTGTAGGGCATCTTCAGGCGTCACACCATTCCAGCTCCCATTCGCTCATACTGGCGTCGCCGGCGCATCGCTGTTCTCCGGAGACGCCAGTCCCTCAAGCGAAACGCACACCGGCTCCTCCAGCTTCCGGCGCCCTTTGGCCGCCCGCCGGAACCAGGAAAGCGGCGTCGGTTCATGTTTCTTCACCAATAACACCGAACAGGGCACGCGCTGCGCGACCACATCGGGGATCCCACCGAACAACCAATTACGGAGGAACCACTGCTCCGAAGCGCCGATCACCAGGAGATCATAGCCCTGCGCAGCCTCATTCACGATACCGTCGATGATTTCGGACGCGCACACGACGCGGGTCCTTACTTGCGGCGGCAGCTGGCCCAGTTCGCATTCGATCAGGAAACGCGCTGCGCCCTCTTCAGCCTCCACATCCACCTCGTCATCGTCAGGGGCGATACGCAGCACGGTGATTGAGCGCTCGGGATTGTCTTTGACCAGACGATACGCCAAGCGCAACCCGAGACGCGCGTGCGGGCCGCCGCCGCATGGCACGAGAATCTTGCGGATCGGGTCGTCGCTCCGGCTCAACAGGATCGCCACATCCGAGGGTGCGGCCTGCACCACCGCCTGGTCCGGGCTGCCGCCAATACGATTCAGCGCGAAGGGGCCGCGCCACCCCAGCAAAACCAGACCGGTGCGCGTATGGCTTTTGATCCCGGCAACGATCCCAGAGGCAATGCCATACGCAGCCTGAAGACGCGTTTGAACGTCGATGCCCAGGTTAGCTCCCAGGTGGACCGCCATTTCCAATGCTTCCTGGTGTCCCTCGCGCCAGGGGTCGCGCCCGTTCTCGAAACGGGGTCCCGCATCCAGGTATTCCTGCGCCATATACAGGGGAATATCCAACGGGACCGACACAATATTCAGCGCCACGACTTGTGATCCGTTGTCGCCGCGCGCCAACGACGCAGCCAGACTCATCAATGCCGGAATCGTGGCAGGATTCGCCACCGACACGAGCAACTCTTTGTGAGAAATCTCGTGCGTGTGTGAGATTTCGGAGATGATGTGCTCCAAGGGACGCTCGCGCTCCAACCAGGGCGCCAGCTCCCCTTTGACACGCGTGCGCCGCCGGCCCCACACCACGTACCAGACCAGGCTCAACGCCGCGAGACCCATTCCGGCAATCTGTGAGAGCGGGGCCATTGTGCCAATGACCGCCAGCGCACCCAATCCCCCTACAATCGACAGCCAGGGAAACAACGGCGCCCTAAATGCAGGCCGGTACCAGGAAGGCTTGGTGCGCCGCAAAACCAGCAAGGACACAACCAACAGCGCGTACGATACCATGAAGAGTGCACTGGATATTTCGGCTAGCACGGTAGCCTGTCCACTGAGCGCCAACATCACCGCCATGATCCCGGTTACCACAATCGACCGGTGGGGTGTGAGGTGCCTGGGATGAATCATACTGAACCAATCCGGCAGGATGTCGTCGCGTCCCATCGCGAAATTGATGCGAGATGAGGCCATGATCGCCGCATTGGCCGACGAGGCCGTTGCGAGCAGGGCGCCCAGAGAAACGGCGAAAATCCCCGCGTTCCCCATGAATCGTTTGGTGGCCTCCACCAGCGGCGCCTGATAGTCGGCGATGATCTCGTAGGACAAGATGCCGGTCGCCACGAAAAGCACCGACATATAGAGCAACGTAGCAATCACCACCGATCCCACGATCGCCAGGGGTAAGTTACGCCCCGGATTCTTGATCTCTTCGGCAATCGTGGAAATCTTCTCGAAGCCCGTAAACGACACGATGATCAACCCCACATTCGCCGCTACAGCACCCCAACCGCTAGGCACAAACGGCTCGTGGAGCGCCGGTTCAAGGCTGAAAAGCCCCCGGATGACAAACACCGCCAAAATCAGGACCAACACAACCACGATCACGTTCTGTACTCGACCCGAAAGCTTCGATCCTCGATAGTTCAGAAAGATAAACCCCACCCCGGCGACGGTCGCCGTCACAAAGGTGGGAATCGGGAGGAAATAGGCGACGTATTGTGCAAAACCGATGAGGTAGAACCCCGTAGCAAAGACCAAACCAAGCCAGTTGCCGATACCGACGACGGTTCCCGCCAGAGGCCCCAGGGCGCGAGAGATGAGATAATAACTGCCGCCGGCTTTCGGCATACCGGTCGCGAGCTCGGAAATCGTCAGCGCGATGGGAAGGCAAATCAGACCGGCCAGCCCGTAGGATAGAGCAGCTCCCGGCCCGGCGCGCCGCGCCGCCTCTGCAGAAAGCACGAAAATACCCGCGCCGATCATCGTACCCAGGCCAATCGCCAGGGCCTCCATCAATCCCAGTTCGCGAACCAGACCATTGCCTGAATGCTTTGCCATACACAACCTCCCGGAAGGGGAATGAGTCCCTGGCGATCAGAGTAGAACGCGCCGGTCGCTGTTCGGACTCAGGGTATTGTACCAGTCAGAGGCAGAAGCGGCAAACGCCCCTCCGGGAAATGACGGGATATCTGGAGACGCACGTCAGGCTGTGACTTCGAGGACGAGAAAATGCGAGAGGCCAAACGCGCGCGCCGGGGTCTTCTCCAAAGTGTATGTCACGTAGCGCAGTAATCGCCCCAATCGCGGCTTCCGGGCCACGATGTTGTCGTATCCCGGATAGATACAGGTATGAGCGACGACGCGGATGGGCAATCTGGCAAAGAGGCGACGCAATCCCCGCGCCGTGTAGGCGCGGACGTGGGGGGCTAGCCGGTTGCGCAGGATGTCCGGCAGCCAATTGACAAAAGGCTTGTTGCCGAAGCGATACTTACCCCCCCAGTAAATACCGTGCGTCTCAAAGAGATAGAGACGGTTGGGCACAAAGATGACCAGCCGTCCCCCAGGACGGGTGACACGGACCATTTCACGGGCGCAGGCGCGATCGTCCGCCACGTGTTCCAGAACCTCGTGAGAGAAAACAACATCAAAAACGCCGGAGCGAAACGGCAGTGTTTCTCCGACCGCCTGCGCGACGGCCCGCGCGCGTCCCCCGGCTTCTCGAGCCCGGTCGAATTCCACGTCGATGCCGTACACATCCGGTGTAAAGCGCTGAAAGGCTGCCGTATACATACCAATGCCACAGCCGACTTCCAACACGCGCCGTCCTTCGAGGGAGACGAGGCGGCGCACCAGCGCCAGGCGCCGCTCTTGACCGGCGCGCCATACAAAAGACGGGTTCCCCCGCTCTGCGGTTTTCTCCTCTGAGAACGTCACGTGCTCTATACCTCCGATTGCGATTCAAGATTGTAGAAGTAAACGCACCTGTGTCAAACAAGAAAGCCCGCAGACTTTCGGCTTACATTTCGCGCTAACGCCGGCGCCCCAACCGTGATATACTGCGGATAATAGTCCAGGAATCGCGAAATGAGTAGCTTCTGGGATACTTTTATCCTGCTAATCTTGTTAATCCTGTCAAATTTCCTGAGGAGGTAGAATCTCATGCCTAAGCGTATCATTCATCCGCCACGGGGTACCGAGCTTCATTGTAAGAACTGGCTGCTCGAAGCCCCATATCGTATGATCCAACACAACCTCGATCCGGAGGTTGCCGGAGACCCAGATAACCTCATCGTCTATGGAGGGCGAGGCCGGGCCGCCCGTAACTGGGCGTGTTTCGATGCCATCCTGGAGACCCTTCAGAACATGGACGTGGATGACACCCTCCTGGTGCAGTCCGGCAAGCCCGTGGCAGTGTTTAAGACCCACGAAGATGCCCCCCGCGTACTCATTGCCAACTCCAACATCGTGCCCGCGTGGGCCACCCAGGAGAACTTCGATAAGTGGGAACGTGAGGGCCTCATCATGTATGGACAGATGACGGCTGGGTCCTGGATCTACATCGGCACCCAGGGCATTCTGCAGGGCACGTACGAAACCCTGGGCTCGCTGGCCCGCCAGCACTTCGGCCCCAAGGCCTCGCTCAAGGGTACCTTCACGCTCACCGCCGGTCTCGGGGAGATGGGCGGCGCGCAGCCCTTGGCCATTACCATGAACGAAGGCGTCGGTCTCATCGTCGAAGTGGACCCCTGGCGCGCCGAACGCCGGCTCAAACACCGTTACGTCCACGAAGTCGTCGCCGACCTGGATGAGGCGTTGCAGCAGGTAGAGCATTATCGCGCCAGAGGCGAACCGCGCTCCATCGGTCTCATCGGCAATGCCGGCGACGTCTATCCTGAGCTCCTGCGCCGTGGCATACTCCCTGATGTGGTGACCGACCAGACCCCGGCCCACGATCCTCTGCGCTACGTCCCCAACCGCATGACACTAGAAGAGGCTGTCGCGCTGCGGGAAGCAAACCCCAGGCGCTACCAGCAAGAGGCCATCCGCACCATGACCGAGCACTGCGCCGCCATGGTCGAAATGCAAAAGCGCGGCGCCGTCGTTTTCGATTATGGCAACAACCTGCGACAACGCGCCCTTGACAACGGATTGGAAGAGGCTTTCAGCTTTCCCGGATTCGTCCCCGCCTATATCCGCCCGCTGTTCTGTGAAGGCAAAGGGCCCTTCCGTTGGGTCGCCCTCTCCGGCGACCCCGAGGACATCTACGAAACCGACCGGATCATTCTGGATCTCTTCCCGGAGGATGAACACCTGGTGCGGTGGATTCACATGGCCCGGGAACAAATCGCCTTCCAGGGGCTACCCTCGCGCATCTGCTGGTTGGGATATGGCGAACGCGCCCGGGCGGGGCTGGCCTTCAATCAGGCTATCGCCGAAGGTCGTATCAGCGCCCCCATCGCCATTGGACGAGATCACCTGGACGCCGGGTCCGTGGCCAGCCCGAATCGCGAGACCGAATCCATGAAAGATGGCTCAGATGCGATCTCCGATTGGCCCATCCTCAATGCGCTTATCAACGCCGTAGGCGGGGCAACCTGGGTGAGCTTCCACCATGGCGGCGGCGTGGGCATCGGCTACTCCCAGCATGCCGGGCAAGTCATCGTGGCCGACGGCACAGAAGCCGCCGCGCGACGTCTGCAACGCGTGCTTACCACCGATCCGGGTCTGGGAGTCGTCCGCCATGCCGATGCGGGATATGAACAGGCCATCGCCTGCGGAAAGGACAGGGGCATCTGGATGCCTATGGTAAAATAAGGAGCCGGCAACGTACCTATTCGCTGCCGAGTTCCTTACAGGTGAAGACATACCTATGAATCGACGCGTACTGATCATCGTCGCCGTCGCCCTGGCAGCTGCGCTCATTGTGGGAGGCGCCCTATGGCTCCTGAGCCGTGAGCCGGTCGCCGCGCCGCCGGCCCCGGAGCCGGTCGTTTTCGACACGCCGCTGGCCACCGTCGAAGGAGAAACCATCGGCGCCCTCTATTGGCGCGAGCAATACCTGATCGACCTGGTGCTGAGCCAAATGGCGGGCCAGGCGCCGCCGGCCCCGGAAGAGACCCTGGACCGGTTAATCAACGGGGCGCTACTTTTGCGGGCCTTTCCGGTGGAACAGGATATTGCAGAGAGTGACGTAGCACTGCGCATCGCGAACCTCGAAGCGCTCTGGGGAATCGATGATGTCATGCTCGAAAACAGCCTCAAGGCCTATGGCTTGACCATGCCGGCGCTCGAACGTACCATCGCCCGTCTGCTCAAAGTCGAGACCATACAAAAGGCCCTGGCTGCCAGCGGGACCGATCCGATACAGTGGGTGACAGCAGCCCGGGAGGCAGCTAACGTCGTCATCGATGAAGAGCAGTTCGAACGCATGAAACAGTCGCTGGGACTGTAATCACATCCGGTAAAGCTATCTCTGACTGGAGGAAACCATGTCGCAACTCAAAGCCTTTATGGCACAAAAGCCCGTCCTCATCGCCGACGGCGCCGCCGGCACCATGCTGCAAAAAGTAGGGCTGAAGCCGGGCCGCGCCCCTGATGGCTGGAATCTGGAAAATCCAGAGGCGGTTCGCGCCCTACACAAAGGATACCTGGACGCCGGGGCTGACATCCTCTACACAAACACGTTCGGGGGGACGCGTTACCGTCTGGGTCGCGATGGGTTGGGCGACAAGGTCAAGGAGATCAACCTGGCAGGCGCGCGCCTGGCGCGCGACATAGCCAGCGACGCCCACCTGGTCTTTGGCGACATCGGGCCGACGGGCGCGATGCTGGAACCTCTAGGCGCCGTAACCTTCGAAGAAGCCGCGGCAGCGTTCGCCGAACAGGCCGGAGCGCTGGCGGCTGGCGGCGTCGATGCCATCATCATCGAGACGCTGAGCGACCTCAACGAAGCCCGCGCCGCCGTCGAGGGCGTGCGTTTTGCCTGCAATCTTCCCATCCTGGCGACCATGAGCTTCGACACCAAAGGGCGCACCATGTTTGGCGTGAAGCCGGAGAAGGCGGCCCAAGCCCGCTGGGCGCTCGGCGTCGACATCATCGGCGCCAACTGCGGACGCACACTCAGTGAGACCTTGACGGCAGTGCTCAAGATGCGGGAAGCCGTCCCTGACGCCGTACTGATGGCTAAGCCCAATGCCGGGCTGCCGCACACCGAGGGCGAAGCCCTCGTCTACGACGTCACGCCGGAAGTCATGGCGGAGTTCGCCCTCCGCTTCGTGGCAGAAGCCGGCGTAAAGATCTTCGGCGGCTGCTGCGGCAGCACGCCGGCGCACATCAAGGCCCTTGCCACAGCGCTTACCTGAAACACATCTCTACAACTTACGTGAGCCTCCTACGAAAGTGCTTGACGTAGGAGGCTCGCCATCTTCGCTAGGAAATCACCCCATGACAAAAATGCTGTTCATCTCCCTGGGCGCCGTGGCCGGCGCTAATGCACGCTATTGGCTGGGACTCTGGACCGCCAGACATTGGTCCCCCAGCTTTCCTCATGGCACGTTACTTATCAACTTGATCGGGAGTCTGTTGCTAGGTTTGTTTCTTACCACTACAGACAGTAGTACCTATCCAGACCAGTTCTGGCATCCTCTACTCGCCGTGGGTTTCCTCGGCGCTTTCACGACCTTTTCTACCTACACGTTTGAAAGCGTCACTCTCATACTGAATGGGCGCTGGGGACTTGGTATGCTCGATCTGCTTGGAAGCGCCATACTAGGCGCAGGAGCCGTCGGAATCGGCATCTGGATAGGACACACACTGCACGTAGTAGCGCGGTTCAGGGCTTTATAATTCTCTGGCTCACCGTCATTCCACCAGACACCAAC
>JAFGNR010000254.1 GCA_016926915.1 Anaerolineae bacterium
TCGACCCCCTCGCGGGTCGCCAGCGCCATTTGCCGGTTTTCCAGAAAGATGACGCGGCGGGTATGCTCCAGAATCGCCGGAATGTCCGAGGCGACGAAGGTCTCGCCCTCGCCCAGACCGATGACGATGCCGCCGGCATTGCCCAGACGGGCCGCGATGAGGCGGTCGGGTTCTCGCGCGCTCAGGAAGACAAAAGCGCTGGCCCCCACGATCTCCGGCAGGGCCGCCCGCGCCGCGCTGAGCAGGTCGGCGCCGCCGGTCATCGCGCCGTCGACCAAATGGGCCACGACCTCGGTGTCGGTCTCCGAGGCGAACCGGACGCCTTCCAGCGCCATGGCCTCCCGCAGAGCGGCGTAGTTCTCGACGATGCCGTTATGGACGACGGCGACGTGCCCGTTCATGCCCACATGTGGGTGGGCGTTCTCCTCGGTCACGCCGCCGTGGGTCGCCCAGCGGGTGTGCCCGATGCCGACATGCCCGGGGATGGGCTGCGTCTCAAGCGCGGCGCCGAGGTTGTTCAACTTGCCAATGGCCCGGCACGTCTTGATCTGGCCGGCGACGTCCAAAATCGCGACGCCGGCGGAATCATAGCCGCGATACTCCAAGCGTTTAAGCCCGTTCAATATAATGGGGGCTGCCTGGCGCGGCCCCACGTATCCGACGATGCCACACATCGTTGTGCTCTCCTTTGAGAATAAGCCTTCCGCTGCCAGCCCTCGGCTGCCAGCCCTCGGCTGCCAGCAAGTCAGGCGTTGAGCGCCACGCGGTTCCTGCACGCGGCGCATGTGAGCGTGTTATGTGAAAAGCTACCTCATAACGCGCAGACGCGCGTCCGTCTCCGGATCAGGCGTCACGACACGCCCCCGTGGTTGGGGGAAGCCCTGCCGGGGCTATTGTCCCACCCGTTACCGGACGGTTTTGTGGCCCCGCTTTACGATTTATGGGGAAAACGAGGGAGAGGCTGCTCCCTGGCGGCATCCGCCGATAAGCCTGGTGCTCAGGCCGCTTCGATAAACCGCCTCCTCGTCGCCCGGTCTGTAGACCGGGCCAGGCGCTATCTTCCCCGGTTCTTGGATGACTTCTTACCGGTTGTGTACCTCCTGACGTGATGTGTATCGAACAGACGCCATTATACCGGGAAGCCGGGGGCGCGCAACCACTCGCTTGAAGTCGGTTACACAGAGTTTGCTTGGCGGCTCTGGGCAGCTCTGTGTCATGCCTTCGTCCCACGGCGTGAGCGCATTCTCGCGATCTCAGGCGGATTGGCAATCCGCCCTACATCAGACACGGCGTTGGGTTGGCGTCTCCGTGATAAACAAGAAAGGATCTTGCCTTTGCGTTCTTTGCGCCCTTTGCGGTTAGCTGACTTCTCTTTCACTCCACCTTGTAGTTTGCAGCGCGAAAGATGCTTGACAAAGGGCAGGAGTGGATTAGAATACCCCAGGAGTTCTGCCAGGAAAAAGATGGACATGCTCACACACGTAGACCTGATGTGGTTACTGGGCTTCAACGCCCCTGCCGAAGACGACCCTGAGGGCGTCTCTCGTGGCGTGCGCCACGCCGACCCTAGCAGGACGACCTGATGCCTGTTTTCGTACATTAGTTTTTCATCACCGATTATTCAAGGCCGCAGCTCGATCTGCGGCCTTTTTGTGTGCAACATAGCCACTCAACGAAAAGAAAGAACAAAAAGTAGACAACAAGGAGATGAGATTATGGAATTCGCAGCTTTGAGCCTGGGGTTACTCTTTATGATTGGAGCCGCAGCCATAGCGCTGTTGGTCTTCAGCGCTGACGTGGCGGTCAACAAACTGACCGGCCTGGCGGGCTATTTTCGATTGTCGACGACCTTCATGGGCGTCACGGTCGTCTCGCTGGCTACCAGCATCCCCGAAATCGCGGCGCATCTCACGGCGTCGGTGGGGATTCTCGCCGGTACGGTTGACTACCGCATCGGATCGGCGGTGGTCTTGGGCGCCAACATCGGTTCCGACGTCATCCAGCAGACGCTGATCATGGCCATCGTTGTTCTTATCGCCGGCGGCCTCTACTTCCGGCGCTACTTCCTCGCCAAAACCATGATCCCCATGATTGTGACCACGATCATGTGCATCATCTTAGGTTGGGATCGCGTCTACTCCCGGTGGGACGGTCTGATCCTTTTTGGCAGCTTCATCGCTTATCTCTACTACCTCTACATCGACGAGCGCGCACACTACAAGGCCGAAGAGAATGGGTTCACCAGGGAAGGCGAAACGCCCAAAGGAGTGCCCCAGTCGCGACGGGAGGCGATCCGTGATGCGGCGTTCGCCGTCTTTGCCTTGGGGGTGACCGTGGTCAGCGCGATGGTCGCGTTGCAGATCACCGAGGTGGTCGTCGTGCGGACGGGGATCGGCGGCTCGCTGATCGGGGTGATGACGTTGGGCGTGGCCTCGGCGATGCCGGAACTGACCACTGCCATCTCAGGTATTCGCAAAGGCGACGCGGGGATTCCGTTGGGGACGTTGATCGGCAGCAACATCACCAACCCGCTGGTTGCTATTGGCGGCGGCGCGCTCGTGTCTACCTACTGGGTACCCGGCCCGTTGGTGGTGTGGGATCTGCCCTGGGAAACGCTCACCGGGGCGATTCTGTGGACTTATCTCTGGTTCAACAAGGGAAAGGTGGGCAAGCTAGGTGCGGTCTATCTAATCGTCCTTTACTTCTCTTACATCACTTTGCGCGCCCTGTTCTTCTCGGTCGACTAAAGAGGCCCTTGCCGCCGCTAAAGGCGGTCATTCACCGCGGAGCGCGCCGAGATCGCAAAGAAGACTTTTACGCCACGGTGTGCACGGGGCGATTGAAGTGTCGCTGGATGTCGTCCCGGGTTCCGCCATCCAGCGCGCAGCCCTCTGGACCACGGAACATGGCCTCCGGCAGCACAAGCACGTCGCGGGACGCCGGAGCCGCTTCCAGCGCGGCAATGACGTCCCCGGCGGTCAGCAGGCCCGCCACGGTCACGGTCTCGCCGAACGCCCGGTTGGGCGTCGCTACGACTTCCACCGCAACGCCGGTCTCGCGTGCGAAATCGGCGGCGCAGGTTGCCAGCGCCGGCGCAAACAGTGTACCGGTCACCCAAGTCTGCCGCGTCCCGCCCAGGCGCGCCAGCTTAGCCTGCGTCTCGGGCCATCGTTCCAGGAAGGTGCGCACCATCCCCACGCCGTTTTCGATCAGGGCGGGCAGGAGCGCATCATAGGCATCCAACGGCGGCGCGTCCTGTCCGGCCAGCAGATACCACTCGTCGGAGGCGTAAACGAAGGCCAGGCCCAGGCGCTCCCGAAGCTGCGCCTGCCACCAGGCCACCTGATCAAGCACCGGCGCGGCTTCGGCGCCGGTGTAGGGCCGCAGCGCGTCGTGGCGCCAGCGGGTCAGCCCCACCGGCGCCACACAGAGCGACCGGAGGTGGGGATGTAGCCCTGCCAGGTCCGCGATGGTGCGATCCAGGTGGGCGCCGTCGTTGCGCCCAGGCAGCAAGACGGCCTGGGTGTGCACCTCGATCCCCAGACTGGCCAAGCGCTCCAACTGCGCCATGATCTGCCCGGCGCGCGGATTGTGCATCAGGCTCACGCGCACGTCCGGTTCCGTGGCGTGCACCGAGACGTAGAGCGGCGACAGATGATACGCTTCGATCCGCTCCCAGTCGCGCTCGGAGAGGTTGGTAAGCGTGATGTAGTTGCCATGCAGGAACGACAACCGGTAGTCGTCATCCTTGACATAGAGCGGCCCGCGCAGGTCCGGCGGCATCTGCGCCACGAAGCAGAAATCGCAGTGATTGCGGCAAACGCGCACCGGGCCGTCGAAGACCTCCGTCTCAAAGGTCAGCCCCAGCGGCTGCCCGTACCGGCGGCGGGCGCGGCGCTCCAGGCGTTTGCCGTCGCGTTCGATCAGGAAGATCAGGCGGGGTTCCGAGGTGAGGACCTGCACGTCGATGACGTCGCGCGCAGGCACGCCGTTGACCGCCAGCAGCAGGTCGCCGGGGCGCAGGCCCGCGCGCGCCGCCACGCTGCGCGGCGCCACGCCGGCAACCGGCGCCGGGAAAACTTCGCCGGGATCAAAATCGAACGCTGCCATAGCGCCATTATAGGAGAGGATAGCAAAGGTTCAAGAAGTTACACAGAGATACACTGAGACGGGACAGAGATTCACAGAGAGGCTAGACAATCTCTGTGTAAAGTATTCAAAAAGGACTCTACTCCACAGCAGATTGAATCAGAGGCTAATTGACAAGAAAAACACTTGCTATTCTAATGAGCCATGGTAAGATAGATTCATACCAATCTCATATGATGGAGGTGAACCGTGACAGAAGAAACGGCACAAAAACAACCGCGGCGGTTCAATTTCTGGGAGGCATTCAAGAATATCGCCATACTTTTCTCCTTCATCGTCAATTTTGTCTTGATCATTATCCTGCTGCTGACGCCGGAACCCTTGTTCATGGCCAAGACGGATATCGCGGAGCCATTGCTCGCGGACCTGGACGCGGCCTTTGCCGCCCTGGGCGAAACCAACATCGAAACGACCGTCAGCATCGACGACGAGATTCCCGTGGTCTTTGATCTGCCGCTCAACCAATCGACCAACGTCATACTGGTCGAAGAGGTGCCCCTGGTGGTACCCGCCACCTTCAGCCTGGGACCCCATGGCACGATCTACGGCACCGTCAGTCTCAATCTTCCCGTGGGGCTGACCCTGCCCATTGCGTTGAATATGAGCGTGCCCGTCAACACGACGGTGCCGGTAGTAATGACGGTGCCCGTGGAAATCAACCTGAACACCGCAGGCATGGGGCCGGCGATTACCCAGCTGCGGGGCGTTTTCAGCCCGATTCAAGAGACGCTCCGGGAGCTGCCCGACTCGCCGCAGGAGATCCTCAATCCCCAATGACCGAACGCCCCATCTGCAGCTACGAAGGGTCCGCTTACAGCACGGAATTCTGGACGCCGGAACGGGCCTACGAAGATGGCGCCGAACGCGTCGCCCTGCGGCGCCTGCTGCCGCCCACCGGCGGCGTCTTGATGGAAGTCGGCGCCGGGCATGGGCGCCTGGTGGACCTATACCAGGGATATGACACTGTGGTGCTGATGGACTACGCCAGCACCCAACTCCAGCAAGCCGTCGCGCGGCTCGGCGAAGCGGGACCCGGAGGGAAGCCCCAGTACCTCTACGTCATGGCTGATTTCTACCGGTTCCCCTTCGTGCCCGGTCTCTTCGACACCCTGACCATGATCCGCACGCTGCACCACGCGGTCGATGCGGCGACCGTGCTCGCGGGCGTCGCGGAAATCCTGGCGCCGGGGGGCGCTTTCGTGCTGGAATTTGCCAACAAGCACAATCTCAAAGCCCTGGCGCGCTATCTGCTCCGGCGACAGAAGTGGTCGCCCTTTGCCCTGGAGCCGGTCGAATTCGTGGATCTGAACTTCGACTTCCACCCCAGATGGATTTGGCAGCAGCTGGAGGCGCTCGCACTGCAACGCGAAACCGTGCGCACCGTCTCCCATTTCCGCATCGGCTGGCTCAAGCGCTTGATGCCTGTGTCCTGGCTGGTGAAACTGGATGCACTGGCCCAACCCACGGGGGCCTGGTGGCAGTGGAGCCCCAGTGTCTTTGCACGCTCCCGCGCGAGCACTCAGAAGCCCGGCGCGCAGCCGGGAACCTTCTTCGCCTGCCCGGCGTGTGGGGAGCCGCTCGGCGCCCCGCCCCAGGCGGCGTTTACCTGCCCACAGTGCAGCAAGGTCTGGCAACGCGAAGGCGCGATCTATAACTTCCGCGACCCGGCCTAGCAAGCGTGACCCCCCCACTTTTTGAAGTAGCGTATGCAATGGATTCGTGAGTACCAGCCCGACCCGGAACGCCGCCAACGTTATACCCGCGCCCTCGTCATCACGGTAGCGGGCAACGTCATCCTGGCAACCGGCAAAGGGATTGTTGCTTACCTCTCCGGCAGCGCCGCGCTCTACGCCGATGCCGCGAATTCCGTTTCGGACGTCATCTACTCCCTCCTGATGGTCCTGGGACTGTGGGTCGCCCAGCAGCCGCCCGATCTCTCGCATCCCCAGGGGCACAGCCGTTTCGAGCCGCTGGTGGGGCTGATGGTCTCGCTCGCCATGGGCTTTGCCGGCTTCGAGGCCGCCCGGACCTCCATAGCGCGGTTCATGTCCGGAGGGCTGGCAGTGACCTTCGGACTCCCTACGTTCGCGCTGATGGCCAGCGCCGCGCTCAAAACGTGGATGTTCTTTGCCATCCGCGACATTGCCCAGGCGCTGGCCAGTCCCACGCTGGAGGTCACCGCGCGCGACAATCTGAGCGACGTACTGACGTCGGCGGCCGCCTTTGCCGGGACGCTCGGTTCGCAGCTGCTACACCCCCTTGCCGATCCCATCGCCGGTCTGCTCGTGGCGCTCTGGATCTTCCGCGCCGCTTTCGACGCCGCGCGGGAGAATCTGGCCTTCCTCACGGGCGCCGGTGCAGCTCCCGAGCTGCGGGAGGAGATCGCCGCCGCCGCCCACGCTGTCGACGGAGTCCGCCGCGTTCACCAAGTCATCGCGGAATACGTCGGGCCGCAGCTCATTGTCGACCTTCACGTCAACGTCGACGGCGACATCTCGCTATACGAGGCCCACGCCATCTCCGACCGGGTCCAGGAAGCGGTGGAAAGCCTGCCCGAAGTCGACCGCGCCTACATCCACCTTGAACCCTGCGAGCAGCACGAGGCAGACGACGCCGCATGACTCGACTGCAAAAAGTGGGAGTTCATCCCAGAGAGCGCCGAGACCACAAAGAAGCCCTTGACTTTCCGGATATCTTCCATGTCATGCTTAAAGGATTTCAATCGTACCTGGGCGCACTTGGCGGTTAAGAGTCCCTGTATCTCTGTGTAACGACGACCACGCGTTTGTTGATTCGCGCATTTCTTTTATAATGCCCCACACCATGGACCAACATCTCGAACACCCTAGCGTCGCCAAGGCTACCGACGCCGCGCTGCCGGTTATAACCAAGCAAGAGGCGATGCTTGATACCTGGAGCTTGCTTCCTGTGGCGGCCCTGGCCGGAGGCGCCGGCATCCTTCATGCCTTGCCCGACGCCGCACAGATTCCGGTCTGGGCCACGACGTTGGCGCTGTTACTGGGCGGCTGGGGGCCGCTCTGGCAGGCGCTCACAGCCACGCCCTGGACGCTTGCGCTGCAGGGTTGGCAATACTGGGAGACCCGGCGCCCGGCGCCTCACCTGCCTTACGTGCAGCCCGGTACACCGGGCGCGCGCCTCAACGCGGCCTGGGCCAGGGCCAGGGCCTGGTGGTCGGCGCAAGGGGCAGAGGCGCTCGCCGCGCCGCTCCGCACGGCGGCCCAGGCGCTTGCCGCCGCGCTGCTGTTGAGCATTGCGCTGGGCCGTGCAGTGATCCTGCTCACCTTCTTGCAGTTGGCGTGCGCCCAGCTGGCGACCCTGTGGAGCGAAGGCAGCGGCAAGCCAGGTGCGGGGTGGCAAGGCGTGGGCTTAGCCGGGCTTCCTTGGCTGTTGGGGGCCACACTGCAACCCGACCCCATCTCCTTCCTCCCCGCGTTGGCCGTCACCCTGCTGGTCGCCTTCTACGCCCAACCCCACCTGTTCGCCGCAATCGGCCCGCTGCTCGCAGGGGCTTACCTCTTGTGGCAAGGACAGTCCTTCGCGACCGGGATGCTGTTACTGCTGGCGTTCCCGGGACTGCTGGCGGTCGCGCGGGGCGTCCCGCGCGATGAACATCACCGGCTCGTCGCCCCCTGGCTGCTCGCCATGATCCTCATCATGGGTTGGGTACTGTGATATGGGGTGGGTGGCTCTTGGTCTCGGCGCCGTCCTCGTCGTCGCACTCCTCTACTGGCAACTGATTATCGCCGAAGGCGCCTACCTGGGCCGGCGGGTCGTGACCCTGCTCTACGATTGGTCCGCACGGGTGTATGACCGCATCAAGCAATTCGATCCCGGCTACGAACAGTGGTTCCTGGGCCTGCCCTTGAGTCGCGCCCTGGCCCTGGTACCCGATCCACTGATCCTGGATGTGGCAACCGGGACCGGGCGGTTGGCCCGCACCCTCTTCAGGCAACAGGGGTTCCACGGTCGCCTGATCGGGCTGGATTTGTCGCGCCGCATGTTGCGGGAGGCCGTCAAGGCCACAGAACCCTGGGCCGACCGCATCATCTACCTGTGGCGCAGCGCCGGACGCCTGCCCTTCCCGGATGACACTTTTGACGCCGTGAGCTGCCTGGAGGCGCTGGAGTTCATGCCTAGCGCCGAACAGGTGCTTTTCGAGATGCTCCGCGTCCTGCGTCCCGGCGGACTCCTGATGACGACAAATCGCATCGGCAAGGATGCGCGCCTGCTGCCGGGGCGCGCCTATTCGGAGCAAGCCTTCGAGGGCCTGCTGCGCGCGACGGGCTTCGAAATGGTGCGCACACAACCCTGGCAAGAGGACTACGACCTTATCTGGGCCAGGAAAGCCGGCGTGGGCGAACCCGTGGGGCTTAGACGGTTGGAAGACATCCTGCGCTGTCCCGGCTGCGGGGAGCGCCTGTACCGCGAAACAGACAGCCTCGTCTGCGCCCAGGACGCCCATCGCTACCCCATCGCCGCCGACGGCGTCATCGAGATGCAATGACACCCTCTTCGCCCTTCACCGTGAACCTTCGGGGAAGCTCGCAGAGAACGTCAAGAGCCCAAACTTTGGCGAAGAGCAGTGCTTCTGCTTACCAAAGACGCCGCGTAGCTTCTCGAAAGATGTTTTATGCTGCCGTGAGCCGCGCTGAGGGCTGACGGCTGATCGCTATTCCCAAGGAGGCCCCTGTGAATCCTGAAACTATCATCGCTGCGGTGGCAGCCGATCTGGCGCTGGCGCTGGGCAGAGTCCAGTCTGCCGTCAACCTGTTGGACGAAGGCAACACCATCCCCTTCATCGCCCGGTATCGCAAAGAAGTCACAGGGTCGCTAGATGAAGAACAGTTGCGCCAGGTCGCAGCGCGGTTGACCTACCGCCGCAATCTGGAAGACCGGCGCGAGACGGTGCTCCGCAGCCTGGAAGAACAGGAAGTGCTCACCCCCGAATTGCAGCACGAAGTCGAAGCTGCCGATACCCTGCAGCGTCTGGAAGATCTCTACCGCCCCTTCAAACCCAAACGCCGCACCCGCGCCACGATTGCGCGGGAGAAAGGGTTGCAGCCGTTGGCCGACCTCATCCTGGCGCAACCGCTTGAAGGAGAGCGGGAAGCGCTGGCCGCCCCCTTCCTGGGAGAAGCCGCGCCCACCGTCGAAGAGGCGTATGCCGGCGCCCGCGACATCGTCGCCGAAACCGTCGCCGATGCCCCGGCTGTTCGGGAAGCCCTGCGCCTACTGGCCCAGAGGCGAGGAACGCTCGCCGTTTCTGCCGCCGATGAGAGCAAAGACCCCCAGGGCACCTACCGCACCTATTACGGTTTCTTCGCCGACGTGCGGAATCTGCGCCCACACCAGACCCTCGCCATCAACCGTGGCGAGCGGGAAGGCGTGCTCAAGGTCGTCTTGGAAATCCCGGAATCAGAAACCCAGGGCATTCTGACGCGCGAATACCCCATCGATTACGCCAGCGACCTGGCCGATGATCTCGCAGCAGCCCGCCGCGATGGCTGCGACCGGCTGCTCTTTCCGGCCGTCGAGCGCGATATCCGCCGGCAGCTGACGGAAGCCGCCGACGAACACGCCATTGGGGTCTTCGCCACGAACCTGCACGCGCTGCTCCTCCAGCCGCCGTTCCGAGGCCAGGTCGTCCTGGGCATCGATCCCGGAATTCGCACCGGTTGCAAGGTCGCCGTGGTCGACGCCACCGGCAAAGTCCTGGCCACCCACACGATCTATCCGGATCGCGAACCGGAACAGGCTAAAGCCACCCTCCGGCGCCTGGTCAAAGCCCACCACGTCACCGTCGTCGCCATCGGCAACGGCACCGCGAGTCGCGAGACCGAATTGCTGGTTGCCGACCTGATCCGCGACGGGCAGCCGGTGAAGTACACCATCGTCAACGAGGCCGGGGCCTCCGTCTATTCCGCTTCCCGGCTGGCGCGCCAGGAGCTCCCCGATCTGGACGTCTCGCTGCGGGGCGCCGTCTCGATTGCACGCCGGCTCCAGGATCCGCTGGCGGAACTGGTAAAGATCGAACCAAAAGCCATCGGCGTCGGGTTGTACCAGCACGACGTGAACCAGAAGGCCCTGGGGGAGGCGCTGGATACGGTCATCGAATCCGCCGTAAACAGCGTCGGCGTGGACCTCAACACCGCATCCCCGGCGCTGCTCCAGCACATCTCCGGCATCGGCCCCAAAATGGCGCAGGCCATCGTAGCCCAGCGCGACGCCCAGGGCGCCTTCCCGACCCGCCAATCCTTGCTGAAGGTCTCCGGGGTAGGTCCCAAGACCTTCGAACAGGCGGCGGGATTCCTCCGCCTGCCGGAAGGCGATGAGCCGCTGGATAAGACGTCCATCCATCCGGAGAGTTACGGGGTCGCGCGCGAAGTGCTGGACCTGTTGGGCCGTTCGCTGGATGCACCCGACCTGGCGGAGCAGGTTCGCGCGCTGCGGCGCAGCCTCGATCTCGACACGCTGGCTGCAGAACTGGGCGCCGGACGGCCCACGCTGGAAGACATCCTGGACGCGCTGGCGCGACCTGGACGCGACCCGCGTGACGATCTCGAAGGGCCGATCCTACGAGGCGACGTGCTCACCATCGAGGATCTTCGCGAAGGTATGCGGTTGAAAGGCACCGTGCGCAACGTCGTCGATTTCGGCGCCTTCGTTGACATCGGCGTGAAACGCGACGGCCTCATCCACATCAGCCGGATGGGAACCGGCTACGTCCGCAACCCCCACGAGAAGGTGTCGGTGGGGGACGTCGTCGAGGTCGAAATCGACAGCGTGGACCTGGATCGGGGTCGCATCGGGCTGGCTCTGGTGGAGTGACGACCATCCATGACAGGCACGCTCGTCAACGTCGCCGCTGTATTGGTGGGCAGCGCGGTGGGCCTGCTGCTGCGCAAGCGCTTCCCTGAAAAAATCCAGGCCATCATCTTCCAAGCGGTGGGCCTCGCCACCCTCGCGCTGGGAATGAAACTCTCGCTCGCGGCTCAGAACTTCCTGGTGTTGATCTTCAGCCTCATCCTGGGCGGCATCGTGGGAGAGCTCGCGCAGCTCGAAGCGCGGTTCGAAGCGGCAAGCGAAGCGCTGAAACGCCGCGTGCACTCGCAAGAAGCGCGCTTCACCGAAGGACTCATCACCGCTTTCCTGATCTTCTGCGTTGGCTCCATGACCATCGTGGGCGCCATCAATGAGGGACTGCGGGGCGATCCCACCCTGTTACTGACCAAATCGGTGCTCGATGGGTTCACGTCCCTGGCCTTGGCGTCGCTCTACGGGGTGGGGGTGCTCTTCTCGACCCTGCCGCTGCTGCTCTTCCAGGGCGCCATCACGCTGCTGGCAGGACAGGCGCAGGGATTCTTCACGCCGGTGATGATCGACCAGCTCACCGCCGTGGGGGGCGTCTTGATCCTGGGAATCGGCCTCAATCTGCTGGAGATCAAGCGCATCCAGACCACCCACCTGCTGCCGGCCCTGGTCGTGGTCGTAATCCTGACCTTGATCGCGGGTTAAACGCTCAGCCGCGCACCGGACGGCGCTTCTGAGACTGTTGCTGTCTCACAGCCTGGGCTGCCCCGCGAAATCGCGCGACATCGGTAATCTGCCGCCGGTAGGGACGCTCCAGGTCCAACTGAATGAGCGCGCGTAGTTTTCGGAGGTCGGCCGGCGTAACCGGTTCGGGGCGCAGGGCCAGCCCGGTGGCATAGTTGGAGGCGCCCAAAGCCCAATCCCATTCCCGGCGCAGGCGATCTGCCTTGACATCATAAGCGCGCTTGTCCCAGGCCTTGGCCGATTGCTGCGAATCATCGTAGACAGCGCGCAAAGCCGCGCCGGCAACGGCCAACAAATCGTGAGCCAGCGGCTGGTCGCCGTTCACGACCTCAGGAAGGTGCACAAGCAGGAGCTCGGCGACGACGCGCAGCTGGCGATTACGTTCCGTAACGGTCATGGTGTCCTCGAAAATCGGATTTGATCATACCTGCGGCAAGAAGGCTAGCAGCCCTAGACTGGCAGCCCGCAGCCTTTACCGCAGAGAGCGCAAAGGCAAGATTGCAATACGTCAAGAACGACTTTGCAGAGCTCTTGAAAATCAAAACGATCTCTGTATTCTCTACAGCGCCCCCCACGTTCTGCCCGTAGAGGTTCTCAGGTTTTTCTCTGTACAGCTCCGGTCGTTCTCTGTGCATCTCTGTGTAAGAATCTCTTAGTCTTCGTTTTTCTTGGCGCCGATGCCCAGATTCACATTTTCAAGAAGGCCCTTCGCCTGCTCTTGCAACCGCGACAGGCTGCGCAGGGCGCCGCTCTCGGGCGACAGCATACCGCCCTCGACGTAATAGGCAACGCCGATCGAGCCGGGGCCAGCGTGGACCCCCAGGGCTACCGGCACCTGGACAAGGAAAGTCTCGACACAGTTGAGGCGTGCTTGCAACCGATCGAGAAACGACCGGCCTTCCTGCTCATCGTCGGCAAAATGAACGGCAAGATGTGTAGGATTCTCGCCGGATCGCCCGGTCACCCTCTCGAACAACAGCTCCAACCCTTTGGCACGCCGGCGCACCTGTCCCACGATGCTGACCTTGTTCTCGGCCACGCGGACAATCGGCTGGATGCGCAGAAAACTGCCCACCATTCGGGCCGCGCTGGCCAAACGCCCGCCCCGAATCGCGTAGCCGACGTTCTCGAGCAGCGCCAGCACCTCCACGTGGGGCGCCAGCGACTCCGCCAAGGCGACAACTTCGTCGAAAGTAGCGCCAGCCGCCGCCGCTTTGGCCGCCTCCAGGACGATGAACCCCTCTGCCATGGCCGTCGTCTGCGTATCGACGACGCGAACAGGGACAGGGCTTGAGGTCGCCGCCAGGCGCGCCACCTGGCACGTGGCGCTCTGCTCGCCGGCCAGGTGAATGGAAACGACGCCTTGAGCCCATGCCGCCGCCTTTTGATACGCCGCAAGAAACACCTCGGGCGATGGCACACTGGTCGATACCGCCAGACTCGCATCGGCCCGCACCCGTTGAAAGAATTCCCCCGGCGTCAGATCGACCCCATCGACCAACGACCTATCGCCCATCTGCACCCAATAGGGAACGATGCTGATACGATACTTTTCGATCAAGGATTCCGGAATCGCGGTCGCGCTATCGGTGACAATCGCAACAGGACGTACATCATGCATGATAGTCTCCCTCATTGGCAATCTAAGGTTTTCTGATACGATATGGTTCAGGGGAAGCCCACACTATGTCCCCATTCACTGCATGGTAGGTCCGAGGATATGATCATACTACCACGAGTGTACGCAGTTTGAGCAAAAGCGCAAACATCGCGAGGCGAGATTGATATGGGATACACAGCCGTATTTGCAGGGTTGGTCGTCGACGAAAGCGGTCGCGCCGTCGAAGTGCGGCGCGTAGCAGGCAGCGCCTTTTACATCGTCGACGATGCAGGATTCGAACGTCACATCCCCACGGATTACGTGGATCGACAGGTGCTGAAAGCCATGCAAGAACAGGTCATGGCGCATCGTGAGATCACCGTCGAAGGCATGCTGCAATTCATGGGACAGGATGACCTATTCACGAAAGCCATGGTAGAGGCCTCCATCGACAAAATGGACGAACACATGGAACAACTCCTGAACACCGGGCTACCCCAGGAAGCTCGGTCCTGGTTGGGGTTGATGGGATTGCGCGTGGTCATCGACTTCCGGGGAGATGTGGTGGAGCTCAATATGCCGGAGGCGACCGAGACGGATGAGTAGA
>JAFGNR010000255.1 GCA_016926915.1 Anaerolineae bacterium
ACCAGCGAAGCCATCCCCTGGATCACGGCGCTTTCGCATCCCCAGGTGGTGCTGCTTACCCTCTTGGCGACCTTTGCTGCGTTGAAAGCCGAATGCGAACGTCGACCTGCGTTGTGGGGCCTGAGCCTGTTTGCGGCGGCGCTGGCGCCGTTGGCCCATGAAAGCGGTGCGATTGCCGGCGCAATTGTGGGGGGCTATGTGCTGTTGCATTGTGGCGCGCGCTCCTGGCGGCGTTGGCTTCTGGCGGGGGCGTGTGTCGCGGTCGCCGGCGTTGTGATTCTGGGGCGCACCTTCATTCCGGGGGCATACGTCGGCACGGAGTTGGACGGGTTGCCCGATCTGTTCCAAAATGCCATGTTTTTCCTTCATGGGGTGCTCTACCCCCTCGGCCCGGCGATTGGCGTCGCGGTGCAGCGTTGGGGCTGGCATGATTTCACGCTGTTGGGCATTCTGGCGGCGGGATTGGCCGGTCTGCTGGTCTGGTTGACTTCGCGTAGCAACGACCGGCGCTGGACGTTGCGCAACCTCTGGTGGTGGGCGGCCGCAGCGCTCCCGGCGGCGGTCTCGCTCAAGTATGGGGCGTTCTTCGTCGGCGAGCGTCTCTATGCGCTGGCGGCTCCCGGCATCGCGATGCTCTGGGCTGCTATCATCGTCGAACTTGGCGCGCGCTTGCCGCGTGGATGGGGACGGCGGCTGCTGGTCGCCGGGTTGGTGGGAGGACTGCTGGCGCAGAACGTCGCCTATCTCCGGCATAAACGCGCGCTCTATGTGATGCTCGATGACGTCTATGATGAGGTGTTGGCGACGACTGCTGCCGCAGATGAAGCCGCAGCGTTGGCCTTCGTCAACCTGCCCGCGTCGCTCACCTGGACGGAGCGCACCTATGCACTGACGACGGAAAGCGCCGTCTTTGTGCCGTGGGCCTATTCCAATCTGGGCGAGTTCGTCGAGGTCAATCAGGGTTGGCGCGACATCGTCACGGCGTCTCACGGGCCGTTGTTCCAGGAGACGGAGCCGTTTTGGATTACGCAAGGTCCCTGGCTGGAAGGGGGCGCGCTGCGGGCCTTCCTCGAGGGGCGCGACGGCGTCTGGCTAGGGCGCTGGTGGGACCCCGAAGGCCGTTTTGTCCTCCTCGATGTGGGGGCGCTGGCGCCGGGCGCACCGGCGCCGGAGGCAGACCCCCGGGCGCACTTCGAGGGCGGGCCGGCGCTGGTGGACGCGGCGCTGCGCCGGGTCAATGCATCCCATGCCGAAATCGCTTTTACCTGGTATGCCGCCGGCGCGGTCGACGCCGCCGTATTCGTGCATGTGCGCGATGCGCAGGGCAACGTCATTGCCCAGGCCGACGGCGGCGCGCTGCACGGGATGCTGCCGCTAGGGCTGTGGCAGGCAGGCGACCTGATCCACGACGTGCGGCACATCCTCCTACCAGAGGAGGTTGCCGGACCGCTCGACGTCTTTGTGGGGGTTTACCAGGGCGATACGCGATTCCCGGCGTTTGTCGCCGGCGACCGGGTTCCCGATGAGGCTGTCTTTGTGGGTCGAATTCCCGAGCTAGAGAGCGCCGCGACTCCTTGAGAGAAAGCTGTTAACCGCAGAGACCGCCAAGAACGCAAAGGTAAGCTTGGGATTTCTCAAGCAGGGTATCGCATATCCTGAAAAATCGAAGTCTTCTTTGCGATCTCGGCGCTCTTTGCGGTAAATCCCTCCTGTGCAGCGGCGTTATCCGGGGTTGGTTACGCTTCGCCGCGCACCAATTTCTGCGCGATGGCGTTGTGCCGTTCGATCAGGGGCGGCAGATCCACGGTCGCCAGCTGCCCATCCTCGACGATGATCCTGCCGTTGATCACCGAAAGGTCCACATTCTGGGGTTGGCAGAAGACCGTCGCCGCCAGAGGGTCGTGGACCGCGCCGCCGGCATAGCCTAGCGTATCCAGCCGGAGGGCAATAAAGTCCGCCGCTTTGCCCGGCTCCAGCTGTCCAATGTCATCGCGTCCCAGGACTTCGGCCCCGCCGCGTGTGGCGATCCAGAGCGCCTCTTCCGCGCTCAGTCCGGCGGGATTTCCCATGACGCGTTGCAGCAGCATCGCCAGCCGGGCTTCACCTAGCAGGTGCGAACTATCGTTGCTGGCGGAGCCATCCACTGCCAGACCGACGGGAACGCCCGTATCCAGGTATTCGCGGACCGGCGCGATGCCTGATGCCAGTCGCATGTTGCTGCCGGGGCAGTGCGCGACGCCGGTATGGGTCTCTGCCATGCGCTGAATCTCATCGCTGTCGATGTGGACGCCATGGGCAAACCAGACGTCGTCGCCCAGCCAGCCCAACGACTCCGCGTAACTTACCGGTCGTTTCCCCGACGTGGCAAGACAGAAGGCTTCCTCGTCCTTGGTCTCTGCCAGATGGGTGTGCAGATGCACGCCGTAGGCGCGCGCCAGCACGGTGGCTTCGCGCATCAGATCCTCGGTCACCGAGAAGGGAGAGCAGGGGGCCACCACGATACGCACCATGCCATAAGGCGCCGCCTCGTGGTAGGTCTCGATGGCGCGGCGGGTGTCTTTGAGAATGAATGCTTCATCTTCCACCACGCGATCCGGCGGCAGACCGCCTTGACTCTCGCCCCGGCTCATCGAGCCCCGGCTGGCGTGGAAACGCACGCCCAGCTCCCGCGCGGCGCGAATTTCATCGTCGATGGTGACGTCGTTGGGATAGATGTAGAGGTGGTCGGCGGCGGTCGTGCAGCCCGAAAGCGCCAGTTCCGCCAAGCCCAGTTGCGCGCTCACGTAGACCGCTTCGCTATCCATATTTGCCCAGATGGGATAGAGGGTCTTCAGCCATTTGAAGAGCACGGCATCCTGGGCTGCAGGCACCGCGCGCGTCAACGTCTGGTAGAGGTGGTGGTGGGTATTGACCAGACCGGGCAGGATCAGCCGGTTGTGTGCATCGATGACCCGGTCGGCGGTCTGGGGCAAGGTGTCGCTGGGACCGACCGCCTCGATAACGTTATCGCGGACGAAAAGGCCGCCGCCGGGAATACGCCGGCGTTCATCGTCCATCGTGACCACGAGCGCGGCGTTCTTGATCAGTAGCGTACGCATGTGTATTACCTCCACGGTATGAACTCGGCGCAAAGCGCCGTAAAGGTTGGTCAAGTAGCGCCAGTCTATCACAAGGGGTGGGGATGGCAATTGTGGCGCGTGGAGGAGGGCGCGCCCCACGGGCCAGGCGCCTTCTTCGTCCCCGATTCGGAACCTTTTTGTTATGCCCGGCGTTGGGAAAGTGTGTTACGCTTGAACTGCACATAGCCGGCTCGGAGATACACAGAGGGAAAACTCCGTGTTCACCTGTGACTCTCCTGAAACAAGGTCGCTTAACCGCAGAGCACGTCAACGACCGTAAGGTCTTATGACCGTCAACCAAGCACGCAAAGGTAAGCGCAGAGCTTTTCAAGAATGGCGCTGTGTAGCTTCGAAAAAGTAAACTCATCTTTGCGCTCTCTGCGGTGAAGTCCCACTTTTTGCAGTGGAGCCAGGCGGGCGGCTACACGTAGGAGGTCGCGATGCGCAAATGTGTGGGGTGTCGTATCTTTGTTTTCCTCGTGGTTGTCGCTGGCGCCGGATGGTTGCCGGGAACTGCCCCAATTCGAACGGCGGCGTCGGCGCCGCCCGAATTCGATATTGCCGTCATCCCGGCGGCGCAGGCGGTAGCCCCGGGAGAGGCTATCACCTATACGGTGGCCCTGACGGCCACGTCGGGGTTCAGCGAG
>JAFGNR010000256.1 GCA_016926915.1 Anaerolineae bacterium
GCCTGTCCCGAGCGTAGTCGAGGCGCCTGTCCCGAGCGTAGTCGAGGGAACAGATGATCACATCCGCGATCTTATCGGGCAAATTGCTGTGGCCAGGGCGACGTTGGCGCTCACCCGGTACGAAGCGGAAACTATCGTTGCCCAATCGCGTCGCGCTCTGGACTACCTGGCTCCTGATAACCTGTCGTTCCGCTTCACGGCGCTCTGGACGCTGGCGAATGCCTACGGGCTTCAGGGAGAGCGCGCCGCGGCCAGCCGCGCCTATACCCAAGCCATCGCCATCAGCCAGACTTCCGGGGAGATCTTTTCGACGATCCTGGCAATGAGCGCCCTGGGGCAAGTTCAGGAACTCGAAAACCAGCTCTACGCAGCCGCCGAAACCTACCGGCATAGCCTGGAACTGGAAGGCGATCCGCCGCTGCCCAATGCCAGTGAAGCACATCTTGGCCTGGCCCGCATCCACTACGAATGGAACGACCTGGCGGCTGCCGAGCAGCACGGGCAACAAGCCTGCCAACTGGCCCGGCAATATGATCGCGTGATCGACCGGTTTGTGATCAGCGAGGTCTTCATGGCCCGCCTCAAACTGGCGCAGGGCGACGTGCCCGGCGCGCGGGCTTTGTTGGCGCAGGCCGAGCAGTCCGTGCAGCAGAATAACTTCGTCCACCGTATGCCTGAAGTGGTCGCCGCGCAGGTGCGCGCCCTGCTCTGGCCGACCCCAGCCTTGCATCTCGACGATGTGCGTGCTGCGGCGCATCTTGCCGAGCAGTACGCGCTGCCCCTCAGCCAGGCCCGCGTCCACCTGGCTCGGGGAGACCCCGGCGCGGCCCTCGCGTTGCTTCCTCCCCTGCGCGAACAGATGGAGGCCAAGGGCTGGGCGGATGAACGGCTCAGAATCATGGTCCTTCAAGCGGTCGCACATCAGGCCCTGGGGGAAACCCGCGAGGCCCTGTATGTACTTGCCGACGCGCTGGCGCTCGCCGAACCGGGGGGCTTCATTCGCACCTTTATCGATGAAGGGGCATGGATGGCGCAGCTGCTATCCGCAGCCGTTGCGCGCGGGATCATGCCCGACTACACAAAGAAACTGCTGGCAGCCTTCGAGGCTGAGGCAGGGCGCCCTGCCGGCGAAGTCCCCATTCCCGGCTCCCTTTCTTCCCCGTCTCTTGTCGAGCCATTGAGTTCTCGTGAACTCGAAGTCCTGCAGCTCCTGGCCCTGGGGCTTACGAATCGTGAGATTGGCGAGCGGCTGTTCCTTGCACTGGACACGGTCAAGGGGCACAATCGTCGCATCTACGCCAAGCTGGGCGCCAGCAACCGCACCCAGGCCGTCAACAAAGCGCGTTCCCTCAAAATCCTTCCTCAATAGCGCAAAACAACACCCCCAGACAATACTTTGGTGTCTATACACCCACACCTTGTCGCAGATATACTGCATCTGTACAGCGGGTGCGGATCTGGAGGGCCGGTATCGGCCATCACATATCCATCGAGGCCCATGTGCTCTACGTAGCCGTTTGTGGAAAGGTGATGCCTGTGGGTTCCGGCTTGTCCGGGTTAGCGATAAGGTGATGTCAAACAAACACGACCAAACAAGTGATTCTGGCGACTCCCTGGTCTACCAAATCAGGCTCAAAGGCTATCTGGATTCTCAATGGACTGATTGGTTTGGAGGACTGACCATCACACTAGAAGAAAATGGGGAGACCCTGTTGACCGGTCCGGTGGTGGATCAGGCCGCGCTATATGGCTTGCTCAAGAAGGTGCGGGATCTGGGCATGCCGCTTATTTCGGTAAACCCGCTCAACAAGCAAGAAAAGGAGCCAAGACGTGAAGACGAACAGAGTTAATGCAGCGATTGTAGGGGTGTTGTTTATCATTGCTACGGCAGCCGGTTTTGCAGCGGTGGGTGTGGGCGGCGCGATCAAAGACGCGCCGGATTACCTGACCCAAATGGCTGCCAACGAAGGCGCCATCCTTGCCGGGGCCTTTTTCACCTTCCTGATGTCGCTTGCCTGTGCCGGGGTTGGCCTGGGATTGTATCCGATTATGAGAAAGTACAGCATCGGCATGGCGATAGCCACCGCCGGATTCCGCGTTATTGAGGGTATGACGCAGATTTTGACCGGCGTCGGCGTCATGGCCCTGCTGGCCTTGAGCCGGGAATTTGTGAGCGCCGGCGCACCGGAGGCGAGCTATTTCCAGACCATTGGCACTATCATCCAGACTGCGGATGGCTGGTTGCACAATGGCGTGACGCTGATCAGTTGGTGCACCGGCGCCTTCATGTACTACAGTCTCTTTTATCGCTATCGCATCGTACCGCGCTGGCTTTCCGTCTGGGGACTGGTTGCCATCACCTTGACCGTCATCACCAGCGTGTTGGTGATGCTGGACGTCATTCCCGGTTTTGGGACGATCCAGATGATCGCCAACGCGCCGATTGCATTGCAGGAAATGGTTTTCGCCGTCTGGTTGATTGTCAAAGGCGTCGATTTATCGGCCCCTGCGCCCGAGACGGTATGAGGGGCGCTGAAGTGGAGAAGCAAAACATGAACACTGTCAACAAAACGTCCAGGATGCTGGGGTTGGCATTCCTTTTCCAGTTTATCACCTCGTTCGCCAGCAATGTATTTCTGAAACAGACCTGGTTGGTAGAGGGCGACATCGGTGAGACTATGGTCAGAATCGCGCAACGTCCCTGGCTGGTGAGGGCGACGATGTTGCTTGACATGCTCACCGCTCTGGGCGTCATCTTTCTGGGCGCGGTGCTCTATGTGACCTTGCGTAAACAAAACGACAAGCTGGCGCTGACCGCTCTGGGATTCTACATTCTGGAAGGGGCGGTGTTGGCAGCCAGCAAACTGGATACGTTTTCCCTCTTGCGCCTGAGCCAGGAGTATATGGTTGCCGGGCAGCCCACGGGGTTGCTGCTGATGGCCCAAATCGCCTCCGAATCCATGGAGTTTGTAGGGGGGACGCTGCATTCTCTTGCGTTCTGTCTGGGCGCGCTCCTGTTTTATGCCCTGCTAGACCGGTCTCGATTGGCGCCGCGCATCCTGTCGTTGTGGGGCTTGATCACGATGATTCCCTTTCTGTTCGGGATCCCGTTGGCGATCATGGGCTATGAAATCCCGTTCATTCTGTACGTTCCTTTTGAATTGGCCATTGGCCTTTGGATGTTGATCAAAGGCATCGCCGAAATCGATCACAGCAAGCCCCTGCGCGCACAGGGGGCGTGAGGCGCAGTCATCCGGCGGGGTGCGTCGCACTTCTTGAAGTGCGGCGCACCGGTTCGAAAAGGAGACAGCAACATGCTCAAAACAGGTTCGATCATTCTTTCCATCTGGAGCGGCCTCAACGGCTTACTCGCCGCGCTTATCCTGACCACGCTCGTCATTTTCAACGCGGACTCCCCGCTATTGGTCATGGTATTTGAGAAGCCTGAAATCGCCGGGCTGGATGCCAGAGTTATCGCTTCGCTCAATACGTTGACTATCCTGTATAACTCTTGCTCGGTTATGGTCTCGGTGCTGGTGTGGGCGATGATTCGCAAAAATCTGCTCGCCGGTCAAAAGTGGGCGTTTTGGCTGCTGCTCTTCGTGATCGGCTTCATTGAGGTGTTGGCCTTTGTCGCCTCGGCAGAGGTGGGACATGCGCGCTGGCAAGTCAACGTTCTCTTGAGCTGCCTGTACGTTGTGGGCGCAGGCATTACCGGTTATGCTCTTTTCAAGTAAAATGAGCGCCGTTGTGTCAGTATCTTCATCGAAAGGATCAAGACAGCATGGAAACATACCCTGACAGCCTGGATGCTCCTACCTTGATGGCCCACATGCAGGCCCTCTGCAAAGGGATTGGCCCGCGCCCCTCCACCTCCGAAAAAGAACGGCAAGCGGCGGAGTATGTCGAAACAACGCTGCGCCGGTTGGGGGTGCGCGATATCCGGCGCCAGCCCTTCACCAGTCACGCTTCGGCGGGGCTGGCGACTATTCCCTGTTTCATACTGGCCCTCGTGGGAATACTCCTCGCGATTTTCGGCGGTTCGTGGGGGAAGATCAGCGGCAGCGTTTTGCTTCTGGGAAGTGCGTACCTCTTCCGTCAGGGGGTGCTGGCGGCGCCAACCTTCTTCGAGAAGCTCATGTCTCGCCGGTCGAGCCAGAACGTAATCGCCAACATCCCGGCCAGCGACCAGGCGCGCCAGACGATCTATCTGGTCGGCCACCTCGATAGCCAGAAACAGCGCTTCCAGTTTCCGCCCTCGCCCTACTGGATCATGAAGGCCCAAACCACGCTGCCCATCGCGATAGGACTCCTGGGGGGTCTCTTTCTCCTGGCGGCGGTCGTTTTCGATTGGGACATTCCTGCGTTCTGGCTGTGGCTGGTGGGCGCCGCATACTTGGCTGGCCTCTTGGGGGCGCTCTACGATGAAATCCAACCGCACGTCGAGGGCGCAAACGACAATGCGACTGCCGTCAGTCTCCTGCTGGGCATGGCCGAGACGCTCCAAGACCACCCTTTGCAGAACAGCGACGTTGTGTTGCTCTTCACGGGCTGTGAAGAAGTCGGCTGTGTGGGCATGGCGCATTATCTGAAGGAGGCTGCGCCGCCTGCCGAAACCACCTTCTGGATCGATATCGAAATGGTCGGCGCAGGGAATCTCTGTTACGTCACCCGGCACGGCATCTCGTACATGAGCGGTTACC
>JAFGNR010000257.1 GCA_016926915.1 Anaerolineae bacterium
CAACGCTGGCACGCCAACGCGGGATTGGGCGATGTCAACCAACACATTGGTAACTACGAAGAGGCTATCGCCTGTTTCCGGGCGGCTTTGGACGATCAGGCGATGTTGGCGCCGGAAAACCGGGCTGGCATCATGTTGAAACTCGGACAGGTCTGGAACAAACGCGGCAATCTGGATGAAGCCGAAATCTGGTTGCGACAGGGGTTGGCGCATTTACAGAGCGATGAGGGAACCGCTGCGCCTTTTCCCCAGATCGAAGCACAACTCTATTCCGAGCTCGGATGGCTTATCTTACGACGCGGCGATCTCTCCAGCGCCCAGACATGGCTCGAGAAGGCTGCCAATCTGGTCGTGGACACAGAGTTCGACGGCATGCTTCCGGGCATCCTTAATCGTCTGGGAGCCGTTTACTATCGTCAGGGCGCCTGGGACGATGCTACCGGCGTCGTCGAGCAGGCCCTGGAAACCCTGGAACGTTTGGGCGACATCGTCGGTATGGCGCGCCCACTCAACAATCTGGGGATCCTCCAGAAGAACAAGGGTGACTGGCGTGATGCGCTGCAAAGCTATCGTCGCTGTCTCGAGATAATGGAACGCATCGGCGATACCGAAGGCACGGCCATCGCCCACACCAACCTCGGCGTGTTGTATACGGACGTGGGGAATTGGCAGGAAGCGGAGAAGCATCTCATGGTCGGATTGAAACGCGCGCAGCACACTGCTAACCCTTATGATCTGGCGCAGGCTCACAAAAACCTTGGTCGCCTCTACTTACTACAACATAAATGGACGGTGAGCGCGCAACAATTCAATACGGCGATCAATTTCTACCGGGAATCAGGCGAGCGCGGCACCCTGGACCTGTCCACGACCTATTATCTGTTGGGAACCCTGCATCTCGAGCAAGGCCGAACCGAGGACGCCTGGGGATGCTATCGCTCAGCCTTGCGTATTCTCAAATCCACCGAAAGCGAGATGGAAGGTCGCTCTGTAGAATGGGGGCGCTGTATGCAGCTACAGGGGCGCCTGACGCAAAAGAACCAGGAATACGCCCTTGCAGAACAGCATTTCCAGAACAGTATCGAGACCTTCGAGGCGGCCGGCTCTCTGATCGAAACCGCGCGTTCACATTACTGGTATGCCCTGCTACTTTTCGAAAAGCAAGCAGTAGCAGCTGCCCAGGGGGAGCTCGCTGCAGCAATGGAGATTTTCGAGAAACTGGATGCAACGGCAGATCTGAAACTGGCCCGCAGCGCCTGGGCGCGAGCCGGGCGCGACAAGAACCCAAGTTGAAAATACCGGTCCAGGCCGCAAGCATAAGGAAACGGGCGGGAGTGTTCTCCCGCCCGTTGGCATCTCTATCCTCGTGGGAGACAGTTACTCTTCCCAGAACAAGAGATTGAATCCCACCGCCGTGGCGTCTGTCGGCAGGTTCAACAGGTTCACGTAATTGGCAGCCCAGATGGGATCGCCGGTACTCCCGGCCCAGGTCTCATACCCGCCCGCCCAAGTCTCGTAGCCCCCGGCCCAGGTGGAGTAGCCGCCCGCCCAGGTCTCATAGCCCCCCGCCCAGGTCTCATAGCCCCCCGCCCAGGTCTCATAACCCCCCGCCCAGGTCTCATAGCCCCCGGCCCAGGCGTTTCCACCGCCAGCCCAAGTCTCGTATGCCGCCAGCCAATCATTGAAGTCGCCCGACCAGTTGGTCGTACCCCCCGCCCAGGTCTCGTAGCCGCCGGCCCAAGTCTCATAGCCCCCGGCCCAGGTCTCATAGCCGCCGGCCCAGGTCTCGTACCCCGTTCCCTGAATGACAAAGGTCTCCGTATCGGGATCGTAAACGGTCCAGCCCTGATAATGTACGGTTCCCGCCAGGTCTGCGACCAGGTCCATCCCCGCATTCGCCGTACCCTCGACGGTCGCATACACCGCATCCGGAGCCCAGACGCGACCGGCCCCCTGTTCCCAAATACTGTACGCGGCCTCGCCGCTATATTCGCTGAACTGAGGACGCGCCGTCACCGTGAGGCGATACTTCACCTCATCCGGCGTCAGATCCGGATTCTCGCTCAACATCAAGGCCGCGATGCCGGAGACCACCGCAGAGGAGGTCGATGTCCCCGACGTCTTGAAGTAGCGCCCATTGAGGCGATTCTCAGGATAGGTCTGGGCCAGGTACGTATTGCCCCGCAGCAAAGACACTATGTGAGCACCAGGAGCAATGATATCAGGCTTCACAAAAGCATCCAACGTCGGGCCGGTCGCCGAGAAGGGGGGCATGTAATCATCGCCGAAGTATTCAGGAGTGAAGTTATCCGTAAACGATCCCACGGTAATCACGTAAGGTGTGTTTCCCGGCACGCCAATGCTCATGGGAGCCGGGCCATCATTCCCGGCGCTGGCGACGACGACGATACCGGCTTGCCAGGCAGCCATGACCGCCAGGTTATAAGGATCGGCCCAATACGGAGCAACCGGGGGCGCATACATGGAGATATTGAGCACGCGAATGTTGTAGTCATCCTTGTGCTGCACCGCCCAATCAATGCCCGCGATGACATCGGCATAGGTCCCGGCGCCGTACTCATCCAGGACGCGCACCAACACCAGATCGGCATTGGGTGCGATGCCCCGGTACTGGTTATCCATGAACTCGTACTCGCTATTGCAGATGATCCCGGAAACGTGGGTGCCATGCCCGTTGGGATCACGCGGAGACCAATGGATAAACGGGTACTCGTAAAGCCCACCACCCAACGCATCATAGTAGACCAGAATGCGATCCCGGTTCCTGTCCGCGTCCCGCCGCAACCCTAGCAAAGTCGTATCTGCGCCGGTGTCCAGCACCGCCACGGTCACGCCTTCCCCCAGGTTGCCCAGCTCCCAGACCTTATCCGCCCCAACCACGATAGGGAATTCGACATCCGCCACCCCATACCCCGCAGCCGTAACCGCTTGATTGGGGAAAACCGACGTCACACCGCGCGTTGTGGCCAGAGCCGCCAGCATAGTTTGTGGCACTTCTGCCGCGACGCCCTCAATGACCGCCAGCGCTCGGGTTACGCGCCCACCATGTTGTACAACCGCAGCGACGGCCGCCTCAACACTGGGCCCGCACACAATGACGCTCACTGCCGGCGCCGGTTCGGGAGCCAGTCCAAAGCCGAACAACATCACCACCAGGACAATAGACGCCAGGAATTGGGTGCGGGTTCTCATGACAACCTCCTCACAACTAACCTTTTACAAACCTGGAAACGGCTAAAGGTTAAAAACGTTCTTACCTTATTCTAACACAACTGTAACCTTCGCTGAATAGTACTTAAGTACTAGTTTGACGCGGGTTTGAAGAAATCGCGCGAGCGTCAATGACAGCCCTACACCACACAGAGCCTTTGACGCACCCGCAAACTGTGTTATAGTTTCCAGGCAAAAGGCCCGCCCCCCCTAGATATTGGGGTTATTTTTCGTTCACAACACAACATACAGGGTAGAGGACACACTCCGGTTCAGTGGTCAGCCGGAATCGTGTTACTGGCGATCCCTGACGCGCCGAAACCGCCGAATCAGAAACGAACTGTATGGGGCTTTTGAGACATCAGATAAGGAGAGCACGCTCACATCATGGGAGTTGAACAGGTCGTCAAACGGGACGGAGCCATTGTGGCATTCGATCGCAAGCGCATCGAGAACGCCGTCTATGCAGCCTCGCGAGCCGTGGGCAATGGCGCGGGTGAGTCCTGGGCCGAGATGATTTCCTGGGCTGTCACGGGATTACTGGAAGAGCGTTTCGCCAACGGAGAGGGACCGCCACATGTAGAAGAAATTCAAGATGTCGTCGAGGAGGTTCTGGTCAAATCGGGCAACCCGAAGATTGCAAAAGCCTATATCCTTTACCGGCAGCAACGCGCGACCGCCCGCGCGACGCAGCGCATGCTGTTAGATACCGAGAAACTGGTCGAGGACTACTTGCAGCGCGCGGACTGGCGCGTCAACGAAAACAGCAACATGAATTTCTCGTTGCAGGGGCTCAACTTCTACCTGGCTTCCTCCATCGCCGCGCGCTATTGGCTGCACAAAGTTTATCCGCCCGAGGTGCAGAAGGCCCACATCGAAGGCGATCTCCATATCCACGACCTGGGAATGCTGTCGGTCTACTGCTGTGGATGGGACCTCCAAGATTTGCTACAGCAGGGATTTGGCGGCGTCACGGCAAAAATCGAAAGCAAGCCGCCGCGCCATCTACGGACTGCATTAGGGCAGCTGGTGAATTTCTTCTACACGTTGCAAGGGGAGTCGGCAGGCGCCGTAGCGGTGTCCAACTTCGACACGCTCCTGGCGCCCTTCATCTACTATGACCAGCTGGACTATGGACACATCAAGCAGGCAATCCAGGAATTCGTCTTCAATATCAATGTACCGACCCGCGTAGGGTTCCAGACCCCGTTCACAAATGTAACCATGGACCTAACTCCGCCTGCAACACTGCGCGACCAACCCGTGATCATCGGCGGCGAGACACGGGATGCAGTTTACGGCGATTTCCAACATGAGATGAATCTGCTCAACCGCGCTTTCGCCGAGATCATGTTGGAGGGCGACGCCAAAGGGCGCGTCTTCACCTTCCCCATTCCAACCTATAACATCAGCCCGGACTTCGATTGGAACAATCCGGAGCTGGAATCCCTGTGGCGCATGACGGCGAAATATGGCATTCCCTACTTCGCAAACTTCGTCAACAGTGACATGAAGCCGGAAGATGCCCGTTCCATGTGCTGCCGGCTTCGACTGGACAACCGGGAGCTGCACAAACGGATGGGGGGGCTATTCGCTGCCGCCCCGCTGACCGGTTCCGTCGGCGTCGTGACCATCAATATGGCGCGCCTGGGTTACCAGGCGCAGGACGAACCGGAATTCCAGGCGCGGCTGGATGCGTTGATGGAAGTCGCTCGCACCAGCCTCGAGATCAAGCGGAAGCTTTTGGAAACATTCACCAAGCGGGGCATTTATCCTTATAGCCGGCATTTTTTGCAAGCTGTGAAAGCCCAAACCGGGGGCTATTGGAGCAATCACTTCTCCACCATCGGACTCAACGGGATGCATGAAGCGTGTCTCAATCTGTTAGGTGTTGGCATTGAGCATCCAGAAGGAAAAGCCTTTGCAAGGCGCACTCTCGGCTTTATGCGCGACGTATTGAGACGCTTCCAGGATGAAACAGGACAACTCTACAACCTCGAAGCAACGCCAGCCGAAGGCGCCACCTATCGCCTGGCGCGCACCGACCGCCAGCGTTTCCCGAACATCGTCACCTCAGGAAGCGAGGTGGCGCCATATTACACAAATTCCACGCATCTTCCTGTGGGATTTGGCGATGATCTCTTTGCAGTTCTGGACCACCAGGACGATTTGCAGGTACTCTACACCGGCGGCACAGTGCTACACGTGTTTTTGGGCGAACAGCTAGAGGATTGGCGGCAAGCGCGGCGCCTGGTACACAGAATCGCCGAACACTACCGTCTCCCCTACTTCACACTGACGCCGACCTTCAGCGTATGCCCGGTCCACGGCTATATTCCCGGCGAACATCCCTTCTGCCCTTACGACCACACGCCAGAAGAACTCGAGCGATTTGGACAGCACGCGCCTGCCTGAATCGCTTACAAACTCATCCAGGAGGTACTCCAACATGGCTGACAGCAAGATTCGCGTGGCAATCATCGGTATCGGAAACTGCGCATCGGCGCTCGTGCAGGGTGTGCACTTCTACAACAACGCTCCGGACGACGCTTTCATACCGGGATTGATGCACACGCGACTGGGACGTTACCACGTCCGCGACATTGAATTCACGGCTGCTTTCGACATCGACAGCCAAAAGGTCGGAAAAGATCTTTCGCAGGCGATCTTTTCCGGACCGAACAACACGGCGAAATTCGCCGAGGTGCCCCATCTTGGAATCCCCGTGCATCGAGGTATGACCCACGATGGCCTGGGCAAATACCTCAAGGAGATCATCCACAAGGCTCCGGGCCCTACCGATGACATTCGGGGCATTCTCCAGCGCACCCAGACCGACGTCGTCATCAACTTCTTGCCCGTCGGCAGCGAGATGGCAACGAAATGGTACGTCGAACAGATCCTGGATGCCGGGTGCGCCCTCGTCAACGGCATCCCCGTCTTTATCGGGCGTGAAGCCTACTGGCAAGGACGCTTTGCGGAACGCGGCCTCCCCGTGATCGGCGACGATATCAAGAGCCAGGTCGGGGCTACGATCCTGCACCGCGTGCTCACCCGTCTGTTCGTCGATCGCGGCGTGCGCATCGACCGGACCTATCAGTTGAACTTCGGGGGCAACACCGACTTTCTCAACATGCTGGAACGCGAGCGGCTGCAATCAAAGAAAATCTCCAAGACCAACGCCGTCACCAGCCAGATTCCCTACGACCTCGGCGATAAAAACATCCACGTGGGGCCAAGCGACTACGTCCCCTGGCTTGAGGATCGCAAATGGTGCCACATTCGCATGGAAGGCACGACCTTTGGCAACGTCCCCTTGAATCTCGAACTCAAACTGGAAGTATGGGACAGTCCCAACAGCGCCGGCGTGATGATCGATGCGGTCCGCTGCGCCAAGATCGCGTTGGATCGCGGCCTGTCGGGGGCGCTGGTCGAGCCTTCGGCCTACTTCATGAAATCGCCGCCGGTACAGTTCACCGATGATGCGGCGCATGAAAACCTGGAAGCCTACATTCGAGGTGAACGCGGGACAACCCTGCCTCCCCAGGCTTGAGAAACACCGTAAACCGTTCATCCCGTACCTACAGGGAGCAGAGACGCCATGAGACCTTATCAAATCGAAGGTTGGGTGCTCGATATCGTGGACCGGGTCAAAACCGGGCAGCCTATCGAGGACTCGCGGGTGGAACTCAAAGCCACCTGGATAGAGCCAGACCGGGCCGCGCGCCGCATTGCCGGTCATGCGAATGCAGCGCGCGGCGCACCCATCCTGTGGGTTATCGGCGTCGATGAAGACAGCGGCATCGTGGGCGCGAGTCAGGAAGAACTGGCCAACTGGTATCCGCAGGTCAAAGCCCAGTTTGACGGCATCGCGCCCACGCTCAGCCACTACAATATTCCGGCAGAGGGGCGAACGGTCGTGGCGCTTTACTTCGAAACGGACCGCGCGCCCTACGTGGTCAAAAATCTCGCCTACGGACAAAAAGGCGGCGGGCCAGTGTCCCTAGAAGTCCCCTGGCGTGAAGGAACCTCCACCCGGAGCGCGACACGGGCCGATCTCCTGCGTATCTTGATCCCGCTCCAACCCCTGCCCAGCTTCGAAATCTTGGGAGGCAGCCTGACCGCGGAGGAACTCGAACGCCAGGAGCGGCCAGCGCTGCGTTGGTCGCTGGAATTCGACCTTTACGTCACCACACTGGGCAAAGAGGCCACCGTGATCCCCTTCCACAAGTGTGCGGGGAGTTTCCACGTCTCAGGTGTGCTCGACCCTGTGGCATTTCACGCGATCACGTTCAATACGCCGCTGCGGGCCAATGGCGAACCCACAATTCGGGCGACGCCTTCCGAAGTCGTGATTCTAGGGCCCGGAAGACTCTATATTGCCGGAAGCTGTGAGACGGCCCA
>JAFGNR010000047.1 GCA_016926915.1 Anaerolineae bacterium
CCAACCCGACGTGCAGCCCCAGCCGCGCAAGTCTGCTCACCGGCGCCTATCCGCACACCAACGGGATGTTGGGGCTGGCGCACCGGGGCTTCTCCCTTTATGACTACAGCCAGCATATCGTGCATACCCTGCGCGCAGCGGGATATGTCACGGCGCTGGCGGGCGTCCAGCACATCGCGGAAGACCGCGCTGGAATCCCTGCCTGGAAGACCATCGGGTATGATCAGTTCTTGGGATACCCCTACACTGCGCATAGGAACGCAGTCGCCTTTCTTGAGAACCCACCACAGCAGCCCTTTTTCCTGTCTGTGGGGTTCATGGAAACCCACCGGGAGTTTCCGCCTCTGGATGAAATCGAAGAGGATCCCCGCTACTGCCTGCCGCCGGCGCCTCTGCCCGATACGCCGGAAACGCGCCAGGACATGGCCCGGTTCAAAGCCAACGCCCGGTTCCTGGACAACAAGATGGGTCAGGTCTTCGAGGCGCTCGATCGCACGGGCCTGGCCGAGAACACGCTCGTTATCTGTACCACCGATCACGGGATCGCTTTCCCGCGCATGAAGTGCACGCTGACGGATGACGGCATCGGCGTCATGCTGATGATGCGCGGGCCGGGTGGGTTTTCCGGCGGGCGGGTGGTCGATGCGCTGACGACACACCTGGACCTCTTTCCAACGATCTGTGACGTCTTGGGCATTGATTCGCCGCCGTGGCTCCAGGGGCGCACCCTGCTCCCTCTGGTGCAGGGTGAGGTCGCTGCCTTGCACGAGACGATCTACGCCGAGGTCAACTATCACGCGGCCTATGAACCCCAACGGGCCGCGCGCACGTCGCGGTGGAAGTATATCCGTCGCTATGACCCGCGCCGGGGTCCCGTCTTGCCTAATTGCGATGACGGCGAGAGTAAGGCATTGTGGATGTCCCATGGCTGGGCCGAACGTGCTCCCGAGGAAGAGGCGCTCTTCGATCTGGTGTTCGATCCCCATGAGGCGCACAACCTCGCCGGCGACCCGGCGCACGCGGGGGTGCTGCGCGCGTTGCGCGAGCGGCTCCACGCCTGGATGGTCGAGACCCATGATCCGTTGCTTGCAGGGGTTGTCCAGGCGCCGCCGACCGTTGTCGTGAATGATCCCAACGGGATCTCTCCGGGGACGCCGCCGGTTCCGGCGGCGCAGGTCATGGGCCGGGGATTCGTCAAGGTTACACCTGAAAGAGGTAGCGTTATATGAATGCACTGCGGGCTGTGCTCGTGGGATGTGGGGGAATCAGCCGGGCCTGGTTAGAAGCGATCCCCGGGATTCCGGGATTGGAGATTGTGGGATTGGTCGATCTGGACCGCGCTCGCGCCACACAAAGCGCTGCTCAGTTCGCGTTGAATGGTGCGGAGGTGGGGACCCGCTTGCCGGCAATGTTGGAGCGTGTGCAACCGGATTTGGTCTTCGACTGCACCATACCGGAGGCGCACGTTGAGGTCGCCGAAACTGCCCTGAATCACGGGTGTCACGTTTTGGGGGAGAAACCCCTGGCTGATTCACTTGCCAATGCCCGCCGTATCATCCAGACCGCCGGACGAACCGGCAAAGTTCATGCTGTGATTCAGAACCGCCGCTACGACGCCAATATCCGCCGTCTGGTGCGATTTCTGCGATCGGGCGTTCTGGGACGGGTGACCACGGTGCACTCCGATTTCTTCATCGGTGCACACTTCGGCGGCTTTCGCGACCAGATGCGGCACGTGTTGCTCCTGGACATGGCTATTCATACCTTCGACGCGGCCCGCTTGATCACCGGGGTCAATGCGCGGGCAGTTACCTGTCATGAGTGGAATCCACCTGGTTCCTGGTATGCGCGTGATGCGTCGGCGGTAGCGGTGTTCGAGATGGAGGAGGCGCTCGTCTACACTTATCGCGGCAGCTGGTGCGCCGAAGGTCTCAATACCACCTGGGAATCGAGCTGGCGCATCATTGGGACGCAAGGCAGTCTGTTCTGGGATGGCGGCGCCGCTTTCCAGGTGGAGACCGTGCGAGCGACCGGCGGCTTCATCTCAGAACTGGCAACGGTGCAGATGGTCCCGCCGGACCCGGCAGACCGGGTGGGCGGTCATGCTGGACAAATTGCCGACTTCGTTGCCTGTGTGCGCAGCGGGCGGGCGCCGGAAACCCATTGCACAGACAACGTGCATAGCCTGGAGATGGTTTTCGGCGCGATTGCCAGCGCCGAATCCGGTAGGACGGCGCCGCTATCCGAACTCTAGTGTGTCAGTGTCCGGGGATACCGGTGCACGCGGTGGGCTGTTTTTATGCAGTTTTCTGGCTCTAAGGCACTGTTCGCCGAAATCAGTGATTTTGCTATACTTTGCGGGTATGGCAGCCGTATTCCTGACGACATGAGCTCCTGGAGTGTGCTGGCGGGGGCGCAGGATCACGCTGATCTGGCAGAGAGGTTGATGCACACGCGTGTCGAGCGGGTAGCTGTGATTCCCAAATCGCGTGGATTCATTGGAGGTGAATATGAGCGAAATGCCCAAATACAAGGACGTTGCTTTGCCCATTGCGGAGCGTGTGGCGGATTTGGTCGCCCGCATGACTCTGGAGGAAAAGATCTCCCAGCTGATCTATGACGCTCCCGCCATCGAACGGCTCGATGTCCCCGCTTACAACTGGTGGAATGAATGTCTACATGGCGTCGGACGGGCTGGCGTAGCCACAGTTTTTCCCCAGGCGATTGGTCTGGCAGCAACGTGGGACCCGGACCTCCTGCACCGTGTTGCGACGGTCATCTCCAACGAGGCGCGCGCGAAACATCACGAGGCATTACGGCTTGGAATTCATGATATCTACACTGGCCTTACGTATTGGTCGCCCAATATCAATATCTTCCGCGATCCCCGCTGGGGACGCGGGCAGGAAACGTATGGTGAAGATCCCTATCTCACAGCGCGGATGGGGGTAGCGTTCGTCAAGGGCCTTCAAGGCGATGATCCACATTATCTTAAATTAGTTGCGACGCCCAAGCACTACGCAGTGCATAGCGGGCCCGAGCATGATCGCCATCATTTCGATGCCCGTGTCAGTGAGCGCGATCTGCGCGAGACCTATCTCCCGGCCTTCGCAGCCACGGTCAACGAGGCCGGCGCCTGTTCAGTGATGGGCGCCTACAACCGGACGAATGGCGAACCTTGCTGCGCCAGCCAGACGCTCTTGCAGCGTATCCTCCGGGATGAATGGGGTTTCCAGGGCTACGTCGTTTCGGACTGCGGCGCTATCCGTGACATCTATGCTCATCACCGGGTGGTCGAGACCCCGGCCGAGGCTGCTGCCCTGGCGGTCAAGAACGGGTGTGATCTTAACTGTGGCGACATCTACCCGGCTTTGTCGGAAGCGGTTGTACAAGGATTGATCGAGGAACCGGTCATTGACCGGGCGCTACAGCGGCTTTTCGAGGCGCGGTTTCGCTTGGGTATGTTTGACCCGCCGGAGCGCGTCTCCTATGCACATATCCCCTTCGACGTTGTGAACAGCTCCGAACATCAGGCGCTTGCGCTAGAGGCCGCGCGGGCTTCTAGCGTGCTTCTCAAGAATGAGGATGATTTCTTGCCTTTGGATCGTGAGTTGGCCGCTATCGCCGTGATTGGTCCTTATGCGGATGATCTGGATACCCTGGTTGGCAATTACAACGGCGCCCCTGCACACGCGGTGACGCCGTTGGAGGGGATCCGACGAAAAGTCTCGCCTCAGACCAGGGTCTACTACGCGCCAGGTTGCTCTCTGGCCGAGGGGGTGCGCAGGCTGGTACCGGCGCCTTCCTCTGCACTGCGCCCGTTGAATGCCGATGCCGGGCAGGTTGGCCTCACCGTTTCTTATTACGATGGCGTCACGTGTGGCGGAGATCCGGTCCGCGTAGGCGTTGATGCGACCGTCAATCATAGCTGGAAGGGGGTCTCGCCCTTGACCGGTGTATGGGGAGATCGCTTTGCAGTGCGCTGGGAAGGTTATCTTATCCCACCCCGGACGGGCGCTTACGACCTGGGGGTACGGGGGTACAGCCAGTACACGCTGTTCTTGGATGGAGAATTGTTGGCCGGTTATGACAGTGTTCACCACCCTATGACCAAGACGGTCAGCCTGGATCTCGAAGCCGGGCGGCTTTATCGGGTGCAGCTGGATTTTGTGAACTACGGGCTGGATCCCCAAGTACAGTTACTCTGGGCGGCGCCCGAGGAGGATGAGACCGGCAGGGCGCTGGCTGCGGCGTCTAAAGCCGAGGTGGTGATCATGGTGTTGGGGCTTTCGCCCACGTTGGAGGGCGAGGAGATGCCCGTGGACGTGCCGGGCTTCCACGGTGGGGATCGTACGTCGATTGCTTTGCCGGGTCCCCAGGCCGTGCTACTCCGTCAGGTCGCGGCATTGGGTAAGCCTGTAGTGCTGGTTTTGCTCAGTGGGAGTGCACTGGCGGTCAACTGGGCCGATGCCAAGGTTCCTGCCATTGTCCAGGTCTGGTATCCGGGTGAAGCCGGCGGCCTGGCCCTTGCCGATGTCCTGTTTGGCGACTATAACCCCGGTGGGCGCTTGCCGGTGACGTTCTACCGGGCGTCAGATTGCCTGCCGGCGTTCGAAGACTATGCCATGAAGGGCCGGACCTATCGCTATTTCCATGGCGAGGTGCTCTATCCATTTGGGCACGGTTTGAGCTATACGACGTTTGACTATCGTCACTTGCGAATCTGGCCCACCACTGTGGGAACGGCAGACGCCATCACCGTTAGCGTGGAGTTGGAGAACAGCGGCGACCGCGCCGGGGACGAAGTTGTTCAGCTCTATGTCAGTGACGTGGCGTCGAGTGTTCCACAGCCAATCCAGGCGCTCAAAGCCTTCCGGCGCGTTCGCCTCATGGCCGGAGAACGCCGCACACTTACATTCGAATTGCCGGTGCAACATCTGGCTTTCTTCGATGAGGCAGCAGGTACATGGGTGGTGGAACCGGGCGCGTTCGAAATCCGGGTGGGAGCTTCGGCGCAGGACATTCGGCTTGCCGGAACCTTGACGGTGACGGCGTAATCGCGTCAGCAAACCCAAACGCCCCGCTACACGAGCGGGGCGTTTGGTATCACGCAACGGTTATCGTTCTGTGTAGTGGAACTTCTTGGCCCCGCTGGCCTGCACCGAAGTCGTGAGGTTGAAATTTACTGAAGCGGTGTGTTGGCTTTCATCTCCCAGGGCATAGTAAGTATAGGTTCCGGCCGGCCAGATGCCTGTCAGCTCGAGGGTCATACCGAAGCCGCCCTGGCTGTTGGCTATGATGTTGGGTAGATCATAGCGTGTCCCCTGCGGGTTGGTAAACCACTGGGATACCGTTTCGAAGGGTTTGAAATCCACGCCTGTAAAGACGAATTCTGTCCCCACCGGCCCGGAACCGGGTGTAACCGTCAAGGTGGGAATGGGTGGATACCCCCGCACCAGCAGGGGGAGATAGATGGTTCCCAGAGGTTGGCACGCGACGTCCAATTGGAACGCATCGCCCGTGTACGGCATGTGCATGCTATCTACGACGAGGTAATATGTCCCCGGCATTAGGGTGTACATGCCCTGGGTCATGGTGTAAGTGTCCTCGCCGACTGCCAGGTGATTATCAGGTGGCGCCGGATTGTCGAAGACGTTGTTTTGATCGCACGTGGCGTCCAGGAGGAAGTAGCTCATATAGTTCTTGTAGGGCAGTGTGGGACTGCCGCTGTAGTGCAGGGTGAATGTGTAGACTCTGGGCTGCGTCACCCTGACGCGGTAGACACGTTCTGGGCCATCGTAGGCGAAGGGGCTGATCCAATAACGCGGGTCGTACAACGTGATATTATCGGCGCCGCCCTCTGTCGTGTCGTTGATGGTGTAATCGGCGCAGGTGATATCGGCTGTGAAAGTGCTGGCGCACCACCCAGGATTTGGATCGCCGCAGGCGATAATTACGTGTCCAAACCCGTTCATATTGTCGCTGTCGACCACGGCGCTGTAGACTCCGGTCGCCGCGTTGGGTTGGATGGCGTGGCGGTAGATCGTGCGGGCCTTGTTCTCGCTGCCGGCGATACAACTGTCGTTGTCGCATTCGGTGAGGAGTCCCCCGAAAACGTTCATCACTTGAAGCCCGTCGCTCATTACCAGCGGCACTGCTAGACTCAAGTCGGCCTGCTGCGGCATGGGAATGGTGATTCCCTGTTCACGAAACAGCAGCGAACCGGCGGGGAAGATATTGTGATCCAGGCAATTGTAGTCGCTCCAGGCCGATGTCAGCGAGTTGCGGGTGTCGTACTGTACGACGGTATTGCAGGCTCCACTCAGCATGGGAGGACAGGCATCCGACAAGGAGCATTCTGGCGAGAGCCCCTCAACAGGAAAGGCTTCGAAATCGAAGTTCGAAAGTGAATCGACCGTCTCTACTTGTATGGGGGTAGGATGCCACAGGTATCCCATCCGGTATGCAGGATCCGTCTCTTCAAGCGTTGGGGGAAGCGGCGCGGCGTGCAAAGGGTGGACGTTCGTATCGACGAGAACCGCCCCTCCCAGATACATCAAGACGGCGAGGACAAGCGTTCCGGCGAGCAATAGTACGCGATGCGTACGCGTGAAACCGATGTGTGTCATGAGCGTCTCCTTAAATTCGGTGTCATTTGACATTGAACAGGATCGTCGGGTATGGATTTCTGAAGATTGGCATTGTAATTGTGATCTCGGGGGCTACGAATGCGCGGACTTTGGAGAAGGTGACCGGAGCTATGTCGAATCATGGTCCGCCGGGACAGGGTCGCGCCATCCGCGCAATCAATCTGGCATGGACACCTCCTTGAGTGAGCTGTGGTCAGGGAATCGGAACCGGCAGCTCAATTCTACTACACTATTCAGGTTTGGTGCATACAAATGTCCGGCCCCTCTGTCAACAGAGGGGCCGGGAAGAGAGTTGGAATGCACCCCATGTGAATGCACTCCCCTGCGCCTTGTGGGCGTTACTGGACTAATACTATTGGCAAGAAGATGCTGAACGACGGTTGCGAGGTCAGCGCGAAGTCGGTGAAGTGATCGATCTGCATCATGACCTGATTTGCCACGGCGTCGACCACGTAGCTCTCCGGGAAGGTCCAGAGATTCGTCGTGGTGGAGAAGTAGGCCGGCTTGAGGCGGTCTTCGGCGATGCCGCCGAGGCGCAGCTCGCGCTCATCATACGCAAAGCCGATAACGACCTCCTGGTTGAAGTGTTCTGTGATGGGCTGTCCCGTTGCATCCACGGCGGTGAAAGCGTAGCCATAGCGATAGATGTTGGCGTGGCGTTGGTGGGGCAGGGTCGCGATGGGGGCGATGTGTAGCGTGACCTGTCCTTCAGCCGGCAGCGCGCCCGCCGGGATGAAGATGTGCGTGCCATCTGCCAGCGTGATCTGTTGCGGTTGCATGACGTCGAATGTGACCGCGATGGGCGCCGGTTTCGGGAACGGCCCGGTCAGGACCAGATCTTGGGTCGCGTTTCCGGTCCCGAGGGATACCATTTCGCGCGCAATCCAGTACTGGCCAGGCGTTTCGAAGACGGCGCCCAAGTGCCAGGTCGTGTTGGAGATCACATCCAGCGTGTAGGCGCCGGTGCTATGGGTGACCGGAACCGTGGCGAAGACGAAGGCGTCATTGTCGGACCAGCCCCAGATGGACACCGGACCGGTGATACCGGTCGTCCCCGTGATGGCGACATCGCCCGAGATGGTGGCGTCGGGTGTGCGGAATTGCAACACGTGCCCACCGGAGACGCCGCCCTCCGGCGCCATGACGCGTCTTTGGGCCGGTTTGATGACATCGGTGAACGGGGCGGCGGCGCCCAGATGGTAGCTGCCATGCGGGACCGTCAGATGGAAGTGCCCATCGGCGGCGGTTTGGGTGGTGAGCCAGATGTTGTCGACCACCGGTCCAACACCATCAACGACGACCCTGACGCCTCCCAACGGGTTGCCGCCGGCGTCGAGGACAATACCTTCGATGGCGCTGTCGCGTTTGGCAATGGGCAGGGCCACCGGTATGGTTTGTTCGGAAGCGACAGGTACATTTTTGTGGTGCAGGAGGTTCACGTAACCTGTGCGCGGGTCGATGTGATAGCCGACGTGCCACACCCCCGCCGCGATATCCATGGCGAAGGCGCCGTTGCCGGCATCGATGCGGGTCTGCGCCCAGTTGGCGCCGGCCCACGCGAGAACACGCCCGTCGATGCCTTCGACCACATCATCGTTGCGCGGGTCCCAGAGCGAACCGATGATGCGAGCATCTTTTTCCTTGACCTGGAGCGTAATGGTCACTGTCTCGCCGCTTTCGATCTCGACCGCGCGTTCTCCCGTTGACATGTAAGGGCTTCCCGCCGGGAGATTCGCCGTCACCCGGAAGCTGCCTTCCGGCGCTGCAATGCTGAAGGTTCCGGCCTGGATCGGCGCCCCATTGCGCAAGGTCGGCGTGAGTACGTGCGTGGCCTGTGCCCATCCTCCAGCATCTATAAGGGTTTGACCGTTTTCGTCCACCAGGAATCCTACAATCGTGGCGTCTGCAGTGACCAATGTGAAGTCGACGTCGGTGACGGTCTGCGTAGCCGTGAGTGTGATCCCGGCTGCCGGTCCGGTAAAGATGTAGGGGTGCTCTGGACCGGGAGATGGGGCTACGTGCCACTCGCCGGCAACGACGCTCAAGGCGTAATCGCCGTCGGGACCGGTCATGGTCTCCGCGCCGCCGATGGCGCCGGCGCGCCACGCAGATACCGGCACATTGGCGATGCCGGTTCCTGATTCGTCGGTGATGGCGCCGGTGATGACGGCGTTACGCTCGAGCAGCGCCAGTGTACCCAGGTCGACGGTTTCTTCCGGCGGCACATGGAAGGGCTCCACTACGGGGCCCATAGTCCCGGTGTCATCGGGACGAATCCAAAGCTTGTAGCCGCCATTGGGTACGGCGACGTCGAAAGTGGTGTTTCCCGGTTCGATGATCTGGTAAAGCCCGACGCCTTCGTCGTTGTGTAAGGAGATGGTCACCGTGAAGGGCGGGGCGCCGCCGCCGGGCATGACGACCTCACCGGTGACGTGAGCATCGGCTGTGATAACAGTGAAGTTCTCGACCTTGTGCTCCGGCGCCAAGGTATGTTCGAAGTGTACGAGTTGTGGGGGTTCCGCAAATACCCAGTCAGAGGGGACCGTGGTGCTGACGACTTTCACAGTCAAGGCCCACAGGCCATCCGAGAGCGCCAGGTGATAGCTGCCGGTGGGGTCGCTCAGTGTTTCGACGCGCCCGCCCTTGTCGAGGCGGTGGGCGACGACTTGTGCGTGGGTGACCGCGACCCCTGTATTGGTCTCTACCGTCCCCGTCACGATCTTGGGAGGGGCGCCGAGGATCAAGTCGAGCGCTTGAGGTGCTGGGGGAACCGTCACCGTGACCGGTTGTGAGGGCAACAGTGCGCCCTCATACCAGGGTGG
>JAFGNR010000258.1 GCA_016926915.1 Anaerolineae bacterium
AATAATTTATTGCAATAGCTTTCCGGAAAATCCCTGGAAAACAACGCCTGGAATTCGCCTATCACCAGCTCCCCGAATCCTCAGCCTGAACGTGCCGCCAGCCCCTTCCAAAGAAACTGTGATACAATCGCGCTGGATCGCGGTTTCACAGGAGGAATCCATGTATCAGCTCTGCGCGTCTGCCGTCCGTCTTGGTTCGATCGTTGTTCTGGTTCTTGTCGCGCTTGCGCCTGCATCCCCCATCCAGGCGGCGCCCCTCGCGCCGCTGCCCACGTCCTTCACAAGCCAACCCGATCTCCCCACTTACGCGGGGTTCGTTGTGGTGAAGTTCCGGGAAGGCGCCCAGGTCCGTCTGCGCGAGGGACGCCTTACGGATTTGCGCGGCGCTTCCCTTGACGAGGCGACGGCTCTGTTGGCAGCTTATGGCGTGCAGCCCCGCCGTCTCTTCCAACGTCCCGAGAGTGTACTGGATCGCGAGCGCGTCCAGGCGGAACTGCGCAGTGGGCAAGACCTGGCGGATCTGAATCTCTATTTCATGTTGCCCCTCGCCGATGCCGACGCTGCCGCCAGCCTGGCGCAGGCGCTCGACCGGCTTGATATGGTACAGACGGCCTATCCGGAGCCGCATCCGGCGCTCGCAGCGGTGACAACCCGCCCGGTCAGCGGCGATATCGGGCACACGACGCCCAGTTTCACGGCGGAACAGGGTTACCTCTATGCCCCGGAAACCAGCAACGGGATCAACGCGGTCTACGCGTGGACGGTGCCCGGCGGTTCCGGCAGTAATGTGAAGTTCATCGATCTGGAATGGGGCTGGCAGACGACGCACGAGGACCTGCGCGGGGCCAAGTTGTTCTATGAAGGCGGTTCTGTGTACTCCCCCTGGCGTGATCACGGCACCGCCGTGATCGGCGAGGTCATGGCCGATAGGGATGCATCGGGTGTGACGGGCATCGCCTACAACGCCCGCTACGGCATTCATGGCGTGGGGTTCGATACGTGGCCCAATGTGGCCGATGCCATCAACACGGCAGCCGCGCAACTCGACGCCGGCGACCTGATGCTGCTGGAAATGCACAATCCGACAAGCCCGCTGCCGCCGGACGAGCAATGTGATCCCCGGTGCGGCAACTGTGAACAGTTCGGGTACATCGCCATGGAGTATTGGCAGGCCAACTTCGACGCCATCCAGACTGCCGCCGCGCAGGGCATTATTGTCGTAGAAGCGGCGGGCAACGGTGCGATGAACTTCGACAATCCCTTCTACGGAGGCGCCTTCGATCGCAACCAGCGCGACGCCGGCGCGATTCTGGTCGGGGCCGGGATGTCCGGCAAGTATGGTTACGAGCCCGCTCGCGGCGCGGAGTGTTGGACCAACTACGGTTCCGCCGTCGATGTGCAGGGCTGGGGCGACGCGATCTGGACGCTGGGCTACGGCGATGGCTGGAACGAGGGCATGGCCGGCGGCAGCGCAAGCGACGAGGATCAGTGGTATACGCAGTGGTTCGGCGGCACCTCGGGCGCTTCCCCCATTGTCGTGGGCGCGATCACGTCCATCCAGGGCATGCGCAAGGCCGCCGGGCTGCCGGTCCTAACCCCCCTCCAGGTGCGCACGCTGCTGCGCCACACGGGCACGCCCCAGGCCCGCGATCACAAGACCATTGGCAGGCTGCCCGACCTGCAGGCCGCGGCAGCCGGGCTGTTCCATACCGTGGTGGTTTCCGATGCCTGGGGCAACGGCAATGGCGCGGCAGAGCCGGGCGAACACGGGCTCGTCCTGGAGATTACCCTTGAAACCCTGGGGATCACCGCCTATCATGATGTCGAGGTCACGCTGGAAAGCGGGCTGGAGGCTGTGGAGGTGCGCACACCGGTGCAGGACTACGGAACTCTGGCGCCCGACGGCGGCCCTGTCACCCGCGCCTTTACCTTCGATCTCGGCAGCGCGGCGCCCTGCGGCGCGCTGCTCCCCTTCACGCTTACGGCGACCAGCGATCAAGCCCCCTATGTGACCTCGCTTGCGTTGCCGACCGGCGTCCTCAGCGACAGCAGCCTGATCTTCGAAAGCGCCGGCGGCCCCGTCTCAATTCCGGATAATTCCGCCACAGGCGTGAGCTCGGTCATCGCGGCGCCACAGGGATGGATCATCGGAGATCTGGACGTCGGCGTGGACATCACCCACGCGCGGGTCAACGATTTGAGCGTCTCTCTCTTGGGCCCTGATACCCTGCCCCAGGAAGTCACTTTGGTGGATCGCGCGCAGTACTACGATGCCAACTACACGGGCACAGTCTTCGACGACGAAGCGATTGTGCCAATCTACAGCGCCGTGGCTCCAAGAACGGGACCGTATCGCCCCGATGGCTTCCTGAACAACTATGACAATGGCAATCCCAGCGGATCGTGGACGTTGACGGTGCGGGACCGGCGCAGCAGCGTCATGGGCACGCTCGATAGCTGGCATCTGGTGGTGACGCCCCTGGAGTGCGCCGCGCGCGCCGCGCCCACGGCGACGTTGACGGCGCCCGCCGAAGTCATGCCGGGCCAATTGCTCACCTATACGCTAGCTATCGCCAACCCCGGCGCCTTGCCTCTCTACCAGACCACCATCACTGCGGCCTATGATGCACACACCACCTTTGTGGCTGCCGACCCACCCCCCTCCCAGGGAGATGCGGCGTGGGGCTTCGACCGGATCGGGCCGGAAACGACGCAGTGGATCACCCTCACGGTCCAGGTCGCCGGCGACGTCGCCGACGGGACGGCGCTGTCCACCGGCGTCACGCTGGCAGCGGCCGAAACGCCCACGATCACCGCCGGGACTACGACCACCGTCGCCGGTCCCGCCCTGGCGATAGGCAAGACGGCGCAGGTCGCCGCCGCCGGTGCGCCCATCACGTTCACATTGACCCTCACCAATACCGGCTCCGTCACGGCTACCGGGGTACTGGTGACGGATACCCTGCCTCTGGGCGCCCATTATGTCGCCGGCGGGGCCTACGATGGAACGGAAGTCGCCTGGACCGTGCCCAGTCTGGCGCGCGCGGGCGGAACCGCCCAGGTCACCCTTGTCGTGACCGCGTGCCAGGCGATTACCAACACCCACTACCGGGTCGCCGGCTCCGTGGAGGGCGCGACGTCCGGTTGGGGGACGCCGGCGGCGGCAGCGCCAATCGCCCCGGCGCTGGCGCCCGCGTTCACGTGGGCGCCCCTTGACGCGCGCGATACCGGACCGGTCGTTTTCACGGGCGCGGTCACAACCGACGGCGGCGGCATCACAGCCTGGGTATGGGACTTCGGAGATGGCGCTGCGGGCAGCGGGAGCGAAGTCGCGCACACCTTTGCCACGGGCGCTTACACGGTGACCCTGACCCTCACCGACACGTGCGGCTTCAGCGCAACGATCGCGCAACCGCTCGTCGTCACAGCCGGTATACGCCCG
>JAFGNR010000259.1 GCA_016926915.1 Anaerolineae bacterium
CGTTGCCGCCGGCGCCATTGCCGAAGCGCGCTACCAGAGCTTCTTGAAGATGGCTTCGGAATGAGGCACAATGACAACGCCCGGCGCAATCAAGCGCCGGGCGTTGCTAAGGTTCACGCGCTCAGGCCGGTACGGCAGCGTTTATGAACGCTGCCAGATCGGCTTTGAGTTTCGCCAGCGAGGGCAGGTGCACGTACATCATGTGCCCGGCTTCGTAGAACACCATCGAGATATTATCGTGAAGGCTGGGATCGAGGTCCAGATGATTGAAGGTGTAGTCAGTGGCAAAGTAGGGCGTCGCCAGGTCGTAGTAGCCATTGGCCACGAACACCTTCAGAAATGGATTCTGACACAGCGCCGACCGCAGGGTTTCGGCAACGTTGACGTATTGGTTCTGGTGTTTGCTATAGTCCCAGCGGGTATACAGATTCGTCAGGATTTCGTAGGGCACGTCGCTCTCGAAGCCCAAGTCGCGGCGCACGTAGTCATTGAATGTGGCCGTATACGGCCCCTGGATGATGGCATAGCTGGGATCGAACTCGAAACGCTCACCCGCCGCATCGCGATCGATGCCGGTGAAGCGTGTGTCGAGGCGTCCCACCGTGCGGTGGTCATCGCGCAGTAGTTCCTTCACGAAGCGCAGGATCTCGACGCGCAGGTTGGTGCGCTCGATATAGCTTTCCGACAGACCGGTATAGCGGGCCAGGAAGCGGACGATGGCGGCGCGTTCATCCTTGGGCAGCCGCGCCCCGCGCATGAGGGCCAGGGTGTACTCCGCGCGTGCGAACTGCTCGACCTCCGCCAACACCTCCTGCAAGGGCTGCGCCTGGAGATCGCCGGGCAGTCGCTGGTGATACCAGGCCGTCGCCGCATAGGTGGGCAGGAAAAGCACGTAGGGCAAATCGTTGCCCGTGTCGAACCGCGCGCTCTGGAAGTTCAAGATAGTCGAGATCAGCATGATGCCATTGAGGTATATGCCGTGGCGCTGCTGCAAGAACCCGGAAAGCCCGGCCGCGCGTGTGGTGCCGTAGCTCTCACCGATGAGGAATTTCGGAGAGGTCCAGCGCATGTTCCGCGTGGTATAGAGCCGGATGAACTCCCCCACCGATTCGATGTCGGTTTCGAGACTATGAAACTGCCGGGCCTCCTCGCCCGGCACGGGACGACTGTAGCCGGTGCTCACCGGGTCGATGAAAACGAGATCGGTCTTATCGAGGAGGGAATACTCGTTGTTGACCAGTTTGTAGGGCGGCGGGACCGGTCCGCCGTCCTCCGCCAGTTGCACGCGCCGGGGACCCAGAACGCCCAGGTGCATCCACACCGACGACGACCCCGGCCCCCCGTTGAATGAAAAGGTGATGGGGCGGTCGCTCACGGCGACGACATCGTCCCGGGTATAGGCCACGTAGAAAACCGAGGCTTTGGGCTGTACGCCCTTCTCGTCGCTCTCTTCCTGCAACAACAGCGTCCCGGCCGTGACCGTATAGGCAATGACCTCTCCATCGATCATGACGGTGTGGTGCGTCGTCGATACGGTCTCCTCGGGTATAGCTGGGGCCCGCTTTCCCTCTTCAGGCTTCACGTCTTTCTTTTCAGACATAGTAGGCTCCTCGTGGAATGGTGAATAAGCAAATGACGAATGGCCCGCTTCTATAGCGATCCGGCGTTGTACACCAGGCCGCCGCGCTCCCGGTACAATCTGAGCGGGGCGCAGGCTTGCTCCCTGAGCACATCACGCACGACGCGCACGGGCGGCAAGGGTGCACGGTTTTCCAATCTGGCGGGCCAGTTCTCGGGCAACGGACCTTCGTCGAAGCCCACCAGGGTCTCTACGTCCTCCTTGCGGGCGCCGATCACCAGGCGCTGCAGACCGCTCCACCAGACGTTGCCGAAGCATTGGATGCAGGGCTGCGCGCTGGTCACCAGTTCCATGGGCGGCAGTCCCTTGCCGCTCAGATCGAAGGCCCCGCACACCTGTTGGGCCACCATGATCGCCATGGCCTCGGCGTGGGCGACCGAACACCGGGCTGCAGCGACGATGTTGACGCCAGGCGCTACCAGCAGCCCGCTCTCGATCTCGAACACCGCTGCGCCGAACGGCCCGCCGGCGCCTTCCACTACGTTTCTTTCGGCGAGACAGATAGCAAGGGCCATGCGCGCTTCCAGCGTGGGGAAATAGCGTTGCGAATCTCCGATTTCTGCTGCAACCCACGCCGGCAGCTGTAACGTAACCGCAGGGTACATCATGTCCTCCCCGGCGCCCAGCAGGGCGCGACCAGTTGAAATGCGTGAAGCACAGTATAGAAGGAGTTGCCGGGAAGGCAACAGTATGCATTAGAGATCACCGGGGCCAGACGGGCGCACCGCAACGGGGACAGAACTTCGCGCCCGGTCGCAGACGTGTCCGGCACACAGTGCAAACGGTAGCGGCATCTTCATCCTCAGGTTCAGGGGCGCTTGAAGGCGGCGCGGCCTGATTCCCAATGACGATGTTGACCTTCCCCTGACCGGCGACATCGCCGATGTTGACTGCGGTCGCGCCATTCTGAGCGACCTGGCCTGCGCCCAGCACGATGGGATGGTCCGCTGCCTCCCGGAAGACCGGGGCCACGTTGACCTGATCGCCATGGACGACTTGCCCGTGGAGGTCGAGACCGCGCCATGCCCCCGGATGGGGTTCGATGCGAGGCGCCCCGGCAAACGGCAGGGCTTTCGGCTGTGTGTCTCCGCCGGCGTAATAGGCCAACACAAAATTGTCCGCGTGCTCGAAATGTAAAATGGGGTGCTGGCGTTGTTCCGTGCGCTGCGGGACCATCTCCCGTGCGTAGAGCGCGAGATCCGCCACACGGACGTAGCCATCCTGTTTGGCGACGCCGGTTCCGCACAGGGCTTCGACCAAGGCCAGGGTAAAAGCGCTATAAGGGCGCCCCGCATACGATAGCTCGTCTTCGCGGGAGGAAGCGATGAGCACCCGCCCCCGGCCTGCCGATAGGAGGGCTTGTGCATCCGGCGGCAG
>JAFGNR010000260.1 GCA_016926915.1 Anaerolineae bacterium
GAAATACGGCAGCGGCATAAACTGCAGGGCGATCAGCTGCACGATCAAATGCAGGCCCAGGTTGGCGCCCAGCACCCAAAGCGCCTCGCGATCCCAGAATCTGCGCATGCGTGCCCAAATGGCGTAAAAAGCGTTTTTCATACGACCTCCTCGTAGACGGCCAAGGTTTCCGCTGCCTGGCGTTCCAAGGAGAAGCGGGCGGCCTGGGCCAGCGCCGCTTCCCTGGCAGCAGCCTGGTGCGCGGGGTCTTCCAATAGGGGATGCAGCGCCTCGGCCATGGCTTCCGGATCATCGGGGGCGACCAGCGCGCCGCCTTGCCCCACCACTTCCGGTAGGGAGGCGCGGTTTGCAGCCACTAGGGGTGTCCCGCAGCTCATGGCTTCCAGGGCCGGCAGGCCAAAGCCTTCGTAGAAGGATGGCAACACGAAGACATCCACGGCGTTGTAGAGCAGGGGCAGGTCTTCGTCGGGCACGTGCTCCAGGAAACGCACGCGATCCTCCAGGTTCAGGTGCGCCACCTGCTGTTCCAGCCGCTTGCGCTCTGCCTCGAAGTGGGGGGCACCCGCCTTGAGTAGCCGAGCCTGTGGTAGCTGGCGGCTGACGCGCGCGAAAGCTTCAATCAAAGTCGCCAGGTTCTTCCGTGGATCTTCCGATCCCACGTAGAGCACGTAGCGTTCGTCTTTGCGAAGGCCGTATTGCTGCTTGAAGGTCCCCGTTACGGTCAGCGGTTTGAAGACCTCGCGATCTACTGCCCGGTGGACTACGTGAATATGTGCTTCTGGGTAATCCAGGGCTTCGATCAACGTCTGTTTGGTGTAGGCCGAGATGGCAATCAGCGCGCGGGCGCGGCGCAGGGCGCGCAAAGCCAGGCGGTCGAATCCCCGATCGGCAGTGTGCCGGTAGGTGGAAAGCGCCGGATCGTGACGCACCAGATAGGGGATGATATCGTGCACGGTCACGACCACGGGCGGCAGACGCCGGGCCCACAGCAGGGTTGCCAGGGTCTGGCTGGCCAGGTGGCAGAGCGCAGCGTCGCCGGCATCTACTGCCAGGGGATAGGAGGTGAAAAAGGCTTGCGCATCGAGACCCAACAGCCGACCGGCCCGGCTAGCCAACGCCGGCACGCGCGGGTGCACCAGGTTGGTCTCGATACCATGCGTTTCCAGCGGAGCGATGAGGCTCAGCGCGTAACGGAGCAGGCCCGTCATGCGGGCAGCCGGCTTGGCGACCAGGGCGACCTTCATGGGATTTACCACTGTTCCCTGCGAATCGCGAGATCGAGCAGCGGCCTCGCCCAGGCAGCAAAGTCGTTTATGACGAGGATGGGCGTCATCCAGACCGGCGGTGCTCGGAAGTCTTGTCCCAGATAGGCGTTGGCGAAGGCCGCATAGCGCCACTTCGCTATGACGGCGTGAACCAAAAGGATGGCCCAGAACGCCAGCAGCGCGGGCCCGGCCCACAGGGCCAGGAAGGGCAACACCAACATCAGCACTCCCGCGGACCCGGTCCGCAGCGCCTGGGCTGTTTCATCCTGGGCGTCGAACTCTGGCCCGTGGAGGATGAGGTTGCGCACCCAACGCGATTGGCGCTTCCTGTAGGACGCTGGTGTCTCGGGGTAGCGGGTGGGGATCGCACTTTCTCGAACGTAGCACAGGCGCACGCCTGCGCGTAGTAACTGTTTTGCCAGGACGTAGTCGGTGCCGGTGGGAACGTGCGCCTCGAAATCGCCAGTGCGCCGTAGCGCTTCGCGGGTCACGGCGCAGTTGCGCCCGAGCAGACCGGCGACCCTCTCCGGGCGCCGGGCGTCCACGTAGGCATCGATGGCCCACTGGTGTTGGATCAGGGGGGTGTCCAGTTGTTCCGGCAGCGGACGCGAGACGCCGGTAGCGGCGGCTTCGCCATCCAGCAGCGGCGCCAGCGTGCGGTGGAAAACGTCATCGGTCAAACGACAATCGGCATCGGTGAGGAAGATGAGCTCCCCGGCGGCCTCGGTCAGGGAGCGCCGCAGGGCGCTCTGCTTGCCCTCGCCTGGGCGTTGTTCCAAAACGTGCACCTGCGGCCCGGCATAGCGCCGGGCAATACCTAGCGTGCCGTCGTCCCCGCCGGCGCAGACAATGATTTCCTTGTTTGAATAGCTCAAGGCGAGGAAGGCCTCGATGGCGGGGCCTATATGGTCGCGTTCTCGCCAGGCGGGGAGCAAGACGCTCACCTGGGGGCCAGGGTCGGCCAGGGTGGGGACCGAGGTGTGCTGCAGGCGCTGCAGGCGTTTCTGGTCCTGCTGTTGGGCGCGCCAGTTCCACACTGCTGCCGCCGCTACGCCGGCGACGAAGAGCCAGCCTGCGCGCGCATTCAGCCAACGGATGCACCGTTTCATGCCCGCGCCTCGCCCGGATCGCGTCGCGGTCGCCGGTGCATCGCCAATCGCACTACCGTCGCCAGCGCCTTGGTGATCTCACGGCGCGAGATTTTAGATTGCCCCTGGACGCGGTTTTCAAAGGTAATGGGGATCTCGCCCACGCGCCAACCGGCCGATTCGCAGAGATAAAGCATCTCGATCAGGAAGGAATAGCCGTCGGCCTTGATGCTATCTAGCGCAATCGAGCTCAGCACTTCACGACGGTAACAGCGGAATCCGGCGGTACAGTCGTGGGCAGAGAAGCCCAGGAGCGTTCGCGCCACCGCGTTGGCCCCCCAGCTCAGCATCTTACGGGGAAGCGTGCAGCCGACGGTGCGACCGCCGTTCACGTATCGTGATCCGATCACCACAGCGTGTTGTTCCAGAGCTGAGGCAAGCGCCGGAAGATAGCGAGGATGGTGGGAGAAGTCTGCATCCATGGTGGCGATGACCTCGGCGTTCTGCTTCAAGGCTTCCTGTATGCCGGCGATGTGTGCTGTGCCCAGACCAAGCTTGCCGGGCCGGTGGATCACGGTCACACGGTGGGTACGGTCGGCCCAGGCCTGGGCCAGTTCACCGGTGCCATCAGGGGAGCGGTCGTCCACCACCACAACATGCCATGCGCCGGGCTGCGCCAGGATGCCTTCCAACAAGGCCTCGATATTCTCGCGTTCATTGTACGTCGGTACAACCACGATATGTTTTGCGTTCTGCATGTCTCTTTTCTCTGTCCAACGCTAAATGGCAGCGCCGCGAGCTGTGCACTGTTCTGCCCACGGCGCTCCTTTCGCCCAACGATACACGTATTTGCCGTTTCGCGCAAGTGTCAAGGCGGTTGCCGTTTCCCGGAAAATCAGGGTGCGGCCCTGGATTTGGCAGGGGAGGGGGGTATCCCACACCCCAGTAACTTGCGGTATCCGGACGCTGCCGGTGGTTGTGGCGGCCAGCAGGTGGGTTAGATAGCGGAAAGCCATGGCGGTCCAGCCCACCACGGGCAGCAGGTCGTAGCAAGCGGGGAGGTCGCCGGGACGGCGCTGCGAGGCCTGAGCAGCAAAGCCGTGGGCTGTTTGAATGCCGCCTGACGGCAGCTGACCCTGGAGGAGCCAAGCCAAGGTCGGCGCCGGATCTCCGAAATCTCCATAGGGACGCAAGCAGGCCAGCGCTCTCAGAATGTCGCCGGTCGCGGCAATCCACCGGGGATAGCGGTTCACACGCCCGCCGGGGTAGAGCACCTGCGGGAAAGCGCCATCGACGTCTCGTTGGCGTAGAACAAAGGCCAGCGCGCGCCGGGCGCCGTCGCGGTAGCGTTCGTCGCCGCACTGTTCGTAGCCCGCCACCAGGGCCGGTATACAGCGGGCAATGTAGTAGGGAAGGTACTTCGCCGCCGGTTGTCCCCGCGTACTGTACTGGGCGATAGCGCCGTCGAGGGGGCCGCCGCGCACCTGATGCGCCAGCACCGCATCCAGGGTGGGCAGTGCATAGAGGTCTGCCCAACTGGCGTCGCCCGTGGTCTCCGCCAGGAGCAGCAGCGCTTCGACCAGCGTCGCAGCCTTGTTGGGCACCAGGCTGGAGATGGTGGGATGGTCGCGGAACGCCTGCGCCCCGGCATCCCACAGCGCTGCGACGAAATACGCGCGCAGGTTGCGCTCGGCGGCATCGTGATAACGGCGCCAGGTGGGCGACTGTTCCGCTCGCAGGACCTGGGCCAGACGCAGCAGCCCGAAATCGCAGGCGGCTTCGTGAGGGGTGCCGCCGGTGTAGGGGTTGGCTTCGAAGCACGAGTTGCGGAAGTTGCCCGTCGCCAGTTGTCCTTGTACCAGGTCTTCGCCAGCGCGGATAGCCTTGTCGCGCCAGTGATGATCTCCGGTGGCCCGGTAGAGATTCAGGTAGCCCGTGATGAGGCCCTCGTAACGCCAGTCCAGGCCAGCGCCCGTGAACTGTAGACAGTGTTGCCACCAGTGTACGACCGGTCCGCCGTAGCCTCCGGGCCCGCGCATCGTCTCGAGCCAGGCATCGATGCGGGCCACCGCGCCACTTACCGTGTCGAGAGTGGGCATCATGGCGCCGCGCTCCTCATGTGCCACAGCTGCACCGGTGCGCCGAAAGCTGCCCCTCCCTGCACCGCGTAGTGCATCCGCATTTGTGCCAAGCCGCGGTCAGCCAGATCCGGGCGCTTCAGGCGCTCTAGCAGCGGCGAGAGCCTTCCCCAAACAATGCTCGCCAGCCCGTGGTAGCCCTGATGTCCGGTGACGCGCCATCCCGCTTGCCGCGCGCGTCGCAGGATGTGCCGGGGGTGCGCGCTGGTGTGGGGTATTCCCTGCCACTCGGGCAAGGCGCGGGCCAGCCTGTTCGAGGTCACGATAAACAGATGCACATTCACTCCTAATAGTTTCCCAAGCGCCTGGAAGTCGCTATTCTCGCCCGGTTCGGCCCAGATGAGACAACGAATGTCCGTTGGTAGGTCGTCGCAGGTGCGCGCCACCGGGAGAGGGGCCTCGGGTCCAAGGAGATCCGGCAGCGCGACTGCCTTTGTCCATTGGCCCTCCGGAATCAGGAAAGGATCATACGGCGCGCACCGTTTGAGCAGTTCGCGGGCAAACAACGCGCGGCTTGCGATCATGGCCACGGCGCCCCCAACATGGAAGACGCCGGCTGCACAGGCGTCGAAAGCATACTGGTATTCGAGACTGGGACGTACCACAGACCAGCGCGCACTCATGATATGGCCTCCGTGGCGCCCACTACTTCTGCATAGATACGCTCCAGTTGTGGAATCAGAATGGGCCAGGCGTACCGGTTGATTACTTTCCGTCGCCCGTGGGCGCCCATAGCGGCGCGTTGCGGATTTGCCAACAATGTGGCCATTGCTCTTGCCAGATCGGACACATCCCCTGGCTTCACCAACATACCATCTACGCCGTCTGCTATCACCGAACGGACGCCAGGGAGATTGCTGGCGATCACCGGGCGTTCACAGGCCATGGCTTCCAGCAGCACCATGCCGAAAGCCTCTCCCATGGTAAGAGAGGGCAGTACCAGCAGGTCACTTGCTGCATAATATTCGGGCAGTAACGCATCGGATACCCGGCCGCAAAAGCGCACCCGTTCCGCCAGCCCCAAGGTCTGCGCCTGCGCCTCGTACTTGGCGCGTAAATTCCCTTCGCCTACGATCAGCAGGTGGGGGCGGGGGGCGTCAAGACGGCTCAACGCTTCGAGCAATGGGCCTAAACCTTTGAAATAATGCGCAGTGTCGAGCCCGCCGACGAAGAGCACGACGCGATCGTTGGGCGCCAGGGCATACCGGGCGCGGCAGCCGGCGCCCTCGATCCCTGGATGGAAGCGTGTGGCGTCCACGCCATTATGAAGTTCCGCGACCCGCTCCGGATGCGCCGCGAGCAAGGGCGCGACCCGTGAGGCTTGGGCGTAATCCAGGGAGGTGACCAACACTTTGCGTGCGCGGCCGAGGATGCGCTTCCCCACCAACCGGTGGTGCCATTGCGCGGGGCCACGCAGCCAGGAATCGAAGAGCACGTCTTGGTGATATGTGACGACATAAGGCTGCCGGCGGCGCAGCGCATTCAGCCATATCAGTTCGCCGCCGAAATAGAAAGGATAGTGGAGATGTACCAGGTCAAAACCCGTTACACCGAGTAGCCCTGGCAACAGCGGCGCATTGCCCAGCCTCACCAGCGGTTGCAACCGCTTCACCGTCAGCGCGGCGGGGTCAGCGTACCCGGATTGTATCACGCCATCATCGGCGGTGAAGACCGTGACTTGGTGGCCCCGTTGTGCCAGTCCCAAGGCGTTTTGATAGCAGACGTTGGCCGTACCGGTGAAGTGCGGGGGAAAAGTTGCAGTCACATGGGCAATTTTCATGGTTACCACCAGAGCACTAAGAGCACCAACCGGTGCAGGATAAAGAAAAGGGGATCGAACACCCAGTGGGAAGCGCGCGCGATCCAGCCGGCGCCGGTTTGCTCAAAAGCCAGACGCGTGGCAGCGTGGCGCAGTAAATCGCGGTCTCGCACACGTCGCAAGGTTTGTACCTTGCGATGTTGGCGGCGAATGGCAGGCCAATGTTTCACAATCCAGCCATATGCCTGGAGTTTGTTGAACAAGTTAGGGCGATCTCGCAAAATGGCGAAGCCCCACGTCAAGATCTCCCCCAATAGCAAAATGGGCCACAGCAAAAACAGGGTTCCCCACCGCAGGGTTTTGAGCAACATCAGATAGCGATTGCGCTCCTGAAAAAAGGTTTTCCTGGGACCAAAGCGCAGTTCATAGTCATGATAGATAACCGAATCCGGTGTATAGAGGCACTGGTAGCCGGCTAGGCGCGCCCTCAAGGAGAAATCAGTATCCTCCATGTATAGAAAAAACGTAGGATCGAAACCGCCTAAGGCCTGGAACACCTGTTTGGAGATCGCAAACGCTGCACCGGATACGGCATCCACAACGGCTGGCGTCGTGAAGCGTGTGGCAGGGGCGCCCATCCCCCGGCAAAGTGTCAATCCGGTCACGTGGATTTCATTCCCGCAGGTGTTGATACGGTCCGGAGATTGGAGAAGCAGGACCTTGGCGGTGACCACGCCTACCTGTTGATTTTGGTCCAGGGGGGTGATCAACGCATCCAACCAGCCAGGCGTCACGTGAGTATCAGGGTTGAGGAAGACCAGGATGCGTCCTTGCGCGGCTTCGGCGCCTACATTGCCAGCGCCGGCAAAGCCCAAGTTCTCACGATTGCGCACGATACGCACATCGGGAAACGCTGCGGCGACCGTCTCGGTGCTGCCATCAGAAGAGGCATTATCCACCAGGATCACTTCATCCTGAGGCCCCACGGTCTGCAGCACTGAGGCCAAACAGGGTGTCAAATACGCGCCGCTGTTATAGTTGATGATGATGATACTGGTGCGTTTGGCTTGCCCGGGTTGCGAGTTGCCAGAGGTATCTTCTGGAGATGGCATCGTTGCCTTCGTTAGTTAGGGTTCTCTGACGTGGAGCCAGTCAACAAGCCACCCCCGGATGGAATGGAGCATGATGCCGGAGAACAAAGTCAGGCTTCCCAGAGTGGTCAGCAACACACTGACCAGTGCATATCCCATGGCTAATTTCTGGGTCTTGCTGTAGATGTCGACTACCCAGAATCCCCATCCAATACCTGCCAGCAGCACAATGAAACCTGGCAGGCCAAAGAAGAGCAGCGGCCGGTGTTGGCCCATCAACTGTAGCAGGCCATTCAGTACTAAAAGGCCGTGGGTGATGACCGAGCGTTTGGGTTTGTCCTGATACTTGATGGTGATGGGCACTTCGGCGAATTTAAGTCCAAAATCTTGGGCGAGAAATTGCATCTCCGACTCAACCGAGAATCCCTTGGACGAAAAGGTAATAGCTTCGACGGCTTTGGCAGAGAAGGCCCGGAAGCCGCTTTGGGAATCGGTGGAGGAGACCCCGGATGCGATATTGGTCAGCAGATTGAATGCCCGGTGTCCCCAAATGCGGTGGCGCGGTACCGAGCTATGCGGCTCCAGATAGCGCGATCCCACGACAATATCGGCAGCGCCCTTCAAAACGGGGGCCAATACGGCAGGCAGTTCACTGGCCATGTGCTGGCCATCGCCGTCAATCGTCACTACGGCGGTGGCGCACAACTCGCGCGCCTTGCGAAAGCCGGTGTTGAGCGCCACGCCCTTGCCCCGGTTGTGTTCGTGCCGCACCACCAGGGCCCCCGCTGCTTCTGCAATGGCAGCAGTCTGGTCGGCGGACCCATCATCAACGACGATGACAGTCGGCGTGTACTGGCGGGCCGCCAGGACAATACTGCCGATGAAACGTTCTTCGTTATATGCCGGGATAATTGTGACGACGGCGGGAGTGTCGACTGCAGCGTTCGTCGTATTCATTGTTCCTCTATCCTTCGTTCTGTATTGTTCGTAGCGCTTGTTCTTCGCATGCAATCTCGCTATGTCACGGCGTCTCTTCCTGGAATAGGGCATTTACTCCAGGCCGCTCTGGACGAGCTTCCGGGTTAGCCCGCGCAGGCCGGCCCGCAAAATGCGTAGTGGGTGCGTCCAACGATACTGCAGCACCGATCGCTTCGAATCCAGATCGTACCGCGCCCTCAACCACTCGTTGGTAGGAAAAAGGATGCGCGCTACCATTGCCAGTGCATCGCGTCCACGATCGACCAGCATCAGGTGTAACAAGACATGGCGTATGCCTGTCACTTCGCGGTTGCCGCCGCGTATGATGGAAGCAGCATCATGCCCGGCCAGGCGCGCGAGTAGATGTTTGCGCCAGGGTTGTGGGGCGAGTGTGTCCAACACATCTTGGGGCGCCGGCGTGCCCAACAGTGTGTGCGTCATCTGTAGTCCCAGGCCGACCACCGTGCGCGCGCGAAACTGCTCCACCCGTTCCACGAACTCATCCCAAGAAAACGCCGGGGTCAAGTTGGCGATCACGCGATCGATATCCAGGTAGCTGTTCAAAGCCCAGGCATAACCGTGATGTAACGCGGGATGCACACACAGGTGCACCAGCATATCGGCTTCGGACAATTGCCGCAGGGGCGGCGATATGACATCCAAGGGGCGCGATGCTTGCCAGAGCGCCTCTGCCGGCATCCGTACTGCGGCGTCACGAAACCAGTCGACGCCGATGATGTGATGCTGTACGTCGATGCGCGTCACGGCGTCGCCTTCTGGTCGCGTCCAACTAATTCCGCCGCCAAAGCGTTGTTGAAAGGTCACCATTCTCGGAGGCACCGAACCTGACATGTGGAATCCCAGTGTTTCCAGTATGACGCCCGTGGCCGCAACGTCTTCCTGCCGGACCATCAAGTCCAGGTCTCCCATCGTCCGGAGGGCAAGGGAGGCATAGACGGTCGGCGCCAGGGCGCCTCCCTTCAAGACGATGCCCTCGATTCCGTTTTCGTGAAGCGCAGTCGCGATTTGGGCCAGCGCGGCTTGCAGACGGGTGTTGCGTAACAGGTTGGTGTAAAAGGCGCTTTTGAGTTGGGCTTTTACTGAGGCCGGGATGTGTGTTGTATCGATGTCGTGGAGCTGCCAGTGGAACCAGGGCGCCAGATCGTGGTACCGCGCCAATTTCAGGAAGGCGTTCCAGTCGATCACGCCGGTAAGCGATGCGTCTAGTGGGGCGCCGGCAGCGTCGCCACGATCTCGATAAACGCATGCAAAAAACAGGCGCTGGGTGGGATCCAGCTTTTCTTCCCTCTGCACGAGACGCACCTCTCAACCATGAAATAATCCAAGCTTCTGTAGACTCTGTCGTCGTGCAGGGTAAATTCCTGCACGATGTGACAAGTATCCCTTTGAGGCTTCAACGCCATTATGATTCAGGTTGCCTGAGTGTCAACTTGTGTGGGGGCTGTCGTCCCTTCCGGCGTGTGGCCGGGCGTTGCTTGCAGGGCCTTTGAGGACTGCAGCGTGGTGTGGGATGTTTCAGAGAACACGTTCCGGCGGTTTGCTGAACAGATCACCAGGGGCATGGGGAGGGACGAGGAAACGGAGCGCGCCGGGTACGAGATTGATGATTGCCGGTGTTTCTCCATAGGGGTCGCCGTCAAGATGCACGGCGACGTGCGGCGCTGTTTCGATCTGGACACTGCGCGCGAGTACTTGAACCACGGCAGGGTCGTGTAGGTGACGTGCTCCGAATAGCATATGGAAGAAGTGACGCAACGCATAGCTGGTACCCAGTCCCTTGAAGACGAAGATGTCCAGTAGCCCGTCATCCATATAGGCATGGCGCGCAACGCTGAAAAACGCGGCGTAGAGTTGGATATTGCTGGCCAGAATCAGGAGCGCGCGGGTGTTGAAGGCGCGATCCTCGACCGAGATACGAGCGCGCACACCTTTGAACTGCCCGGCGACAGAAAAGGCGGCGATAATGTAAGGTAGGGTTCGCAGCCGCTTGGCGGTACGCGAGCGGGGTTCCATGGCGACGGTGATTTCTGCATCAAGGCCCGCACCGGCCCAGCACATGAAATAACGTCCGTTGAGTTGCCCAACGTCGACGCGCTGAATACGGCTGTGGAGCAAGGCTTCGGTAACCTCAGAAACTTGATAGGGAGGCACCACCGAAAGGATGGGCATACGCAATTGATGGGCCAGAATGTTGCCCGTGCCCGCGGGTACGATGCCCAGGGCGGTCTCGGTTCCGGCGATACCATTGGCAACTTCATTGATCGTGCCATCTCCGCCGGCTACCAGGACAAGATCGATCCCATGTCGTGCAGCTTGCTGCGCGTACCAGGTAGCATCCCCCGACTTTTCCGTTTCTACCAGTTCCATGGACCAGTTGTGATGGGCCAGGTCGCCGGCCAGTTTTTTCAACGCTTTCGTCATATCCCACGGGCCTGCCGTAGGATTATAGATGAGTAGCGATTTAGGCATAACCTCTCGAATCTGGTTTGTGATAGGTTGATTATACTACGATCCCCAACCCTTGCGCCGTATCTCGGTTGTGGGGTCATCTCCCGTAGGAGCGGAAACGCAGGATACCCAGGGTCGTGAACAACACGGCGAATCCAAGCAGAATACCGGCGTGGGGCAACACGTCGACCAGCGTCGCGCCTCGCGCCAGGAGATCGGTATAAGCGCGCATGGCCCAACTGGAGGGTAGAATCTTGACCACTTGCTGGTAGAAGGCCGGCGTGATCTCCAGCGGATACCAGGCGCCGCCAAGGGCTGCCATGCCCATCGACAGCCCGACCACCACGCTGTTGGCCTGCCCAGGGGTGCGGACGATTGTAGCGATGAACATCCCCAATCCCACGGTTGCCAGGGCGAAGGCCAGCGAGATCACAGCGACAGCCACAGGGTCTTTGCCCCATTGCACGCCAAAGATCAGCGCGCCGCCGGCAAGCAGCAGCGCCATTTGAAACAGGCCCAGGGCCAGCCGCGCCAGCAGTTTCCCTGTCAGAATGGCGCCGCGTGCGGTGGGGCAGACCAGCATGCGCTTGAGGGTGCCTCCTTGTTTTTCATTGACGAGCACCTCTGCCGCGCCAAGCAACGTGATCTGAACCCAGGTTACCAGCTGGCCGGCAGAGGCTTGTTCGTTACTCGTGGCCATGTCGCGTTCGACTTGGGGAGCATCTACACCCTCCGGCCAGCGCACCTCCGCGACGGCCGCCGGGTTACGTGCGTCTTCCAGAGTTTTTTCCAGTACGTGATTGAAGAAGTCTGCTTCCTCTGCTTCTGTGTTGACGGCGCCCGTAGCCCGCGCCTGTTCGACGCCTAATTTGGCAATGAGCGCTGCCCCGCCGACGCGTCCCTGTGCAGCCCGCACATATTGCTCGACGGCCTGGCTGGCCGTGCTGTTGGGCAAGGTGTGCAGGGTGACGGTCACAGCACTGCCGGCCAGAAGCCGTTCGGAAAAGTCGGTGGGGATTTCGAGTCCAAAAGTGTCCTCCGGTAGTGTTTCTACCACTTCCGTTACCAGATTGACGGTTTCCAGGGTCTCCAGAAAAGCATCGACCAACGGGTCGCTATCGGCCTGGAGCACATAGAGGCGGGTGCGGAATTCTTCGGGGTCTGATTCGTCCGGGTTCATCATTCCGCTCAGCCCGGTTCCCACAGCGGCAGTGAAGAGCACCGGCAGTAGGATAAAGAAAATGAGAGAGAGCGGATAGGCAAATTCGCGGAGAAATTCGTTACGGATCATGGCGAAAAGTCGGCGCATAGGAAACCCCCTAGTCGAATTGCCGGCGGAAACCGAACGCTGCGGCAGTATAGTAGGCTATCGTCAAGAGCAGTAAACCGCCGAGCCAGGGAAGGATGTCGGAAACCGATTTCCCCAGCTGGAGCCGTGAGAATATTTCGATTCCCCAGGCATTGGGCATTAGTAGACTCAACGATTGGAGCCAGGATGGTAACCCGGATCGAGGGAAGAAACTGCCGGAGATCCCCGATCCGATCAGGGTGATCATGGTACCGATTGCTCCGGCCTGCCCTGGCGTCTGAGACCACGCCGAGATCAGTGCGCCGACGCCCGTTGCGCTGAGTACCAGGCTCACGATTGCCAGCAGCACGCCAAACGGATCGCCCCAATAGGCTCCGATCAGCGTTGTGGCGCCCCACAACACCAACACCTGGAGCATCCCCGTCAAAACGATGCCTCCCATTTTCCCGATGAGAATCGTGAGGGCCGGGGTTGGGGAAACCAGCAATCTGGGTAACGTCCCGCCCTGGCGCTCGGCCAACAACGTGCGACCTCCGGACGTCACGGCAAACATCAGGAAGAGCACCGCCATGCTCGTGGCAGAATAGTTCAGCCAGCTGAACGGCCGACCGCTGGGCGAAACGACCCTCAGTTTGACAGGCAAATCATCGACGCCGACGTCGGTCATGGCTTCCTCGCCGGCTGTCGTCATCAATCTTGCCATGTTTTGCATCCCGCCCTGTTGTTGTGTTGTGATGGTGGTGAGGGCTGCCAAGATATTGCTGATGCCCTGGGTCGTCATGTGCAGCTGTTCTAGCACCTGGCTGACAAGTCCCTTGACGACTCCAACGCTGATGGGCCGGTCGGCGCTGGCGAAAATCTCGATGGTTATCGGATCTTCCTGGGGATCGTTTTCTAATTGGGTGTAGAGGATGGCGATGTCGCGCTGTTGTTCCGGCGTCAGCTGGGATTCTGCCTGCTCCGGATCCAGGGAGAGCAGGTCAACATCGACTTGTTCCTGTACGCGGCTTAGCAACGGGAACGACCGGTCGGTGAAGCCGGAGGGAATCGTCACCAATGCTGCGACTGCGTCGGCATCGACCCGGGCGCGGGCGGCAGCGTCGTCTTGCACCATCTCGACAGCAAGGAGTTCACCAACACTATCTGATTGCAGAATATCGACCAGCTGATCTGCCATCGCGCCCTGATCCTGATCGAGCACCAGGACAGGGATATCCGTCAAAACAGCGCTGCCGCTGGCGCCAAAAGCGGCGCCAAACGCTAGGGTCAATGCCAGCGGTGTGACCAACATGGTGACGAGAGCGCCCACGTCCCGGAAGGCCAGGCGCACTTCTTTGAGAGCCATAATGAGGAGTTTGCGCATGTCAGCCCCCTTTTCTCAGTCGCGAAGCGCGCGTCCGGTCAAGTGCAAGAAGACCGTTTCCAGGTTGGGCTCGCGAATCTCAATGGTGCGCACACTGAGACCCAGCAGTGAGGCTTGCCCCAACGCTGTGGGAAGCGCGGTTTCTGCCGAGGCGACGTTGAGCACGACCTCACCGTCGTGTGCGCTGGCCTGGAGAATGCCCTCCAAACCGGCGACGGCTTCTGCCAACTGCGTTCCTCCCGATTCCTGGTACAGCGTGAGGATGAGCGTTTCGTGCTCGCCGACCAGCCGGGTCAGCTCCTCCAGGGCGCCGATGGCAATGAGTTTACCCTGATCGATGATGCCGATGCGGTGGCTGAGTTCTTGGGCCTCTTCCATGTAGTGGGTCGTGTAGAGTACGGTAAGTCCTTTGGTGTTCATGTCCTTGACCCAGTCGAGGATATACCGGCGACTCTGCGGGTCGATGGCAACGGTAGGTTCATCCAGCATTACGAGGGGGGGATTGCCCAGGAGACCGACGGCCAGGTTCAGGCGTCGTTTCATGCCGCCGGAGAAGGTCTTGACCCGGTCAGCGGCGCGGTTGGTCAGGTCCATCAGCCGGAGTTTTTCGTCGATCTCCTGTTTAAGACCGTCGCCATGCAGGCCCCGCATTTCCCCCCAGAAGCGCAGGTTTTCGCGTGCGGATAACTCGTCGTACAATGCCAGGTCTTGAGGCACCACGCCGATGCTGCGCCGGACGCCCATCGGATCGCCCAGCACATCGCACCCGTTGACCGTGATGGCGCCGGACGTGGGCCGTAACAGGGTGCTGATCATCGAGATCGTTGTCGTTTTTCCGGCGCCGTTAGGCCCCAGAAGGCTGAAGATCTCGCCTGCTTGAATCTCGAAACTGACATCATCTACGGCGTTGGGCCCGCCGGCGGTGTATTGTTTGACAAGGTTTCTGACTTCAACAAGCGCCATGGTGTCTTCCTCCGTTGTATTGGATTTCTTTATCACGTTATATCACAGCAAGATCAGTGCCAGGACGGCGAATGCCAGTCCCATCCAGATGACACGGTTCCAGTCCCATACGCGGCGCCCATTGAAGCTCGCAAATGGGAAAAAGGCCATGAGGATGTCAAACAGAGCCAGGGGGATGCCGGCATTGTACGTGGCGCGCAGCAAAGGTTCCAGAGCGCCGGTTCCCCACTCCAGGTGCAGGGCAATGCGTGTCACGCCGGCGCCGATCAGGGTCGTCGAAAGGCCTGCCAGCGCCATTGGTCCCAGTTTGGGAAGCAGGTCGCGGTACCGCCAATCGTGGGTGGTGGGGTAAAGACTCCCGGGAACCGGGAACCAGCTCCCGAACACCGCCGCGACGAGCAGGCTCACGGGGAAGCCTGATTCCCACGCGCGAAAACGGACGGTCAATCTTTGGGCTTTGGCCGTCAGCCACATGGCGAGCGTTCGCAAAGCCAGCAATGCGGCCACAACGGAAATGGCCCAGAGCGTTTCCAGTAGACCTAGCTGCCCAAATCCCAACTGGCGTCCCATGACGAGCCCCATGATGAGCATGTTGGCTGCCAGCGTCCCCAGCCATTGGCTCCCAGGGTGATCGGGAACATCCGCGCCCGGTCGCGCCCACAGGAAATGCCCGATATCTAGGAAGTGGAAGGCGTGAATCCAGACCGGGATGATTCCCATGCCGTAGCGGCGTACCTGTTCACCTGGCGAGAGAATATCGAATCCCCGCGTGGCCCAGAGTTTGCTGGAGCTGGCATTGTACCCCTCGACACAGGCCAGGATTTCGTCACACTCCTGCGCTTCGAAGAAGGCCAGTGCGGCCTCTGTCAGCTGTTGGCCCATTCCCAGGCCCCGCGCCCGGGGATCGGTAAAGACCCAGGCAACGAAGCCAGCTTTGCGGCCTTTGGGCAGCGGAAAGACCTCCAACACGATGGCGCCCAGGGGCTCTCCCCGGTATTCACCGACCAGGACATTTTCTGTCCATGCGAAGAACCACTGCTGGATGAGGGGAAATGACCGGCGCATCACTTTGGCAAGCGCCGGTTTTTCCTCGTTACGTAAAGGGCGGATCGTGATCGAGTCGGTCATGATATCTCCTCTAGTCGCAAAGAGCGGCTGTGCCAGTTCGGGAACGAGATCAGCTGGTACAGCCGGCTGTTGGCCAAAAATGCCATCCAGATTGAGCGGCTCCGAGCTAGCGACCCTCCCAGAGGAAATGCCGGACTTCGAGGTCCTGCGCTTTGATATGGTCGTGCACCGGGCGCCACCATTGTTCGTCAATGGCTCGTTTCATGAACTCAGTCAGTTTCCGCGCCTCGCCGTGTTCCAGGAAGATCTGTTCCAGGATGCGGCAAAGGTCAAGTCGCTGTTGTTCGATGCAGAAACTGTGCACTTCTTGCGGGTCGCTGCCGGTCTCCGCGTGGATTTCGTACAGTTCGGTGAGCAACGCCCGTTCCGCATCACTGAAAAGGGCGACCAGGATGAGGGCCCAGGCAAATATCGTCGCTTCCTTGTGGGTGTGAATATCCAGCGCCGGGTCTGCCCGCGCGCGCCGGCTCAAATCGTCCAGATATGCCATGGCGTGTTTCTGTTTTCTCATCAAGGGTGGGTAGGCGATCATCCCTTATCTCTGTTCAAGGAGTGATGAATTGGGGAATCGGCGCGGCATAGAGGCCATTGTCGGCAATGAGATACAACACGTGGGGATCGAGGCTTAGCGTCAAGGCTTCGAGCTGCTTGAGCGTGTTGCCCGGAAGGCGATATTGCTGTAGGAAATGTCCGCGTTTGTCGAGAACCACGACCCGCTCGCTCTGGGGATCTCCCAGGTAGATGCGCCCGTTCTCCGGGTCGGGTTCGATGTCCATCACTGTTGGATGGAATTGCGCGTCCGGAAGGTCCTGGACAACGAAAGAGAGGTCGTCTGTGCCATCGAAGTAAGTGCGGATTGAGCTGTCGCCCAGGAGCAAGTAAAGGTGCCCGTCCAGTTCCATATCCAGGGTATTTTGTAAAGCGGGTGCGACTTCCTGGGCGAAATAGGGACGGGGCGGGCTGTCGTAGAGGCCGTTGATGGGGGCGTAGCGGAAGAGTTGGTTCCGTTGCCGGTCAATCAGGTAGAACTGATCCCCATAGGTCGCGGTCAAGGTGACGCTTCCGGGCATAGGGTGCTGCTTGAGCGTCTGCCGGGTGATGCTGGCAGGCCCCAGTGAGGGCTCGTAGATGTAGAGCGTGCCATTGTCGCCATAGATGAAGACGGCGCCGTCAGGGTATCCAGGCCCCGGTTCCATCCACGCCAGATCAACCAGATTCTCCACGGGGGCGCCCATGAGGGTTTGCCCGCGTCGCAAGATCTGTGTGGGGGCCGAAGAGCTGGCATGCGCGCCGTCCTCCGTGAGGGGGAAGCCCAGAACTTCGTCGGTGGTGGGGTTCAGTAAGTAAACCCACGCTTGCGCGACCAGAAGACGTCGCGGCGTAGGGGAGATGCCTAGTTCCGCAATCTGGCTGGCCGCGAGGAGGGCGGCGTGCTCCAGCGCATCGAGCGCCAGCTGCGCCTCATCGCGCAGGACCTGGGCGGTGGAGTTCGCAGGATCAAGGGTGAGGATCTGCTCCGAAAGGATGAGGACCTGTTTCCAATCTTCGGAGGTTTGGTGGGTGTAGGCGTTTTCCCAGGCTGCCTCCACCTCGGCCAACATGCTCTGAGCGCGGGTTTCGCCGCCGAATTGCAGATAGGTGCTTACCGTGATGAGTAAAACGACGATGAATAACCCCAATGCCAAACCGCCGATGACGGTGGAATTCTCTTCGGGAGGTGAGGGCGGGATAGCACGCACACGACCGGTTACGTTGACCGGTAACAGCGCGTTGAGCACAGGTTTGAGCGATGGCGAGGGGATGCGCGGGCGTCCATGTGGGGGCGACGGGCTTTCACGTGGCGCCCGCAGGTTGGGAAGATGAATTTCGGGAAACTGCCATCGCGGTTTGACCTGTTCAGCATTGGGTTTGATGGGGGGGGCGCTCTGCTTTGGCTCTGGTTGGGATAGGGAGGGCGCCGCTGGAATTTTCGCCGCCGGTTTGGACGAGGGAGGCGGCGTCGGCGCCTCTTGGGCAGGCGGCAGCAGATCGATGGGTGTTTCTATCTCAGGAGCGTGTTGCGGCGGCTCTATAGGTGGCGTGACGACCGGCGACGGGGCCGGCGCAGGCGGGGAATGCGGCGGAAGCATGCGCGCTTCTTCGGTTTCTTCTTGGTCTGCCAGCGGCGTTCCCTCTGGCTTTCCGGTGGTCCGCACCAGAAGAGCGCAACCGGAGACGCGATGCTGGCTCATGGTTTTGACAATGCGCTCGACGCTCTGGCGCGGTTCCTGGGAAGAGAGCGCTTCGACCCATCCGGTGCGAGCCTGTACCTCGGCAACATTTGCCGTCGCCAGGAGCAGTGTACTTCCGTCCTTGACGGCTGCATAGCCCACGTGGATATCGGGCGGCAGGGCCGATCCTAACGGAAGCATGGGGGGCGCCTCTTGCGGGAAAATCTCCACAGCGCCGTCGGGATGGTAAAGCAATGCGTTGGCCGGGCCTACCTGACCGATGAACACCTCACTCCTCGCGAACGCTGCGCAGGTGATGCTGCCGGCGACCTGTTGGTTGAGACCGCTTTTGGCGTTTTCGGCCATCACGTAGCGATTGGCTTCGGCCAATGCGCGGCGGAGGCGGGCCACGATCCCCCCGGAGGATTCCCAATAGGCCTTGGCTGCAACGGTGCGGGTCTCGCGGCTGCGGTGGGACATGGGGGGATTCAGGTCCACCAGAACGGCCAACAGTTCCCCCGCGTAGCGCGGGTTTCCTGCCGGAGCTTCTTCGATCGTTGCTTCGGGAGCGGAGTGTTTCTGTCGCGCACCATCCTGGAAGCGCAGCGTCTCACTAAATCGTTGAATCATCGCATTCCGCCAGAAAGATTCCTCAGGCGCGCCATGTACCGGCTCGCGTGGCGCACAGTAATTCCTCAAGGACGCCGAAATCCGCCCGCGAGGTCAGATCTAGCGAGAGTGGGGTTACCGACACCACCCGCTCGTTGGCAGAAGCGAAGATGTCGGTGTCGCAACCGGTACGGGATGGATCTTTCATCACCTTGTATCCCATACGCTCTTTCCCTGTCGTGCGATCAGGAGCCACGGGCAGATAATAACGCCGGCGACTCAGCCGCGTTAGTCTCCAGGGCGTGGCGGGCGTTGCCTGTTCCGGTACATTGACGTTCAGTACGTCGACGTCGTAGGGTAGGGCCTGTGCAATCAGCCGTTCCCCGAACAGCCGTGTAAAGTAGGCAGCTCCTGCGTAATCTACGCTCGCGGTCGTCGCGTGATGGTGGGCCGGCGACATTGCCAGCGATACCGACAACGCCGGAACCCCGTGCGCTGCGGCTTCTAGCGCCGCGCCCACCGTCCCCGAAATGGTCACTTCGGTGCTCATATTCTCGCCGAAATTGATGCCGGAGACGAATAGGGCCGGCGGGCGCGGCGCGAATTCCAGGATCGCCAATGCAGCAGCTTGAGCCGGGGTGGCATCGATCGCCACGGCGCGCACGGCGCGCCCTTTGATATCTCGCACTTGCTCCTCGTGCTTCCCCGTCGTCGCAGCCAGCATTGAACGCCCGGCGCCCGACCACTGCCGGTTGGGCGCCACTACCACAAGTTCTCCGAGGTGTACCAAAGCATCCGCAACCGCCCATAGGCCCTCTGAGGCGATGCCGTCATCATTGGTGATCAGAATAAGTGGTTCGGTCATGCTGGCTCAAGGATACCACGCAATCGGCGCGATGCAACCACGGGCGGTCAAAATGGAGTAACTCCATGGAATGAGAAGATGACCAGGGCTTTATCATTCTCTGGCCCATAAGATGTGCGGCGCCGGAATAGATCAAGGAATGCTTGCACAGAGATGCACAGAGCCGGATCAGAGATACACAAAGAGGGAAAATCTGTGTGCGTCCGTGTGTATCCGTGAGCCTCTTCACGGCTGGGTGGAGCATGATAAGCCCCTGAGGAGATGACAGTGAGTTCTTGTCACTATGACGTTCTGGCCTATAATGACGCGGGTACGCTGTGAAAGAGGTGAGCGATGAGTGATTATTCTCGTCCCAAGGGAACCCAGGACTTCCTTCCTGAGGTGCAACCCTATTGGGAGTATGTGCGGACGATCGTGGCGGACCTGGCCCGCGAGTATGGTTTCGAGCGGATCGATACCCCTATTTTCGAAACGACCGAGCTCTTTGCCCGGGGCGTGGGAGATGCGACCGATATCGTCGAGAAAGAGATGTATTCGTTCGAAGACCGGGGCGGCAACCCCATTACCCTGCGTCCGGAGTTCACGGCGGGCGTGGTGCGGGCCTACATCGAAAACGGTCTGCGCGTGCAGCCCAAGCCCATCAAACTCTATTCGATCGGGCCGATTTTCCGCCACGAGCAGCCACAGGCCGGACGGTTCCGCCAGTTCCACCAGTTCAACGCCGAGATTATCGGTACGCCTTCGCCATTGGCAGATCTTGAAATCATGTTGCTGGCTTGGGATCTTTATGATCGCTTGCAGTTCCGGGGGCTGTCGTTCCAGCTCAACTCGACCGGTTGTCCTACGTGCCGTCCCCGGTACGTGGATGCGCTCGTAGCGCATTATCACACTCACCAGGATCGGATTTGTGAGGATTGTCAGCGGCGTTTGCAGCGCAATCCCCTGCGGGTGCTCGACTGTAAGCAAGCGCAGTGCCAACCGGTGATTGCTGCCGCTCCAAAAATCAGCGAGCACCTCTGCGACGACTGCGCCGGGCACTTCTCGGAGTTGCTTGGCTATCTGGATGCGCTGGGAAAACCCTTTACCCTCAACCACCGTCTGGTACGGGGATTGGATTATTATACCAAGACGGTCTTCGAGGTGTGGGCCGAGGGAATCGGCGCGCAGGCGGCGGTCTGCGGCGGTGGGCGCTATGATGGTCTGATCGCGCTGCTTGGGGGACCGGAGACACCGGCGGTCGGGTTTGCTGCCGGTCTTGAGCGGATTATCATGGTCATGGAAGCCCAGGAAGTGCCCGTGCCGCCGTTGCCCACCCCGCCGGTGCTGATCGCGCATCTGGGGGCCGTGACGCGTCTGGAAGCGGTGCGTCTGCTGGCGGCCTTGCGCGAGGCCGGCATCGGCGTGCAGATCGCCATGAGCAAGAGCCTCAAATCACAACTGCGTCAGGCTGACAAGGCTGCTGCGCGCTGGGTGCTCATTCTTGGTGGGGATGAGCTGGCGCGCGGCGAGGTCACCGTGCGCGATATGGCGAGCGGGTCTCAGCAGACGATCTCTCGAGAGGGCATCGTCGCGTGGATTTCGGAACAACTACAGCATCCTGCCTGACACGGCATCGCTCCCGTGGAAGATAGGTCGTTGTGAACAAAATCGGGCTTATCTATAACCCCAGACTTGATACCTCGCTGCCTTTGGCCCAGGATATCGCTTCCTGGCTTGCGCAGCGAGGCGTGGATGCCTGGATTTGCTCCACCCACGAAAGACCTGACGATCCACAGTGCATTTCGAATACGGATTTGCTGGTGACGCTGGGGGGAGATGGTACGATCCTGCGCGCTATGCCGCTGGCGGTGCCCCTGGAGATTCCCGTGTTGGGACTCAATCTGGGCCGGGTGGGCTTTCTGACAGAGTGTGCGCCTGAGCGTTGGGAGCGCGTTTTGGAACGTATCCTCGCCGGGCAAGGCGAGATCGAAGAGCGGACCATGCTTCAGGTTACTTTGTGCCGGGACGAAGAGATGGTGATTCGCGATCTGGCCCTGAACGACGCGGTGGTCAACCGGCATGGCCTCGCGCGTACGGTACGCCTGGCGACTTCCGTGGATGGCGCGCTGGCGGCCCAGTACATTGCCGATGGCCTGATCATTGCGACTGCTACGGGATCAACGGCCTATTCCTATGCCGTTGGGGGGCCAATCCTCCCTCCCTGGCTCGATAACTTCGTGGTGGTTCCGGTGGCGGCCCATCTGACGTTGGACCGTCCGTTAGTGTTGGATGGCGAGGCCGTGGTCGAGGTTGAGGTCCATACGACAATTCCCGGGATGCTTTCGGTGGATGGGCGCCCTACGGGCGATTTACATGAAGGCGATTGTGTGACCGTGGAACGCAGCCGGTTCAAGGCGCGGTTTCTACGGCTGCGCAGTCGCAACGACTTCTACCGCACGTTGGTCGAGCGTTTGTCCCCGCGTAACCACGTCGATGTCTCCCGCTGAAGTGAGGTGGCCATGCCTGATGATGTGTTCGTAACCACTGTGCCGGACGAGGATGGGATCACATATTGCCAATGGCATCCCCAGGTCGAAACCGCTCTGCGCTGTTACCAGTGTGGGGCGCCGATTTGCGCCCAATGCGCCCAGCGCACACCCGTGGGGTACCTCTGCCGCGATTGCCGGCGTGGGCGCAAACAGCGTTTCGAGCAGGCGAAGCCGTCGGACTATGTGGTCGCGGGTGTCGTCTCACTGATTCTGGGCGGGCTGGCGGGGTGGTTCATCCCTTCTATCGGCTGGTTCGTGGTGTTTCTCTCGCCGTTGGCAGGCACTCTCACCGCCGAGATTGCGTGGCGGTTGGTTGGACGGCGCTACGGGCAGCATCTTTGGTGGATTGTTGCCGGTGGGATCGTCCTGGGCGGGCTGCCCAGGGTGTTGCTGGCCCTGCTCTTCGGTATCTACTCTGCTGCCAACGGCAGCATCTGGGGCATTATCGACATTCTGTGGCCTATTGTTCACATGGCCATGGCCGCAGGCGCTGCCTCTGCTCGTCTTCGTCTGCGCTGAGCGTCATGGCACGGATTTTGATGCTCACTCCACAGGTGCCCTTTCCCCCGCGACAGGGTACTGCCCTTCGGAATTGGGGACTGCTGCGCGGTCTTGCCGAACATCACCGGCTCTCCTTGCTTTCGTTTGCAGGACCGGATCAGCCGCTCGAGATCCCTGATGAGATTTGGGAGCGCGTCGACCATGCCGTTGTGGCGCCGCACCCGGAACGCGCCTTACCAACGCGGCTGCGCCAGCTGCTCATCTCCCCGTATCCTGATCTGGCGTGGCGCCTGATGAGCGATGTCTTCGAGGCGCATCTCGTGGATTTCCTGGCTCGCGAGCGGTTCGATTGGCTTCTCGTGGAAGGGCTGGAGCTTACCCTGTTCTTACAGCCTTTGTGGGGGCGCGGGGATACCCCCCGGGTCGCGTTCGACGATCACAATTGTGAATACCTGTTGCAGAAGCGCGCCTTCACCACCGACGTGCACTTCCCCCGGCGTTGGGCCGGGGCTGCCTATTCGTATATTCAGTGGCGCCGTTTGCGCCGGTACGAGGCGCAGGTTTGCCGTCGCGCCGCGCTTGTTGTGGCGGTCTCTCAAGCAGATGCTGCCGCGCTGCGCGAGATTGCGCCGGACGTCGCCCCGCTGGTCATCCCCAACGGAATCACGATAGCGGAGTATGCCGGCGTCACGGAGCAGGCGCCCATGGCGCAACCGGCCTTCGTCTTCACCGGGACCATGGATTTCCGCCCTAACGTCGACGGCGCTCTCTGGTTCGTCGAACAAGTGTGGCCCCGCGTGCGCGCTGCGCTGCCTGACGCACATTTCTACGTGGTCGGGAGGCGCCCTCACGCGCGCCTGGATCCCTTGCGCGAGGTACCCGGCGTGGTCATCACGGGCGGCGTGCCCGATACCCGTCCCTTTATCAATGCCGCCTCGGTCTACGTGGTCCCGCTCTGGGTCGGCGGGGGAACGCGCTTCAAGATTTTGGAAGCCGGCGCCATGGGCAAAGCGATGGTCTCGACATCGTTGGGCGCTGAGGGTTTCCCGGACGTGGGCCGCGCGGTGATCCTCGCCGACGACGCTGAAACTTTCGCTGCGCACTGCGTTCGCCTGGCGCGCGACGCGACGGCGCGTCAGGAACTTGGCAAACGGGCGGCGGCCTTTGCCGCCAACTATGATTGGGCCGCCCTGGCGCCCCGTCTATCC
>JAFGNR010000261.1 GCA_016926915.1 Anaerolineae bacterium
GAGCCGGAGCCGGAGCCGCCCGACGCTGGCGGTCCCGAAACGCCCGCTGCGACGCCGCAGCCCGGCGACGGGGGACAGTGGGGGCTTGTCGAGGAATTCTTCGCCAGCCAGGCCGGCGCCCCGGAGCTTGCCGCCTTCGTCATCAATCTGGGATTGGCCGCGCTTTCGGCCTTCATCCTGGGGCGCGTCTACATTCATTGGGGCGCTTCCCTCTCTAACCGCCGGAGATTCGCTTCGAATTTCATGCTCTTGACGCTGACCACCACCTTCATCATTCTCGTTGTGCGCTCGTCCATCGCCCTCTCCCTGGGCCTGGTCGGCGCGCTCTCAATCGTGCGGTTCCGCACCGCTGTGAAAGAGCCAGAGGAACTGGCCTACCTTTTCTTCGCCATTGGCCTGGGCATTGGGCTGGGAGATAGCCAGCGGCTCGTCACCCTATTAGCCCTGGCGGTCACCATCGCTATTCTGGGCTTGATCCGGCTGACGCGCCGGCCCCACGACGATATCAACCTGCACCTCACCCTTGCCAGTCATAATCCTCACAAGGTTGACATGAACGTCATCCTCGCGGCGCTCACCCCACACTGCGCCAAATGGAAACTGCTGCGCTTCGACGAGAACGCGGAGACCCTGGAGCTGGCGCTCATGGTGGAGTTCCGCGCCTTGGAGGCATTTGAGCGGGCTAGAGCGGCCCTCCGCGCCCTCTCCGAGGGTCTCGAGATCACGTTTTTGGACAACCGGGGCCTCTGGTAACCGGGGGTAGGGCGATGCCGCCGCAGTCTGAAACTGGCTTTCGTTACGAACGCAAATTCCTGGTGGACGAGCCGGACGTGCACCGGATCGTGGCGCTGCTCAAGCGCCATCCCGCACTGTTCGTCTCGCCCTATCCGCCCCGCTACGTGAACAACGTCTACCTGGACACCGCCGACCTGCGCAACTACTTCGAGAACGTGGACGGCTTCGGCGACCGGCAGAAAGTGCGGATCCGGTGGTACGGCGACCTGCTGGGCGCTATCACGCGTCCCATCCTGGAATTCAAGATCAAGCGCGGCCTTGTGGGAACCAAGGCCTCCTACCCGCTGGCGCCCTGCGTCATCGCGCGTGGATTCTCGCGGGAGACCCTGCACGCCCTGTGGCGCGACTCCGACCTGGCCCATCTGGTGCGGGTACAACTCCAGGATTTACAACCCGTGTTGGTCAACCGCTACTACCGCCGTTACTTCGCCACTCGGGATGGGCGCTACCGCGTCACCCTCGACACCGGCATGACCTACGTCAAAGCCGGCAGCCTACGCAGCACCTTCACCCACCGGCAAATCGACGCGCGCCACGTCGTTGTCGAGCTCAAATACGAGCCCGCGCACGCTGCCCAGGCCCACCGCATCGTCGCCGCCTTTCCCTTCACCATGACCCGCAATTCGAAATATGTTCAGGGTATGGAGCGCGTTTACTTCACTTAGGAAGCCCGTCACTCGAAACACCTCCATTTGTGATGCAATGAGGTAGTAGAATTGGAGGGAATGTGATGAATTGGCAAGACTATATTGCGGTGAGCCCGGATGTGTGTCACGGCAAAGCGTGTATTCGGGGTACATGGATTATGGTCTCGGTCATTCTTGATAACCTGGCAGCAGATTTGGATTTGAACGAGGTCTTGCGAAGTTATCCTTTTCTGACCCGTGAAGCAGTTCAGGCGGCTCTCATCTATGCGGCAGAACTTGTTCGAGAGCGAGTTAGTGTCATACCGACGCCGGTATGGCGCCTCACATGAAGGCCAAGAATTTCATGGATATTCATCACCTCAACTGCGGGACGCTGCACGCGTTTGGTTTTCCCCGGAAAGATGACACGGGCGGGGTCTTCACGCGGGGCCCTGGGGTGATCCATTGTCTGCTCGTCGATACAGGCGCGGGGTTGGTCTTGGTCGATACGGGGTGGGGCGCGCGCGATTGCACGCTTCCCTCGCCGCGTGTGCGGCAGTTCGCGCGTTTCGTCGGCTGTCCCCTGGATGTGAAGGAGACCGCCATTCGACAGATCGAATCCCGGGGATACGCTCCGGCAGCGGTGAAGCATATCTTTCTCACGCACCTGCATCTGGATCACGCCGGCGGTTTGCCTGATTTCCCGGCAGCAACCGTCCACCTTCTCACTGATGAATTGGAAGCCGGCCTTCATCCCCGGACATTGAGGGAGCGTTGGGCGTATCTGCCCGAGCAGCGCGCCCACGGTCCGCAGTGGCAGCCGCACCAACCTCACGGCGCCCGCTGGTTGGGGTTGGACTGCGCGCCGCCGGTCCGGATTGGGGACGCCGAGTTCGTCCTGATTCCCTTTCCCGGGCATACGCGTGGGCATTGCGGTGTTGCCGTGCGCGCGGGGGAGCGGTGGCTGTTGCACTGCGGGGATGCCTACGGATACCACCGCCAGGTAGACCCCGTGCAGACGTATAGACATCCCAGCGGCAGGTTGCTGGAGTTCCTGGTGACGACCGGCTTCAAGATGCCCAGACGTAACCGGAATCGTATCAGAGAACTGCTGCGCACTCATGGCGACGCGATTCAGGCATTCTGTGCGCACGATGCCCGTGAATTCGAGGTCTGCCGTATGGGGTTTCGCTAATCCGGGGCGCCGCAAGGTTACCGAACTGCACAATACGCCAACGGTCATAAGACTTTATGGTCGTTGATGCACTCTGCGGTTAGGTAGCCTTTTTTCAGGAGAGTCATTGAACATCTGTATGAACTTCGCGGGTACCTGTACGGTATAATGGGTGTGCATATACCTAGCAAAGGATTCCGGGCGACCGGCGCGCGGTTTCCCGGCAGCAAGGAGGATGGGGATGGCGCCAGCGACAGGAAATGCAGACTCTCGTGATTTGGCTATGGCCCCGCTGCTGCTGCTCGCGGGGACGCCCTACGAGCGCGGTCTGATCCACGGCGAGACGCTCCGCAGCCAGATCCACGAGGTGGTGGGGCTGTGGAAGGGTGAATTGCCCCGCATGTATGAGATGGATGCCGATGAGGTCATCGCCCGTTTGATTCGGGGGACCGACTTTATCCCTGCCATCCGGCGTTGGACGCCCGATCTGCTGGATGAGATCCGGGGGATTGCCGACGGGGCAGCCATGGCTTGGGAGACGATGCTGGCTTTCCAGCTGCTGGACGAGATGTGGAGCAGCGAGGAGGCCATCTTTGGCGAGCACTGTAGCAGCCTGGGGATAGCCGCTCAAGGTACGGAGCCGGCCTACGTGGCTCAGAACGTCGACGTTGAGTCGTTCCGGGACGGTTTCCAGGTTCTGCTACATATCAAGTACCTTGATTCCGATCTCGAAGCGTTTGTTCTGAGCACGGCCGGTCTGATCGGCTTCAATGGCATGAACAACCGCTCCGTGGGCATTGGCTGTAACGCCCTGGTACCCTTGCGCGGCTGCCGCGACGGGCTTCCGGTGGCCTGCATCGTCCGGGGCGTCTTACAGCAGCGAACCGCACAAGCGGCGGCGACTTTTTTGCGAACCATTCGTCATGCCTCCGGGCAGAATTACATCGTCGGGGGACCGGATGGGGTAATCGATCTGGAATGCTCGGCCAACCAGGTCGTCCCCTTCCAACCGCCCGGCTCCGTGGGCGAACCCGGCTCCGTGGGCGAACCCAGCTCCGTGGGCGTACCCAGCCCCGTGGGCGTACCCGGCTCCGGGGGCGTTGTTTGGCACACCAATCATCCCCTGGTCAACAATGACTACAACGCCTGGTACCGGGCGGAAAGCAATCCGTTCCTCCCCAACAGTACCGCGCGCTATCAGAGCCTGGAACGACGATTGGCCCAGCCGTTGCAAGGCTCGCGTCTGGACCAGCTCAAGGAGATCCTGACCGCCAGGGATTCGTCAGAGCATCCCATCTGCGGTTCGCAAAGCGCGGGCGAGTTCTACACCCAATGGGGCATGTTCACCTTTGCCTCGACGATCATGGCGCTGGGCGACGAGCCGGCGCTCCATGTCAGCTTTGGCCCGCCGGACACTGTGCCTTACCATCGGTTCACGTTTTGAATTCGGATAGTTCTTTGGCGTTCTTCAGACCATAGAAAGGGAATCGCGTATGCAATCGCTAACCGGTTCCTGTATCTTCTGCAGGCGCGCATCAGTGGTCACGAAGGCCTGTGCCTCGCCTACAAGCGCCGTCGCCAGGTGGAGGGCGTCAGGCGCCGGGACCCTATGATAGCAAACAACACCTGGCCTACGGTTTGCGCGCGCTAGAGTGCCTCCGATTCAGTTTCCAGAATAGGCGCCGCCTGAGGCGCCACGAAGATGAATCCCCCCACGATAGCGGTGAATGGTGCGACGGTTACCAATCCCAGACTTCCCACGACGGTTTTGAGGATCTCCGCAGCCACGTAGTTGGTGTTGAGCAGGTAGAGCGGCGGGATGCCCTGGGCCATGAAGACCATCAACAGGGCCATGTAGCCGGAGGTGTAAGCCATCAGCAGGGTAGTGACCATAGTGCTGGTCATGTTGCGCCCCACGGTGAAGCCGGATTTGACCAGCTCGCGGCGGCGCAGGTCGGGGCGTTTTTCAATGACCTCGTTCATGGCTGTCGCGACGTCAATGGCGACGTCCAGCACCGCTCCAGATGCGCCGATGAAGATGGCGGATAAGAAGACGCGGGTGAGATCGAGGTTCTCGAAGCCGGAGTAGAGCAGGGTTTCCGAAAAGGGCTGGATAGCGCCGTGGAGATGGAAGGGCGGGAGCAGCAACAACGCCAGGCAGATGGTCAGCAGAATCCCCAGGAGCGATCCTAGCAGGGCCACCAGGGCAATCTTGTTGACGCCGGCGACGAGGTAGAGCGTCGCTGCGGTGATGAGCACTACGACGCCCAGGGCCAGCCAGAGGGGATCATATCCCAGGAGCACGCCGGGGAAGAGCAATTTCCACATGACCAGGAGCGCGAAGGCAAACGACAGCAACGCCTTGATGCCGCCCCAGCCGGCGAAACCGATCAGCAGCAGGGCAAAGAGCAGCACCAACAGCAGCTCGGTATCCAACCGGTAATGGTCGTAAGCGGTCGCCCGGGTGACGCGCCCTTCCGCGACGTTGTCCAACACGATGAAGGCGACGTCGCCGGTCGCAAAAACCTTGTCCGTCTCCATTTTGCCCAACAACGTGTTGATTGCCGGGGTTTCCTGGCCTTTGTAGGGTCCTGATAGGATTTCGACCGTGAGCGCCTGGGAGCCAGCGCTGATGATGCCGAACTTTTGAACATCCGAGTTGTCCACGGTCAGCACCCTGGCCCGGGCGCGCTCAACCGGCCCGCCGAGGCTCCGGTCGTAGCCGGGGAGCAGAAGCAAGATGGCTGAGATCAGGAGAATGGCGAGAATCAGGCGGACGTCGCGGTTGAAAATACGTCTGAGCGTCGATACACTATGCATGCTTTCAGTTGTCTCCCTGGCGCTATGATGAATAGAGAACTGAGCAAGATGGCTGTCGTGAAAACCGGCAGGCCATCTTGCTCAGGGTTGGCCGGAGGCTCTGTTACTTGGAAGCCATAGCGACGGCGTCGCTGAATCCGGCGATGCTCATCATCTTGGTGTGAATGTCCACCTGATCGTAGTAGCCGTTGAACAGCTCGGCGCCGACGCCGATGGCGGAGGTCTGGACGGGAATGCCGGTGTGGGAATAGGAAGTCCAGGCGATGCCGGCCTTCTGGTTCAGGATGTGGGTCAGTTTGATGACATAGGGCTCATAGCCGCCGTAGAGCAGGTATTGCTGCTCGTCCGTGGCGCGTTCTTCCTCGCCGCCCATGCTGCGCGTGAACCCCTGTTCTAGCAGGTCCAGTTCCAGCTCGGAGAGCGCCATGCCCAACTGCGCTTCGGCTTCCTTATCGCCTGCCTCAGCCTTGGCTTCGAGGTCGGCGATTTCCTCTGCGGTCAGGAACAGCAGGCCGAAGTGCTCCTGAATGACGGGCCAGGTGTCTTCGAATTTCGTGTCGCCTGCCTCGCGCCACGCGGCGACCTGGGCATTGAACTCGTCGTAGGAGATGTCCTGGTGCTGGACTTTGTCGAAGAAAGCGGAGTACTGGGTGCCGGCAAAGCCGATGCTCATACCGCCGGTCTCGTGGTCGCCGGTGACGATGATGACGGTCTCGTCAGGGTGCGCCTGGTAGAATTCGTAAGCTTCGGCGATGGCCCGATCGAAGGCGATGGTGTCGTGGATTGCCGCCGCCGCATCGTTGGCGTGGCAGGCCCAGTCGATCTTACCGGCCTCGACCATCAGGAAGAAACCATCGGGGTTATCCAGCAGTTCGATCCCTTTGCGGGTCAGGTCAACAATGGAGAGGTTGTTCTCCGGGACATTGTCCATGTCGTAGTAGAGGGCTTCGCCGCTGATCTTATAGTCGGGAATCACGAAGACCTTGCCGCCGCCGGGCTTCAGGGCGTCGAACTCGGCCTTGCCGACGGCCACGGTGAACCCGTTCTCGCGGGCCATGTCGTACAGGTCGGGCAGTTCCGTCTGCTTGTCATTACTGGTCGCGGGGCGCTTCAGCGGGCCGCCGGCGAAGTAGTCGAACTCGCTGTTTGCCAGCGCTTCGCCGATCTCGCGGTAGTTGTTGCGGCTGGGCTGGTGGGCGTAGAACGCGGCGGGCGTGGCGTGATCGATCGAGACCGAGGAGACGATGCCGACTTTCCAGCCATTGGCCTTGGCGACCTCCGCAATGTTCTCGTAGGAGACATTGCCGGCGGAATCCATGCCGATGACGCCGGAGGCGGTCTTGTAACCGCTGGCGATAGCCGTCGCGGTGGACGCGGAGTCGGGGATGACGCTGGTCAGGTCGTAGGTCGTGTTCATACCCTGCGCCGGGAAGGTGTTCATGAGCAGGTCCACATCTTCGGGACGTCCCTCAGCGTGCGCGGTGGCAGCCAGGTAGAGCTCGGCAGCATTGCGCTGGGCAACGGCCATACCATCGCCGATGAACAGGAAGACGTACTTGGCGTATTTCTCGGGTTCGGGGGTGGGGGTAATGAGAACTTCGACTTCTTTGGTCACGACAACTTCCACTTCTTCCGTGACAATGACTTCTTTGGTCACCTCGACGATCTGCGGGGTCGGCGTCGCGCAACCGGCGATGACCGGCAGCAGCACGAGGGTCAAGGCAAAGGCCATCAACAGTTTGGATTTCAACATGGTATTATTCTCCTTAGATGAATAGTTTGGTTCTGGGTCGTTTTGTTCTGATAACGCAATCTGGCGTCAACGACGCCCTTTCGGGGACACACTCAAGCATGCAACGTCAGAAGGTTGGCGGCGCAACAGGCCCCAACCGGGCGCCTCCTTTCGACTCTGTTGTCAAGTCCTAAGGATTTCCATTGAACCTTTCCAATTCACTATGCTATCACCAATGTGTTAGTGTAGCGTTGGGGAGGGTTAAACATCACGTTATGGTTTGTAAAAGTTCCGTGAATGCCCGCGTGGTGATCAAGGCGCGCAGGCAGACAAGCATGGACAATGTTGTGTTGAACGGCTACACGCTTTACGTAAATGAAACCGCAATGACAGATTGACCGTTTGGCCAATCCGTTCTACACTTGGCAATGTAGTGCGATCAACATGGGGATCGGTTCGAGCGACTCTGTGTCGCTCGCGATCAACTCTGCTGGGCTGCAGGCCGTAGTGAACTATGGAAATGCCGGCGAATTCGATGATGACCTGGGGGCGCCTGCCAACGGCTCCAGGTCTTTTTACCGTTGTTCCTGGAGCGCCAATCAATTCAGGATATCCATTGACTCCTGACTATCAAAGATGATGAACGAAGAAATATCCATTGAAGAGGCGGCGCCCTGGTTTGTGGTTGTCATCACATTGATCGGCGGCGGGCTGCGCCTTCTGCTACTCGATAGCAAAGGGATGTGGCTAGATGAGACGTTTAGCGTGTGGCTGGCCAACCAAAGCGTCGTCGATATGCTGCAATGGATTGTCAAGATTGACCAACATCCCCCCCTGTATTACCTCCTCCTGAATTTCTGGATAGCATGCTTCGGAGACCTGCCCTTTCAGGTCCGCCAGCTATCTGTTCTTCTGGGCGCCGGCACAATCCCGATCATATACTTGATCGGCAAACGCATGTCCGGTGCGGGGGTGGGGTTGGCGGCTGCCGTGCTCCTGGCTCTTTCGCCTTTCCATATTTTCTTTGCCCAGGAAACACGCATGTATACCCTGCTAACCTTCAATGCTGCTGTGGCGATCTATGCCCTGGTCAGGCTGCTGACCGATGCACGCGCCATCAGGCCCATCGGCAGTCAATTTCGGGAATTTCTACACAGCTGGCGGATCCCCGGGTCAGATGACTTGGACGCCCAAGAAGCGTCTGGCTCCGGGGATGAGGCCCGCGGTCAAACCGTGTGGAAAGCCAGGATTCTTCCCCATCGCCGGTTACCCATTCAGACTATTGAGACGGACCTGGGCTGGGCGGCGTTTATCGTGTTTTCGGCTGCGACCATGCTCACCCATAACACGGCGGTCCTTTTCCCTGTAGCTGCCAATGTCTTCGTGCTTGGTCTGATATTGTCCCAAAAGGGCAAGGAATTCAGGTCGCCGTCCGCCTTCCAGGCTCCCTCCTTTGGGAACTGGGCAAAGGCTCAGGTGGGTATTCTTTTACTGTGGAGTCCATGGAGCGTCGCTTTCATCAAGCAAGCCAGCGCAGTCTATCAGCGGTTTTGGATACCTGAACCAACTTGGGATGGCGTTGTCCATGTGTTTGAATCCTTCTTGAACCCATCTTTGTCCTATCTTCAGGGCAGCCAGGTCGTGCTGATGTGGGTTCTGTATGCAGCGGTGCTTTGTTTGGGGCTGGTGTACTACCGGAGAAAACTCTCGTGCCTTTTGTTTTTGGCTGTCCTATTCGCCATTCCTTTCCTGGGTGAGCTGTGTGTGAGCATCTTTCGCCCCGTTTTTTACGATCGCACCCTGATTTGGACCACGATTCCCCTGTTTCTGGCGCTGGCAGCCGGCATCGCCCAATTGCGATTCCGTTTTGTGATCATTGCAGTGATCGGGATTCTCGGGACGCTCAACCTGTTTTCTGTCAGCGACTATTACAGGTTCTTTCAAAAAGAGGATTGGAGCACCCCAGCTGGATATGTCGCGAATTTCGCCGAAGCGGGTGATCTGGTGCTTTTCAACTCCAACTTCGTGGAAATCCCATTCACCTATTATTTCGAGACTTATGAAGATCTGTATCGTATCGAGGTTGATAAACAAGGCGTTCCCCTGGATCTGTTCGCTAGTGGTGTCCTGGAACCCGAGATGACGGCTGACGATATTCCCAGGTTAGTCTCATTATTGGGGGAGTACAACAGAGTCTGGCTGGTTTACAGCCATCACTGGTATACGGATCCACTCGGGCTGATTCCGCAAACGCTTGCAGCGCAGCTGGAATTGGTCCGGCAGCGCGACTTCCACGGTGGACAGGTGCAATTGTATACAGCTCCCTGAACCTGATGCCGGCTCCGGGGAGATTTGGCGACGGCACAGATGCCGGTATCCTTCCTGCCATCGAAGCAGGAGCAACAGGCTATTTACTCAAGGATACTCCATCCGAAACGTTGTTCAGCTATTCTATTCCCCTTTCTCCCTGCACGGCCCCGTTGTATCTCGCACGATGAGTTGGGTGGGGAGTTCGATGCGCGATTCCCCTGCCGCTTTTTCCCCTGAGAGGCGCGCCAGCAACAGCCGGGCGGCCTGTTCCCCGTAACCGGCGACCGGCTGGCGGATGGTGGTCAGCCCCACGTAGGCTGCCACGTCGTGGTCGTCAAAGCCGATTACGGAGATATCTTCCGGTACGCGCAATCCCACATCACGGATCGTTTTCAGCGCGCCGATGGCCATTTCGTCGGAGAGGGCGAAGACGCCGGTCGGTGGGTGATGGATCGAGAGCAACTGCGCCATGGCTTCTGCCCCACCGGCAAACGAGAAATTCCCCGGTACGTTCAGCTCGGGCCGTACCTCGATACCGTGTTCTGCCAGCGCTTGCCGGTACCCTTGCTCTCGTTCCAGTGGAATGGCGAAGTGCATGGGATCGTCCGGGAGTCCCGAGATGAGGCCAATCTGTCTATGGCCCAGGTTGATGAGGTGGCGGGTGGCGGTCTGCGCGGCGGCTACGTTGTTGCAGCCGATGGCGGGGAACTTGCCGGTATCCGTTTCGATGGTGACAACCGGCAGCGTCCCCTCTGCCATCAGGGAAACGTCGGCGTTGGCGAGCGCCAGATTGATAATCAAGACGCCATCGACGCGCTTTCCTGAGATCAAGCGGCGCAACGCTTCGGTCTGCTCTTCGGGCGCGGCGATACTGTAACGCAGTACATCGTATCCTCCGGCGCTCAGCACCGCCTCTGCACTGGTCGAGACGCGGTTGTAGAACCATTGGTCGGCTAATGGCATGACGATGCCAATGGTCGTGCTGCGACCGCTGGCGAGGCGCGAGGCGTGCGAATCGATGGCATAGTTGAGCGCTTCGGCGACCTGTCGCACGTGGTCCCGCGTCGAGGGCGCGACGTTGGGCAGACCGCGCAACGCCCGGCTCACCGTTGCCGTTGAAACACCTGCTGCCTGAGCGACATCTTCAATGGTTGTGGTCATGTTCCCTTGCTTTCGCTAAAGAAAGCCTACCAAAGTCTCTGCAAGCGTCTGGGCAGGAAAGCCCCTGCGTGATTCGAAGCTGCTTGCTCGAAAAAGCACTAGGTTAGACTTTTGTGGTCTTCAGCTTTAACCGGTTGACACCCTGTATAATCCAAGGTGTAATGTAAGCGTTTACATATTAACGGCGATTCTTACTGTAATTCTACACCGGTTTTCAGGTGTTTGCAAGTCCCAAGAGGAGTGCGTGATGGAACTAAAGAACAACCTTTTTACGGATGATGGATGGCAAATCTACGAGCGACAGTTCGACCCGGAGCAGTTTGTCACGACCGGTAGCAACTACCTGATCGGCAATGGGTACCTGGGCTATCGCGGGACCTTCGTGGAGTGGGAGGCAGATCGTTTCGTGGGCTGCAATGTGACCGATACCTGGGATACCGCCGAGGGCAGCGAGTGGCGCGAGCTCTGCAACGTGCCGAACGGGTTGTTCACGCAGCTGTTTGTCGAAGGGGAACAGCTCTCGGGGTTTGAGGGTGAGACGCTGGCGTTCTACCGGCAACTGGGGCTGCGCTATGGGCTTTATGAACGCGAGCACACCTGGCAGGGAGCACACCACAAACCGGTCAAGATTTCCGTGGAGCGATTCGCGAGTTATGATAACCTCCACCTGATAGCGATGCGCTACCAGATCACCGCTGAGCAAGATACCGAGATCGTCGTGTTGACAGGGATCGATGGGCGCGTCTGGAGTCTCAACGGCGAGCATTTCAAGTCCTACCGGGCTTTTGAGGAGGATGGCCTCATTGCTGTAGAGACAGTCACGGGAGAATTTGGCATCCAGATTGACGTGGTAGAAGGGCTGGCAATCGAGGGGGTGACCCCCGTCGATAGAGCGATGGTCGAGCGGGATAAGCATATCCTGCGCGGGCTGACCTTCCGCCTGGAGGCAGGGGACACGCTCTCGCTTTTCAAATACATGGTGGTCTACAGTAGCAATGACGATCCGGCGCCGTGCGAGCGCGCCTTGGCGGATGCGCGGGCGGCTTTGGCGACAGGATATGAGGCATTGAAAGCAGCGCACATGGCGCACTGGGACCGTATCTGGAATATTTCTGATATTGAAATTGGCGGCAATCTGGAGGTGCAGGCCATCACACGCTTCAACCTTTACCATGCTACCATCGCGACCCCGGCGCATGCCAAGCTGCCCATCGGCGCGCGGGGCCTTTCGTGCCAGGTTTATCAGGGTGCGGCTTTCTGGGATCAAGAGACCTTCAATATGCCCATGTTCCTCTACACCCGGCCTGAGGTGGCTCGCAACTTGGTCGAATATCGCTACGATACCTTGCCCGGCGCCCGCAAGAAGGCCCGAGACCTGGGGTATTACGGCGCGTTCTATGCCTGGACCAGCGGCAAAACCGGCGAGGAGCTCTTTCCCGATTATTTCTTCACCGACGTGCTCACCGGGCGCAAGCTGCACAACCACTTCAACAGCTGGCAGATTCACATCTCGCCCGATATTGTCTATGCGCTCTGGCTTTACTACGAGGTCGCTGGCGATTGGGAGTTCATGCTCGACTACGGGGCGGAGATTGCCTTCGAGGTGGCGCAGTTTCTCGTCTCCCGCATTCACTTCAAGAAGGACAAGCACCGCTACGAGCTGATCCGTCTCTTGGGGCCTGACGAATACCACGAGAACGTCGACAACAACGTCTATACCATGTATCTCGCGAAGTTCGCTTTCGAAAAGGCGTTGATCATCTTCCGCCGCATGGCTACGGAAAATCCCGAGCAACTCGACGCCTTATTGGCAAAGATTGGCATCGACCGGAGCGCTACGGAGGATTGGCAGGATATCGTCGATCTGATCTACCTGCCGCAGCCTGACCCGGAGACCAAGTTGATCGAGCAGTTTGATGGGTTCTTCCAGTTGGAAGACGTCACGCCGGCCGAGCTGCGCGCGCGGTTATTGCATCCCGAAGAGTATTGGGGGTGGCCTAACGGCGTCGCGGTCGAGGCGCAGGTACTCAAACAGGCTGACGTGCTGCAGCTTTTCGCGCTGCTAGATATCTTCCCCCCGGATGTGATGCGCGCCAACTACGAGTACTATGAGCCGCGCACGGAGCATGGATCGTCGCTCAGCCCCTCGGTGCACGCGCTGATTGCCACCAAGGCCGGCCTGCACGACGCGGCCTACCGCTACTTCATGGAAGCATCGACCATCGACCTCTACAATATGAGCAAGAAGGTGATGAGCGGTGGGTCGTTCCTGGGCGGCATCCACACGGCAGCCTGCGGCGGCGTCTGGCTGATGCTCGTGCGGGGTTTTGCGGGCTTCGAGGTGCACGGCGACCGCCTGCGGTTCAATCCTGTACTGCCTGCAACCTGGACGTCGCTTAGCTTTGCGCTGACTTTCCGGTATAATGTGCTCCGCATAACCATCACGCCCGATACGTTGCAGCTGTCTTCGGACGAAGGCAACCCCGCGCCGGTGCACGTCCTCGTCGGCGAACAAGAGGTCGTCGTGGCGCCGGGCCAACGTGTCGCCGTGACCATCTAGTCCGGAGGAGTGCATGCAATCACAATATGACGTCATCATCATAGGGGCGGGAGTGGTGGGCTGTATGACGGCCCGCTGGCTTTCCCGCTACGCTCTCAAGATTCTGCTTATTGAGAAAGCCTCGGATGTATGTACCGGCGCGACCGCTGCGAACTCTGCTCTTGTTCATGCTGGACACGACGCGGTTCCGGGCACGCTCAAGGCCGCGATGAATGTCAAAGCGAATCCCATGTGGGACCGGCTTTCCCATGAGCTCCAGTTCAGTTTTGCCCGGACCGGCGCCTACATCGTGACAGTGGGTGCGGACGAATACCCGAAACTGGCGATGTTATTGGGCCGCGCGCAGAAGAACGGCGTGCCGGCGGAGATCATCTCCGCCGAGGAGATGCGCAGGCGTGAACCGGCGATCAATCCTGACGTATCCGGCGCGCTGTTCGTGCCCACCGGCGGCATCTGTGATCCCTGGGGGACGACCATTGCAGCCGCCGAGAACGCGGTGATGAACGGCGTTGAACTCCGTCTCGAAACCGAATTCCAGGATTTCCTTTGGTCC
>JAFGNR010000262.1 GCA_016926915.1 Anaerolineae bacterium
AATACCATCGACAGACGGCGCCGGCGGCGACCGGCTCCCCATCGAACCGGATATGGTGGTTGTGCCTGCCGGAGATTTCATTATGGGCAGCGACCCGGCTACCGATCCCGAGTCCCACAGCTGCGAACAGCCGCAACACACCGTGCGCCTGGCAGCGTTTGCCATCGCCCGCACACCGGTCACGAATGCCGAATACGGCGTCTTCCTTCGTGCAACCCGACACACGCCGCCGGCGCACTGGCGAATCTGGCGCTGGAAACGACGCTGGCACATCGGAAAGCAAGATCACCCCGTGGTCAACGTTACCTGGTATGATGCCGTCGCTTATGGTGAATGGTTGGCGAAAGAGACCGGAAAACCCTACCGCCTCCCCAGCGAAGCCGAATGGGAAAAAGCCGCCCGGGGTCCGGAAGGCCGGCGCTATCCCTGGGGGGATGCCTGGCTGCCGGAGCACTGCAACTCGTTGGAAAACAACCCCAAGGGCGGCACGACGCCGGTGACGGCGTTTCCTGAGGGCGCCAGCCCCTATGGCCTGCTGGATATGGCCGGAAACGTCTGGGAATGGACCCGGAGCCTCTGGGGAGAGAACTTGCGGAAACCCGACTTCCCCTACCCTTACGTCGTGAATGATCAGCGCGAGAACCTGCACGCGAGCGAACTGGTACGCCGCATTCTACGTGGGGCCTCGTTCTATCACGATCGTTGGACGTCCCGTTGCGCGGCCCGTTACCGCTATAGCCCGGAGAATCGCTTCGACAGCGTGGGATTTCGCGTCGCACTCGCGCTGCCGCCCCAGAGTTGACCGGCCTCGTCACTTCGATTTGCCAGGAGCCGGAATTCGTCGAGAATTCCGTTATGGCGTGCAGGAATTTTGCGCCGCCAACAGCCGAAAGGAGATACCATGAGTCAGGAAAACCAATCCATATATTTCGTGCCCCTGAAGACCACCTCCGAGGGTCTGAGTTTGCTGGAGAAACTGCTGTCCGGCGCACATGCCGGCTCCATTTTCATCCAATCGGTGTCGCGGGACGATGTTACCGTGGTCACAGCGGCCGAGCTGTCCGCCGTGGTTGGATTCGGCCTGGGGGCAGGAATCGGCAGCCCCCAGGAGGTTCCCCCGGAAGCGTCGCAAGACTTCGTCGTCGATGGATTCGGAGGGGGCGGCGGCGGCGGCGGGGGGACCAGAGTGCGCCCCATTGCAGCGATCATCGTCGAACCGCAAGGCGTCCGCGTAGAACCGATCGTAGATTTCAACACGATCATGGTGGCCTTTTTCACAACGCTGGGCGCAATTTTCGCCATGGGTAACAGAATTCGCAGGACCGCGAGGGGAAAATAGTATGAAAACGTCGCCAACCCTACCCAGAGTTATCCAACGCCTCATGATCACAATCGGCATCGCAGCCGGTTTGTTCGGCCTGGTGCTCATCCTGAACATCCCCCCGACTGCGCGCGCCTACCGGATTACAGAACCGGAAACACCCGCCATCATGAACGATCAACCCGACTTGTGGATCCGAAAATCGGCAGTCGGCCAGGCTTCACCGGGCCTCAACTACCTTTACCGCATCGACTATGGAAACAAAGGCCCCATAGCTGCTACCGGGGTGCGCATTACCGACACTTTGCCCAACGGCATGACCTACCTTGCCGACACCTGCGCCACGGCGCCGACCGTCGCCGGCAATCAGCTGGTTTGGGATATCACCGGGGTCGCCCCCGGAACCGATACCGGTTTCAATCTCTACGTTGCCGTTGACGAGGGGGTATCCACCGGCGCGACGCTGACCAATACGGTCGAGATCCAGGAAACCGAAATCGACGAAAACCCACTGGACAACTTCGATGAACGGGCCACGCTTTTAGTCGAGAATGATGCCTCGGTATATCCGGCCACGTGGGCCTGGACCGATGATCCGGCGACGGACAACGATTACATCTACACCGTCGAGGTGTGCAATAGCGGCGCTACAGCCAGCGGGGAGATTGTCGTCACCGATACGCTGCCGGGCGCCGTCACGCTCGTAACCTGGTGGTCAGACCATCCCGGCTGGAACCAAGTCGTCAAGACCGGCGACCAGCTTGCCCTCAAACAGATGTCGCTGCCGGGAGGCATCTGCAAAGATTTCCAGGTCCACGCGCGCGTCGCGCCCACAGCAACGCCGGGGACCCCGCTGCTCCAGAAAGTCAACATCGCCGCCGTTGGAGATCTCCACCCGGCGGACAACGCCGTGGAATTCGATCACGAGGTAGGGTATCCCCGGGAGAACCTGGAAGTTGATTTGGAATTCAGCAACGGAGTGATTGTCCCCAACGGGCAGTTGACCTATCAAGCGCGGTGGTCCAACACCGGCAATACCACCGCGGCCGAACCTGTCGTACTCACGAACGAAATGCCCGACGGCGCAAACTTTGCCGCAGCAACACTCTATACAAACAACGGCCTAGTCGACTTTCCGCCCACCCAGATCGTAGGGAATCAGGTCATTTGGGAGACGCCCGAGTTGGCGCCGGGATTTTCGCACGTCGTGGAAATCCAGTTGCTACTCACTGCGGCGCTCACGCCGGGGCACATGCTGACTAACACGTTCACCATCAACAACCTGGCCGACGAGGAATTCTACTCGGATAACGCCGCCAGCTGGGTCGAGACGCTGAACCCCGCCGGGCCCAATCTACGTCTTCGCCAGGACCATTACTGGCGCGGCGGCGGCGCCCTATCCTATCACGTATATCTGGAAAACGTCGGCAGCGAGGGGGTTTCCCCCCTGGTCATTACGAATACCTATCCACTGAGCGTCACGTTGACCGACGTAACGGTGAACTTCTGGGAATCCGTGACCGTAACCACCAACATCACAGACCACCAGGTTTACCTGGCGGCGCCTTATCTGGATCCCGGTCAAGAACTGGATTACGCCGTCACCGTCGCCCTGGAGCATCCTGGGGAACGGATGCACTGGTACACCAACACTAGCACCGTCACGACGCCCCCCACGGATCCCACCCCCGACGACAATTCAACGGTCGAAGCTACGTTTAGCGGGGGGGAAGTGAATTTCATCAACCTGCTTTGGGGACCACACCGCGCTTACATACATGGAGAAGCCATGAATAACGTGCCGGTCGTGGTCGCCACGCCCTACACCGAGGTTCAAACGCTGTCCGACGCCTTTGGGAACTGGACGGCAGGCGATATCGGCTATCTCGCGCCGGGCGATACCCTCACCATCACCGGAGATCAGGGACAACTGCCTGTCATCATCCGGCTGCCCGATCCTTTCGACATCCAGGCCAATTCCGACAACAACACGGTTATGGGCACAATTGGTGAAGCAGTCTACCTGCCCCTCGAGATCGACCTCTACGACCGCCAAATGGTGTGGCGAGAAACGGATGACCAGGGCTTCTTCGCCGCATCCTTCTGGGACTTCCCGCGAGGAAATGCCGGCGAAATCCGGCTGTGGGCCGAAATCGATCACGCCATCGTGGGATTGAGCCGGCCGTTCCGTCCCCAAGACCTGATCCTGGCCTTCAACTTCGATGACCAGGAACTCAGGGGCGATTACGACGTGGGGCACACGGCGATGATCACGTTGACCAACGCAGATCAAACCACCGTCAAGGCCACCGCCCTGATCAGTACGGCGATTGATGAAGGACGGTATTGGGACGGGTTCAAGCTGACCGCCGCGAATTGGAGCCCGGCCTGGCCCACCTTTGAGGCCACTGATCGCATCTTCGCACAGACCGATGATGGAGAAACGACCTCTGTGAGATTGGGGACGATCACCGGAGCAATCGACGTCGTCGCCGACACCGTGGTCGGCGCGGTCGCTGCCCCCTGGCTTCCCCAGTATGACGCTGTAGGCGTGCGGTGTTTCCCGATTAGTGACAGCTATCCTTGCGCGCCCCACAAAGAGGACTCCGTGCTGCCCGATGGTCTGGATGCCTATTTCTGTTCCTGGAATCCGCAAAGCGAATGGGACATTCAAGCCGGCGAGGGCGTCGCCGTGGAGTACCTCGACAACAACCACAACAGTGTTATCTATGACTTCGTGACAACCGGCATCGATCTGGATGTTTCCAAGACCGCTACGCCCACCATCGCCGTTCCGGGACGCCCACTCACTTACACCATCATCGCGACCAAAACAGAGGTCCTGCAAGCCACCGGCGTCGTCGTGACAGATACGCTTCCGTTGAACGTAGATCTCACCCATTTCATGACCAGTCACGGCACGTGCACCCATGGCGCCCATAAGCTCATATGTGACGTGGGAACCTTGACGGCCAGCGAGACGCAAGTTGTCATCACGCTCACGACCATGGTCAACGGGCAGGCCACAGGCAGCCTGCTTAACACCGTCGCCATCCGGGGCAACGAGCCCGACCCGTACCTGGATAACAATCAGCACTACCTGATATCCACCATCACGCCGGTTGCCGATCTCGCTTTGACAAAGACCGCCAGCCCCAATGCGGTCGCGATAGGAGAGGAGATCACGTTTACACTGCACATCGTGAACAACGGGCCGGACCTTGCCGCCGAGGCAGTCGTCACCGACTACGTGCCCAGCAACATGACATTTGTGAGGGTGACAACCCCTTACGGAGAGTGCGACCCGCCTAACGCCTGGACCAACGCCGTTATCTGCGCTCTCGATCCCCTCGATGCGACGGCCAGCAGCGCCACAATCGATATCGTCCTGATTCCCAACCAGGCAGGGATGGTTATCAATACAGCGCACATCGCAGGGATCGAGTTTGATCCCAACCCCGGCAACAACGCAGGTAGCGCCGGCATCTACGTCACCGAGGAACCGGTGACGGCGCCACGGATACAGACGGTCACGCCCGGGACGGGACTCAACACCACCCCTGTCACCCTCACGATCGAAGGCAGCAACTTCGATCCGGAGGCCGTGGTGATGCTGGGAACCACTGCGCTGTCCAACGTGGTCTTCGTGAGTTCCCAACTCCTGGAAGCCGCCGTACCCGCGGGCTTACCGGTGGGAACCTACGCCATAAAGGTCATCAACCCCGATACGCAATACGGCATCCTGTTGGATGCCTACACCGCGTACACCGCGTCGCCGCCGGTCATCTACCTGGTGAATCCCCGCCAGGGGCCAAACGATCAGCCGGTGATCATCGACATCTACGGGAGCAACTTCGCCAGCGAAATGACCGTGGCATTGACGCAAGGACGCTCCAACGTACCGCTCAATGCAGCGCTTTTCATCAACAGCAATCGACTCCGGGCTGTCGTTCCACCCAACATCGCCGTGGGCCTGTACGGCCTCGCCGTGACCAACCCCAACGCCATGACAGGTGTTCTGGAAGGCGCCTACCGGGCCGTGGCCCCGAATGAGACCGACCTGTATGCCCACCCTGCAGATCTGTGGGTCAATCCCCCTAACCCCCGCGAGGGAGCCGCGCCTCCCACACTGGGTCTCAACGTGCGACGCCAGGGAGGCGCCGGCAACGTCGCTACCGTCGTGGACTTCTACGACGGACCGCCAGAAACGGGGACGCTGATCGGCAGAACGGGCCCGGTAATCATCCCCCCCAACGGCAGTGTGACTGCCACGGTCGCGTGGTCCCCCGCCCCGGATCAAGGGCGCTATACCGTGTATGCGGTAATCGACCCTGAAGATGCCGCCCCGGAAAGCAACGAAACCAACAATGTCATCAGTTATACCTTGGGAGTGCTGCCCCCGCGACCGGATACTTTGGCGCCAACAATCGATGATTTCCAGGCCAACAATGACACGCAGGTGACGAATCAACGGCAAGTGTTCCTGGATCTCACTGCACATGACAACACCGGCGGAACAGGCGTGAAGTATGTCCTCTACGTGGAATACGAGTACATCCAGAGCGCTTATAGCTGGGTTCCCGTCGCCAGCAGCGGCTGGCTGCCGTTCGCCGATGCCGGGGCAGAGTATCCCTGGCTATTGCGTCCCGGCCCCGGCGTCCACTACCTCAAAGCCTGGGTTGCCGACGGTGCAGGGAACCTCTCCACGGCAGCGCGCACCTTCATCAACTATCTACCCGCACAGAGTTATGTAGCCCCGGAACAGGTCGCTATGTTCCGGTTCTGGCTGACGGCAGGCCTTGATGTATCCGCCCGGCTCACGTCGCTGAGCGGCGATGCCGATATCTACGCCTGGGCCCCTGATGGGACGCGCCTCGCTTTCAGTGATACCTCCGATCTCGTAGAAGTGGTCACCTTTACCGCCTCCGTCGACGGTATCTACCAGATAGAGGTCTACGGTCACGAAGCTGCTCTCTACCGGCTCGAACTGCAGGCAGAAACCGAAACTGCACTCACCGGAGATCAAGCGCCCGCGACGAGCATCCGCCGGCGCGGGCGGGGTAACCCGCTGGCAGATCCCAACGAAGAACCCAACGAGCCGATCGCGGTACCCGAAGTTCCGCTTTCCGGCACCCTCGTCTACTTGCCTATCGTCATACGGCAGAACTGACCTGCACACCAATACTACTGACCGGCAGCCCAGGCTGCCGGTCAGCCTTATATCCCGCAGATGCCGGGCAGGCGCGAGACGCCCAGGGCGCATCAGTCTTCATCTCCCCCCGAAGAGGCTCACGAATAGGCTCGGACGAACACAGATTCCTGATGTGTATCTCTGAGCCGTTTCTATGCATCTTGGTGTAAGCATCCTTCGCTCTATCGTGATTCACGATTCATGGTATCATGGAAGCATAACAACCCGGGCAACCAAAGACAACCCTGGCTTCAATGCGGCGGATCATCAAATGACACATAGCCAAGAAGATACCGGACATGACGCGAGGCAGCCAATTTCCGCAATCTGGCAAGCCTACGTCCCGTACCACGTTGCAGAGCAACTACATGACGCGGAAACCCACATCGAACCCGGCGAAACCCGGGTTCTGCACGCCGTCACAGTATTTGCAGACGTGTCCGGCTTTACCGCGATCAGCGAAGCCTTGGGCGCCACAGGCAAGAACGGCGCCGAAGTCCTGACCGGCATCCTCAACCGTTATTTCGAACCGATGATCGCCCTGATCCAATCTTACGGCGGGATCATTGGTAAGTTCGGCGGCGACGCCATGACAATCCTGTTTCTCTATACCCCGGAGAACGTCGCTGCCATTATCAGGCAGGCCACACAATGCGCCCTGGACATGCAGGCGGATATGCATCGCTATGCCGCTATCGAAACCCCGGCCGGCGTCTTCAGTCTGGCCATGAAAGCCGGCATCGCCGCCGGGCCGCTCAGGTGCACCATCGTTGGCGATCCCCAGAACCGTCTGGAATATGTCATTGCAGGCGAAGCGCTGGACCGCTGTGCCGAGGCACAGGCGCACGCCGGGCGTGGAGAGGTCGTGATCGATGCAGACCTGCTCCACAGCGCCCAGGGTATCTCCGCGCTCGAACGAGAAGAGGGATTGGCATGGGTCGATGCAGTTAGCGGCCGCAAAGACCCAGCCCCTTTACCGCCGCTCCCGCCGGTGCACACCGCGCAACGCACCCTGCTGCAAGCCTTTATTCACCCAACCATCGTGGAACTTATCCGGGCGGGACAAACCGGTTTCATCAACGAGCATCGCATGGTGACCGTGCTGTTCGGCAAGTTCGAGAACTACGATTACGATCACGACGCCCGCGTCGGGGAGAAACTACAGGGCTATCTTACCAAGGTGTTTGCCGGCGCCCACCGCTACGAAGGATATGTCAACAAGGTGGATATGGGCGACAAAGGCAGCAAGTTCCTCATCCTGTTCGGCGCCCCCATCGCCCACGAGGATGACGCCGAACGCGCCCTGCGCTGCGCACTCGAGCTACAGGCCCTGCCGGAACGCCCGCTTGCCGTCGGCCTCAACACAGGATTCGTGTTTTGCGGACACGTAGGATCAGAGACTCGGCGTGAATACACAGTGATCGGCGATGCAGTGAATCTGGCATCGCGCCTCATGTCTGCCGCCCAACCGGGCGAAATCCTCGTCGGCGCCAGCACCAGAGCCATGGGGGATGCCCGGTCTTTTGTCTGGCGCCCGTCGCACACCTTGCGCGTGAAAGGGAAATCGGCCCCGGTCGAGGTACATCCACTTGCTGGCATACGGCGGCACACGACCCTGGGACTCCTGGAACCACAGTACAACCTCCCCATGGTGGGACGAAAAGCGGAACTGAGCCGCGTGAAAGCGCTTCTCCAACGAGTATGGCAAGAACAAGGCCAGATCATCGGCATAACCGGCGATGCAGGGATGGGAAAATCGCGTTTTACCGCGGAAGTCGTCAAAATCGCAGCGGACGCCGGGCTGATCATTCATGGCGGCCAATGTCTCTCTCACGGCGCCACGACCAGCTATCTCGTGTGGCAAGACATCCTGCGGGGGCTTTTCGGTCTAGATCCCGGCAGTTCACCCCGGCGCCAGATCGAGGAACTCAAAACCGAACTGGAGGAGATCAACCCCTCCTTTGTGCAGCGGATGCCGCTTCTGGGTACAGCCCTCAACCTGCCTATTCCCGAAAACAGTCTCACAAGCGCCATGGACGCCAAAGTGCGCAAAGCATCACTCGAGGCGCTGGTCGTGCAGTGCATCGAGCATTATGCTGCCCAAGCACCTCTGATCCTGGTCTTCGAGGATTGCCACTGGCTGGACCCGCTCTCCAACGCGCTGCTTGAGACCGCCGGTCGATCCTGCGCCACGCAACCTGTGGCCTTGCTGGTCATCTATCGCCCGCCGGAAAGCGAACCGATCCAGCCCAAGATCACGCGTTTCGGGCACTTCACCGAAGTTCGCTTGCAGGATTTCGACGCCGCAGAAGCGCGTGAACTTATCGAGATCAAGCTGGCGCAGCTCTTCGGGACTTCCGTCGACGACACGCCGCAGGCGTTGGTCGAGCAGTTGACAGAACGGGCCCAGGGTAACCCCTTTTTCCTCGAAGAGATGTTGAACTTGATTCGGGATCGCGCTATCGAACCCCGTGATCCCGCTTCCTGGCGCAACCTGGACTTGCCCGACAGCCTCCATAGCCTCATCATCAGCCGTATGGATCAACTACCGGAAGCTACAAAATCGACCCTGAAGGTCGCCAGCGTCATCGGTCGTGTCTTCCAGGCGCACTGGCTGTGGGGAATCTGCCCGCAGCTGGGGATGCCGGAGCAGGTTCGGAGCCACCTGGAGATGCTAAGCCGTTTGGACATCACGCCAGTAGATAAACCGGAGCCGGAACTCGAATATGTCTTCAAACACATCGTCACGCGTGAAGTTGCCTACGAAAGCTTGGCGCTTGCTACGCGGCGCACCCTACACGAACAAGCAGGGAGCTTCATCGAGGAGACCTACGCCGGCGCGACGGAGCGGTATCTCGACATCCTGGCCTACCACTACGGCAACAGCGACAACCTCGCGAAACGGCTCCTCTATTTCCGCAAAGCCGGGGACGCGGCGCGTGCAGCCTTCGCCAACGAGACCGCCATCGACTACTACAAGCGGCTCCTGACGCTCCTGCCATCAGAGGAACACGCCGATGTCCTGGTGAAGTTGGCCGGGATCCTGCACCTGGTGGGGCAATGGCAGGAAGCCGAAGGTGTCTACCGCGAGGCCCTTGACCTGACCTTCGCAACCGGTGAACGCGCGATGCAAGCCACGTGCCTGCGCGCCCTGGGTGTACTCCGCCGCCAACAAGGGCTATTCGACGAAGCATTGACCTGGCTCACTCGAGCACAAGACCTGCAACCCGAAGATGACCTCTCCGGCTGTGCCCACACACTCCGCGAAATCGGAAATGTATTCTGGAGCAAGGGCGATTATGAAGCAGCCCTTGAGACTTTTGACGAAACCCTCCGCATCGCCAACCGGATAAGCAATGTTCACGAACGTTTCCGTGCATTGAACAACAAAGGCCTTGTCTTCTGGACACAGGAGCAGTACGCATTGGCTCTCGAGAACTTTGGGGCCAGCGAAAAGCTAGCGTGGCAACTCGGAGAACAGCTGGGGGCCAGCGTCGTTGTAGGGAACATGGGCAACGTCTATCTCGATCAGGGCAACTATCCCAATGCGCTCGCATGCTACGTGCGCAGCTTCCATACGGCCCAGGAAATCGGCTACCAGCTCCAGGTCAGCATTAGTGTGGGGAACATGGGCAACGTCTATCTCTTGCAAGGAGAATTCTCACAAGTGTTGACCTGTTACGCCTACAACCTTCAGGTTGCGTTGAGTTTGGGAGATCAACTTGGCGTCAGTCTGGCGCTCTGGGCTATGGCTGAAGCCTACATGGGCCTGGGACAAGACCACCAGGCCCTTGAAATGCTCACGCGTGCGATCGTCCTGGCGCGCCTGCTTGACATTCCCTACGAACTCAGCGAGCACCTCTATTCCCACGCACAACTCCTGACCCGCCAATCCAGATTCGAACGGGCGCAACACGTCAACGACGAAGCCCGGGCGGTTGCTGAAACAGCCGGACACGACAACATCCTGCTCAAGAGCCGGATTCTGGGCATTCACCTCCATGTAGTCATGAGGGTTATCGAACCGGAGCAAGGGGTAACGCTGCTGAAAGCGTTATTGGATGGCGATCTGGAGCAGAAACAACAGGCTGCGATACACTTCGCGATCTGGCAATTGATGCCTGCACTGATAGAACACCGGGATACTGCGGCACACCTCTACCAGGAGCTATATGCTGAGATTCCGAATATCGCCTACCGGCAACACTACAAGACCCTCACCGGGGCTTCCCTGCCTGCTCCCGCACCGCTGCCCGGTTTGCCTGATATGATCAGCAGACAGAGGATCAACGCTGCGCGCCTGGTGAGGCAAGTCGACGCCTTGATTGCCGAGGCAACACGCTCCGCAGAAGAGGATCAGTGATAACGCGAAAACGGCGGCTTTC
>JAFGNR010000263.1 GCA_016926915.1 Anaerolineae bacterium
CGATGGCTCCGTACTGGGTAGGGGCGCAGGCAGTATCTGTACGGTAGAGGCAGGGGATGCAGTGGGCATAGGCGCCGGCAAACGCGTAGGGGATGGAAGTGGAGGTCGAGGTGTGGCGGTCGGCGTCGCCCCGGCGCTTTCACCAGCCGAAGCCGACAGCCGGGCGCCACACAGCACCAGTCCCAGGAGAACTGCCAGGGTGAAGAACACCAACAACCGGAGGCGAGTCAACCGGTAGACTACGTCTCTATGAGGCATTGGCCTTGTATCCACGGGCGACGATGAACTGTTCCCAACTCTCCTTACGCGAGGCCGGGGGCTTGAAGACTTTGACCGGATGGAAAGCCATTTTGACGTCGTGAATCACACCGGGAAGATCTTCTCCCTGGAACACTTTAATGACGAGACTGCCGCCGGGCTTCAGGAGTTCTTTCGCAACCGCCAGCGCCGCGCGCGCCAAATCCATCGACAAGACGTGATCCCGAAGCTTGATACCGGTCGTGAAGGGCGCTGCATCACACATCACCACGTCAGCCGGCCCGCCTACAGTTTCAACGATGCAATCCTGCACTTCGAGTGCAGTCATATCACCCTGCAAGATAATAACACCGTCAAGGGGCGACAGCGGTTGAATGTCGACGGCCACAACGCGACCTTTGGGTCCCACGATTTGGACAGCGACCTGGGACCAGGAACCCGGCGCCGCGCCCAGATCGACCACCACGTTTCCGGGGCGGATGACTTTGAACTTCTCCTGGATTTGCAACAGCTTATAGGCCGACCGGGCCCGGTAGCCGTCGGCCTTCGCCTTTTGGAAGAAAGGGTCGCGCTGCTGCTGTGTGCGCCAGTGAGGTTTACGACTCATGGTTCCGAAGGGGTCGGGTTCCGGGACCCCTTCCGGTACAAATCCAACCGGGAGGCCAGGTCACAGGGCAGCCGTCCCACAATATGGGTTCCGGTGGGCAGATGCTCTTCAACATCGATCAACCCGCGTTCATGGAAAAGGTTGACCAGGTCGCCGCGATCGAAAGGTACGACCACTTCCAGAAGCGCCATTTCTGCTTCCAAAGCGGCCTCTATCATATCCTTGAGTTCCTCAAGACCGTATCCTGTCAGCGCAGAAACCGCGACACTGTCAGGGAGATCGCACAGCGCATCACAAGCGGCCTGTGGGTCCTCATACCGGTCAACCTTGTTCAAGACCGTCACCACCGGCAACTCGATGGCGCCGATCTCGTCGAGCGTTTCGTAGACAGCTCGGGCCTGTTGTTGCGCGCGCGGGTGGCTGGCATCAATGACGTGCAGGAGCAAGTCCGCCTCGACCACCTCTTCGAGGGTGGCCTGGAAAGCGGCAATCAATTGCGTCGGCAACTTCTGGATGAACCCAACCGTATCCGTTACCAGCACCACCGTTCCGCCCGGCAGTGTGACGCGCCGCGTAGTGGGATCCAATGTAGCAAAGAGCTGGTCCGCAACATAGACCTCCGCACCGCTCAATGTATTCAACAACGTCGACTTTCCGGCGTTAGTGTAACCCACCAGAGCGACCGTGGGAAGGCCGCTACGCCGGCGATGTTGGCGATGGCGGGCACGGTGCGCCCGCACATCGTCCAGATAACGCTTGATTTGTGCAATGCGCCGGCGAATAATCTGCCGGTCCATTTCCAATTTCGTCTCGCCTGGACCACGCAACCCGACGCCGCCCGTCGAGCCTCCAGCCCGGCCGCCGGCCTGCCGCGTCAACGCGCGGTCCGTCCAATCCTGAGTCAGTCGAGGAAGCCGGTACTCATATTGAGCCAGCTCGACCTGCAAAGCGCCTTCCCGGGTATTAGCGTGCTGGGCAAAAATATCCAGGATCAGACCGGTGCGATCCATCACCTTGACTTTCTTGCCAAACACGGCTTCCAACTCCCGCTGGTGACGGGGGCTCAGTTCATCATCGAAAATAACCACATCCACGCCAAGCGAACGCACGGTATCTGCAATTTCATCGGCTTTCCCTTTTCCAATGAAAGTCGCCGGATTGGGGCGTTCGAGTCGTTGAACGGAATGTCCCAGAACCTCCAACCCAGCAGTTTCGGCCAGACGTTCCAGTTCGATCAGCGATTCTTCGACAGGCCAGGCATCTTCCAGATAACGGCCATCTGGGAATTCTTTCCACTCCACCCCCACGAGAAATGACCGTTCCGGGGGGGCTAGATTCTCTAATACGACATCGCCTCTGCTCATAACCCTTCCTTCAGTTGACACTCACCTGGCTACCGTCGCGCAGGCAGACAGGTTTCTACCGATAATAGCCCCAAATTGCATTCAGACAAGTCGCCGCAGTCGCCGGGGAAACTGCAACCGTGCCATTTTGTTCAGGTGTGTTAAAATGGCCTGGTGTTCACTGCAAAGCATATCGACAATGCCGGGGTTTGGAATTCGGCGCTGCTTGCGCTACCCAAGGCACACGTACTACAGTCCTGGGCCTGGGGGCGTGTGAAAGGGCAACACAGCTGGCGGGTCGAGCGATGGTTGTGGGGGAAGCCATACCACCCCCTGGCGGCTGCCCAAATACTCATTCAACAACGAAGCGGCGCGCGGCTGGGATATGTTCCGAAAGGCCCGCTACTGGATTGGACGAATCTCGATCTCGTGAAAGCCACGGTTGAAGATCTTGAAAGGCTGGCACGCCGGAAGCGCCTGCTATTGCTCAAAATCGATCCCGATGTACAGAATCACACACGCGCAGGGCGCCTCATCGTTCAGCTCCTGGAACAGCGTGGTTGGAGGCCCTCCTTCGAACAGATTCAATACCGTAACACCATGATCCTGGACTTGCGAGATGATGCCGGGACGATTCTGGGAAACATGAAGGCCAAAGCCCGTTACAACGTCAGACTGGCAGAGCGGAGGGGCGTCGAGGTACGTGAAGCCACGCCACGGGAGTTTCCGCTGCTCTATGCCATGTACGTCGAGACCGCCCAACGCCAGAATTTCATTATCCGTGAAGAGGCGTATTATCTCGAAACCTGGCAGACGCTTACAGATGCCGGGCACGCCAGCCCTTTGATCGCTGTGGTCGCAGGGATACCCGTGGCGATGCTCGTCCTGTTGCACTTTGGTGAATACGCGTGGTACATGTACGGGGCTTCGCGCGACATTCACCGGGATACTATGCCCAACCACGCGTTGCAGTGGGAAGCGATCTTGCGCGCCAAAAAGCTGGGATGTAAAGTATACGATCTCTGGGGAGCGCCCGATACCCTCGATGAGAGTGATCCCATGTGGGGGGTCTACCGTTTCAAGGAAAGTCTGGGAGCCGCTTTTGAGTCTCATATCGGGGCTTATGATTTCGCGCCGTTTCGGCTTCTGTACCGGGCCTATGCTTTTCTGCGTCCGCGGATGGTAGAGCGGGCACAGCGGCGCTACTGGCATCTGCAGCCATAGCACAAAGTCCGGCTGCGCCCGGTTTCCTGCAAAGCCGGTAGGAAGGCGCCAGGTCGGGATGCGCGCCGCGTGTGATGCGAACCGGTCACGCCGGGCGCAACTAATTGCGAGGAGGATGTATGCGCGTACTTATCACGGGCGGGGCCGGGTTTCTAGGAAGCGCCCTGGCCAACGCCCTCATCGAAAAAGGGAATGAGGTTCTGGTACTTGACGATCTCAGCGCCGGCGATCCAGACCGGCTGAGTAAACGCGTGCTCTTTCACCGGGGATCGGTGCACGACCGTCCGAAACTCTGGACGCTGCTTCACGGCGTCCAGTGCGTGTATCACCTGGCAGCCCGCGTCCTGGTAGCGGAATCGACGCTCTATCCCGGCGAATACAATCACGTCAACGTCGGCGGAACGGTGTCGCTCCTGGAAGCCATGCGAGACATCGGCGTCCCCAGGCTCATTCTGGCTTCCTCCGGGGCGGTGTATGGGAAACAAGACGCCCAGCCAATAGCAGAGTCCGCGCCGCCCAACCCGCAGTCGCCCTATGCCGTCAGCAAGCTGGCAGCCGAGTACTATGCCCACACCATTGGGACGTTATGGGGAATCGAGACGGTGGCGCTGCGAATCTTCAACGCCTACGGGCCATACCAGCAATTACCGCCGTCGCACGCGCCGGTGGTAGCGCGGTTCATGCAGCAGGCCAGCGGCGGGGGATCGTTGGTGGTCTTCAGCGAAGGCGTGCAAACCCGCGACTTCGTTTACATCGATGACGTGACGGCGGCGCTCCTCGCCGCCGGCGTTGCCGAGCATATCAACCGCCAGACTATCAACGTCGGCAGCGGCGTCGCAACGTCGATCAACGATCTGGCGCACCTCGTACTCAAAACTACAGGCTCCAAAAGCAATCTACTCTACAGCCCTGCAGAGAACGGGGGCGTCTTACACTTGCGGGCTGATGTCACTCTGGCCCAGAAATTGCTGGGATACCGCACACGGGTCTCGCTTGAGGATGGCCTGCGGCGCACCCTGGCGCGCGACCTCCGGTTCCATTCACGGTGATGTCATGAAAAAGGCAAAACAGTGGATAGAGCAACTCCTCAAGAAACCGGCCTCAGTCTTCATCATGAACTGGTTGGAACGCGCCGGGCGCCATCGCATATCCACGCACGCCGCCGCGCTCACCTATTATACGTTGTTCGCAGTTGTGCCGCTCTTGTTCTTTGCGATCTGTGTGGGGAGTCTGTTCATCGATACCAATGAGTTGGCGGCGGTGGCGCTTGACGCTCTGGAATCACTGCTGCCTAGCGGCGCCGAATCGATACGGGAGAACGTGCAGGATTTGCTGCGCTATCGGGGATCCGTGGGCATGGTGGCGGCCCTGGTGGCGCTGTGGTCCGCTTCCGGAATGTTCACCGTGCTGGAAGGCGCCGTCAATGTGGTGTGGGAGCGTCCTTTCGCGCGCGCTTATTGGAAACGCCGCCTCATGGGGATTCTGGCGCTGTTCGGCGCGACCATGTGGCTGCTGGTCGCTTTCATGGTGCGTACACTGGGGCACTTGCTATCACACTGGCTGCCGATTCTGGAAAGTCTCAACTTTCCATTGTCCAGATGGTCGGAACGCGGCATCTCCCTGCTCGCCGTCTTTCTGCTGAATCTATCGGTCTTCCGCTTTTTCCCCGCAAGCAAAGTATGCCGGCGCACGGCTGTGATTGTCGCCACAGGGGTAAGTGTCGTCTGGGTGCTGACGCGCGAGGCGTTCGCGTGGGCCTTGACAGCCGGCATTCTCAATTACCCCCTGTTGTACGGGTCATTGTGGGGCGTCATCGTCCCGATTGTATGGGCAAACGTCAGCTACCAGATTATGCTGTACGGCGCAGAGCTTCAGGCGTATATCGAGGCGCTGCGGTTGGCGCAGTTCAAGGAAACGTATGCACGCTCGGCCCTGGTCGTTCCGGCAGCTACGCCAGCGACGCCGGCGCCTGAAATAATGGTCGAAAGGTAACAAAACGGTCTGGCAAAAAAGGAGGTCAAAGATGTTGATTACCCACGCCCGCGTGGCAACGCTTGGCAGTGAACCACGCTTATTGAATGACAGCGCCTTGCTGATTCGCGAGGGGATCATCGAGGCCATGGGCGCCACGGAAGACCTGGCTTCACGTTACCCCGACGAGGAACAGCTGGACGCCCAAGGACAACTCGCTATGCCCGCGGCTCTCTGCGGTCACACCCACTTCTACGGTGCGTTTGCCCGGGGCTGGGCCTATCCCGGCCCGCCCGCGACACGCTTCGGCGAAATCCTGGAGCGCTTGTGGTGGCGCCTCGATAAGCTGTTGACGCCTGAAGACGTGCGCTATTCGGCATTGGTCTGCCTGGTCGATGCTATCCGCCACGGAACCACGACTTTGATCGACCATCACGCCAGTCCTAATGCTATCGAAGGATCGCTGGATATCATTGCCGAAACCGTGCTCCGGTCCGGCGCGCGCGCCTCCCTGTGCTACGAGGTCACCGATCGCGATGGTGACGCGCGCGCCCAGGCAGGGATCGCCGAGAACGCGCGCTTTCTAAAACGCCTGCGAGAGCAGCCCCACCCGCAGCTGGCAGCCTCATTCGGTCTCCACGCTTCATTGACGCTGGGCGCCGACACGCTCGCCCGGGCCGTTGCCGCCGCCGAGGGTCTCGAAACCGGCTTCCACATCCACGCCGCCGAGGGCGTGGAGGATGTAGAGGACAGCCTGCAGAAATCCGGTAAACGGGTGATTCACAGGCTGCATGAGGCAGGCATCCTGGGGCCGCGTTCGATCGTGGCCCACGCCGTTCATGTAGACGAGAGCGAGATGGAGGTCCTGGCCGCGACCGGAACCTGGATCACGCACCAGCCCAGGTCTAATATGAACAACGCTGTGGGCACCGGGCAGGTCGAAGCCTTGCTGGCGAAGGGCGCGCGGGTGGCGCTGGGGAACGACGGGTTCAGCAACAATATGTTCTCCGAGATGAAGACGGCTTACCTGGTGCACAAGCTGGCGCAAGGCGACCCCCGCGCCATGCCGGGAGACCTCGTCTTCCGGCTTGCCTACGATGCCAATGCCCAACTAGCCCGCCTCTTCTGGCCCAACCAGACGCTGGGCATCCTGGCGCCAGGCGCGGTTGCAGACATCATCCTGGTCGATTATCATCCCACCACGCCCCTGACGGCCGGGAACCTGCCCTGGCATTTTCTCTTCGGCTACGAAGCCTCGCTGATCACGACGACCCTCAGCGCCGGACGGGTATTGATGCGCGACCGGCAGCTGTTGACGTTGGACGAAGCAGCCATCACCGCCCGCGCCCGAGAACTGGCGGCCGATCTCTGGAAACGCGCGACCGCTTGAAACCCGTAAACACCACAGACCGGCGCTGCACGCGCCGGTCTGTGTATATCCGGACAGATACAGTTAGGGGGTGCGTATGACCAGAGGCAAAAACAAAAACCGGGTGGGATCAATAGGCGGAGCCGGAGCGACCGTAGTGAATTCCCAGACTGTACCGGACGTAGCGCTGATGCCATCGGTGGCGGTTACGACCCACTGGTAGGTTATATCCTCGCCCAGGCTGTCCATGGTCAAGGTAAGCGTGGGCCAAGCCGATACCAGGACGGTTCGCGGGGCGCCAGCAGCCCCCATGGCCACGGCATAGGTGAGGGCGTCACAATTCGCATCGCTGGAAGCCCAGGAAAGCACCGTCTCGGTGGGAACGTCCGTCGCGCCAGGGGCAGGCGACGGGAATGCAGGGAGCATAGGGGCAACATTGCGCACGGTCGTCGTCAAGGTGCGCGTGACCATCCCGCCGGCATCGTCGGCGAACTGTGCTACGGTCACCAAAGGCGCGCCCGCAGGAAGACAGGTATTGACGGTCATAGCATAGGTCACCGTGATGGTTTCCCCGGGAACGACAAACCCGGTCCACGTCACCCGGTCTCCGGCGTGGGCCGCGGTTCCCTTCGATGCCGTCAAGGCGCCGACCCAGGTCATATCAGAGGGCAGCGTCGCCGTAACCGTGGCGCGCGTTGTGGCGCCGGCATTGTGAACCAGGAGTTGCTGTACCACGCCGTCGCCGGGGTAGGTATGCGCAACCGGCGCTGTCACCTCTGATGCGGCGAGGTCAGCAGGCGCCGATTCACACCCCCCCAGCCAGTCCAGCGTATAGTCCATCACCGCATTGCGATGGGCCTGGGTGCTGATGGCCTCATACCCAAAGGAGAAGTAAACGACGCGATAGGTGTCATCCTGATAAGCCACACCCCCATAGAGATGCTGACCAGGATAATCCAGCACCGCGAGCCCTCCATTAACTGGAGAAATATCGCTAGGCCACTGCTGGTTGCCGGCGCCATCACCGCCCGCGATGGTAAGCGCCAGCCCGGACAGAAACTCCAACCCCGTCAGGGAGAGAGTGTTTGTATCATCCGAATCATAATCAGCGTGCAGGTAATCAGCGTAGAAGGATGAGGCGCCGATATCATATCCGATATCCTGCCCGGTAACGAAAAGCCGCCCCCCGCCATCGAGATAGGCAGCCAGCGCCGCCTGCTCGCCCGCAGTCAACGTGGTAGCGGCGTCATCGCCGGTCAACCAGATCACACGACCATAGCCCGCCAGTTCAGCGGCTGTGGGGCTGCCGGCGGTCGCCGTCTCGCGGACGTCATAGGATTCCCCTAGCGCGTCGAGCGCCTCCGCGAAGTAGGTCTGGTACGCAAGCCCATCATCGTCATCGACCAACAACGTGCAAGGCAAACGATCCAGGGCGAAATCCTCGACGAGGTGCCCCTCCAGGGTCACCTCACGCGTTTCGGCCCGGTGACCCGCTGCGGACACCTGCAACGTATGGGTCCCACTACAGGCCTCGAAACCGTACTCGCCGGTGGCAGGATTGCTACTGGTCGCGTCGGAGGCTCCCACCAGCGTAATGGCGGCCTCGAGAGGATAGCCGGCGCCCGATTCGGTAACGGTCCCGGAGATCGACCAGCGCGCGGACGGCGCCAGCGCGAAATCTTGCACGGCGGCGGTTCCGGATACCACCGTGACCGGCGCCGACTGCGGCTCGTAGCAGTAAGCGCTAGCCGTGAGGGTATAAGCGCCGTCTAAGAGCACCTTGCTGTAGTCGCCAGCGTCGGGATCGGTCGTCACGGGCATACGCTCCGGCGCCACCGTGATGACCGCATCGAGCGGGGCGCCCGTGTTGGCGTCGGTCACGCGCCCCCGCGCGCCGTTACGCAGAGGGCGTTGCATCCACCACAACATCGCCTCGCGGTTGGCTTCCCAATACGTGTCCATCTGTGTGTAAGGCGGGGACTTAATCTTGGAGAGCTCGATGGTGACGTGATGCTCTCCACGCCAGTTGTAAGACCAATCCTGAATGCCCCCGTACACAATGTACCACCGCGCCCCCCGCACCACGGAGGCAGGGGTCCCATCTTCCCAAATGATAGGGTTGCGGATTGCATAGCCCACGCTGAAATCATAGTACTCGGCATCATCGGGACTCAGATCATCCCTGCAATCCCAGGGATAGTTGACGACCTGGGCGCCGCCGTGGTAATTGGCGCCCATAGCAAAGCGGTGGTCATATCCCAAAGCCATAAAGGCCTGGGTCTCGACAGCCCGGCCCGCCGGGTCATCCACGGGATCCGCCACCGGATCGGGAAAATCGCGGTTGAGATCGACCCCATTGGCATTGCTGCGACTTCCCGCCACGTACCCATCAGGATTGTGAATCGGGCAAAGCCAGATTTCCAGGGAATCGACCAGTTCCGTGAGATCGGGATCGACGCCATACGAGTTTGCCAGCAGTTCTGCCAGTCGCAGGGTCATCTCGACGCCCGTAGTCTCATCGCCGTGCATGGTGCTGGTGTATTTGACCTCGGGTTCGGCTTCTTCTACGTCGGGATAATCGGTGATCTCCATGCACCAGAGGTCGCGGTTCTGGACCGACTTGCCGATGGAGACCAGGCGCATGATGTCGGGGTGGGCTGCGACCAACGCCTGCATACGCGCGACCATCTGCTCGAACGTGGGCCACGCCAGGGGGGTATCCTTTCCCGGGCCATAGGCCTGGAAGGCGCGCAGGCCCTCATTGGGAACCGGCTCCGCGTGCAATCCCACGGCCTCCAGACGCAGCGCCGCGCCGGCATCGACGTAGACGCGAGCGCGCAGGGGCACAGCAACCGTTGGATCAGCAGGATACGCACCCTCTTCGCTAGGCCACACGGCATCGATGTCGATGCCCAGATCGTAGAGCAGCGTCAAGTCGGCGGGGCCGGCAAGCGCCACCTCCGCCGGATACCGTCCGGAGAAGGGATCGGGCTCCGGCGCCAGAGAAGAAGAGGGCGCGGCAGGCGGGGCAGGTCGCGCCGCCACACTTCCCAAAGAAAGCAACAGCGCCAGCAGCAGGAAAATCGCGCGAGATCGAATGGTCATATCACGAGCCTCCCAAACAAAATTCAGACCATTGTACCCCAGACCCCGGAAAAA
>JAFGNR010000048.1 GCA_016926915.1 Anaerolineae bacterium
CAAATTCAGTGGCCCGGGCCAAAAGCCGAGTAGCGTTCCCTCACGATCCACAAAGAAAGAATACGGCAATCCGGTCACCTGATACATATCAGCAACGCGGCCATCTTCATCTAGTACAATCGGAAAGCCAGGGTCATACTGATTGGCGAAATCCCTCACGACATCCACCGGCTCTTTGACGTTGACACCGATGATCAAGAAGCCCTCCGCTTCGTGCGCCCGAAAATACGCATCCAAGTCCTCCATCTCAGCGTGACACGATGCGCACCACGAAGCCCAGAAGTTGACGAGCACCACCTGACCCTGGAACTCAGTCAGGCTTACAGCGCCGCCGCCCAGAGCGGGAAGCACAAAAGCCTGCGCCTGGGGAGCCAAACGCTCCTCCGTGCCAGACGCGCCGGTCAGCGGCGGCGCCTTCCCGACGCCATTCTGGCAACCCGCGAGTAGCAGCAGAACCGCACCAAGCACAACCAATCTGTGAAGTGTGTCGCAAGACAGGCCCCAAACGCTTCTCACCTTACCCACCCCGTGAAAAAAGCCCGTCGAAGCTTGATTTCGACGGGCATGGGACGACAACCCAACATCCGGCAGTTATTCGCCCGCCGGATCGCCTGGCGTTGCGGGCGTCAGTTTATCCTCAACAATGCGGTACTCGTTCGTGATTTCGACAGATGCGCGTAGCATCGCCATCGCAGAACAATACTGCGTTTCAGACAACTCAATTGCCCGCTCCACGGCCGAAGGCTTGATGTCCTCGCCGTGAACAATATAGATGACATGGATCTTTGTATAGACTTTGGGATGGGACGCGGCCCGTTCTGCCTCGACCTGTATCTGGAAACCGGTCACTTTCTGACGCTTCTTGGTAAGGATCGAGACCACATCCATCCCGGTGCAGCCAGCCAACCCCATCAGGAATAATTCCATAGGAGCCGGGCCGGTGTGCGTCCCGTGAGGCGGGCCGTGGGAGTCCAAAACAATTGCCGGACCCTCATTGGCCTCGGCCACCATGCGTAATCCTGGCCCAATCCAGGTTAACTGTGCTTTCGACATTCGCAACCTCCTTAACGCGTCGCCTTCACTGCGATGAAGGAATGACGCAGATGAACTTCAACGTTACATTCCCGGTATTGCGGTAACCATGAGCTTCATCAGGGGGTACGAAAAGAGCGCTTCCGGGAACCATGGGCAGCTCAGAACCATCCGGGCCGATGACGGCCCCCGCACCTTCCAGCACGAAGATCTCGTGCTCCCAGGCGTGAGTATGGGGGTCGAAAACCACACCCGGTTCGATCTCAATGACACGCATGGCGAAATTCAGCGCGCCATCCCTGTTCGCAATCAGCCACCGAATGCCAATCCCAGCGCGTACCGGCTCCAGCGAAACTTCGGACGCATGTTTGACGAACATCTAGTTGCTCCCCTCCGGCTCCGCAGCTTCCTCACCCCGGGATTCCACTGCTACCGGTTCGGACGCGCCCTTGCCGAGCAGCGTGTAGACGGCGCACCATCCCACCAGGCCGGTCACAACCGAGAGTAAACCCAAGGCGCCCAACACAATGCCGGCTACCCCCTGGATAAACAAGAATCCCATCAGCATCGCATAGATGCCCAGGATGACCCGCAACAACCGCTCGAGTTCGCCAATGTTCCGCTCCATGATCTCAGACCTCCAGTTCTGCCAAGTATTCGCGCGCCGCGATGGCCGCTTTTGTCCCATCCGCAACGGCAACCGTTACCTGCGCCAGGTTGCTGGCCCGGACGTCTCCAATCGCCATCAAACCCTCAACGCCGGTCCACATCTGCGCATCGGTCTTAATGTACCCCCATTTGTTCATCTCGACCAGTCCCTCGAGAAACCTGGTGTCAGGCGTGTAGCCTACATAGATAAACACCCCATCACAGGGAAGCTCTACCACGGCGCCGGTCTCGCGGTTCTTCATCACCACCCCGGTCACCACTGCATCCCCCTTGATCTCCGTAAGCATGTGGTTGAAATAGAACGTGCTTTTGGGATGATTCATGGTGCGTTCCTGGAGGATTTTCTCGGCAATCGAGTAAGGCAAGAACTCGATAAATGTCACACTCCTGGCATAGTTCAGGACGTTGAGACCTTCCTGCAAACCGGAGTTTCCGGCGCCGACAATGACCACATCCTTGTCCCGGAACAACGGGCCATCGCACGTCGCACAATACGAAACGCCGCGCCCGTAGTATTCTTCTTCCCCAGGGACATTGAGTTTCTTGGGATGGCTTCCCAAAGCCAATAGCACCATTTTGGCATCGAAGACCTCTGCCGATGCAGTGTGCACACGCAGATGCCCTTTGCTCACCGGTTCGATCTGGGTGACCTCTTCGAATTCGAGAAGCTCCGCGCCAAACCGCTCGGCCTGCTTCTGCATGCGATCCATCAAGTCAGGACCAGAAATCCCCTCAGGAAAGCCGGGATAGTTTTCAATCCAATCGGTTGTGGCCGCCAGGCCGCCCGCCGAGGATTTATCGAAGACCAGGGTTTTGATGCCATCGCGAGATGCATAGATGGCAGCAGAGAGTCCAGCAGGACCCGCGCCCACGATTGCCAAGTCATACAGCCCGCCACTGGGGGCCTGTTGTTGCCCACTATCATCAATCTTGAACTCGAACATGTGTCTCTCTCCATGTTTTACAGCAGACGGCCCGGCAGCAATGGCCGGGCCTTATCTATCAGAACTCAATAGGCGTGTACCAATCGTCCCAGCCTAAAGCGAAGCCTTGATCGCATCAACGATCATCTGTGCCGGAGCACGACCCTCGACGCGCTGCGTATGGTTAAGAACATTGAGCGGTACGCCCATCACATTGTAGCGCCCGGCCAAGTCCGGGAACTCACCGGCCTCAACGACGTCAGCCTTCACATAATCGCTGTGAACAGCCATGTCGAAAGCCAACACCGCCGCACCTGGACAATAGGGACAGGTGGGGGTCACAAAGACCTCGTAATGCACCGGCTTGTTGAGTCCGGCCAGGAAAGACTTAGTTGCCGCGTCGAGCTGCGCAGGTTCTCCCGCTCCGGCCACCTGAATGCCGTGCAACAATGTGGAGAATTCATAGTTGGCAGGGATGCCAAAGAAACGTAGGCCATAGTCCTTCGCCCCTACGATGGCAATTACAGGAGCCTTGTCAATACCATACGCCGCAACTTGCTCTTTATCGTGTTCAATGTCATAAACCTCTACCGTAACCCGATCTGAAGTACTGGCGACTTCTGTGATCAGTTCTTCAATGATAGAGCAATAGGGACAATCCTCTGCCTTCTTGAACATGACAAGCCTAACCACGTTGGGCAAGTCCACCAACATCTCGCTAACCTGATCGCGGATTTGATCGTTCAACAATGCCATACCACGCCACCTCCTTATGTTTGCTATTCGTTTGACGCCAAACGAATGGTCTATCTTACGCGATTATATCATAATTCATAAAAGTGTCAATTAAATAGATAAAAAAGATAGCCCGCACCTGCCACGAAAACGCAACGGGAGGGCCTTAGTAGGCGCCTCCCGTTGCCATCAACAGCCCCAAGCCGCTAAGATTCCGAGTCCTCTAGCGTGCACTCTCCCTCGCCCAAGATTTCGATCTCCAGATGATCCATCTTATCGATCGTCATGTGCACCGGACAATGCATCGCCACGCGTTCGATAGCCTTGACGCGCTTAGAGCAATCGGCCCGTGGAAGATTGACGGTCGCCTTGAGATTGGTCAATCTTGTGGGGTTGTCGACCTTGTCGAAAGAGATATCCACCGTCATGTCATCAGCATTGATGCCGTTATTGTGACAATACTGGGCCACAAAGGCCCCAATGCAGCTGCCAAGGGATGCCACGAACAGCTCCGGCGGCATAGGGCCACGATCCTTCCCCCCCATACCGGCTGGCACATCAATGTCGACCATGTGATTGCCGACCTTGGTCTGGAAGAACATGTCACCCTTATAATACGTCGTAATTTTGCTCATTGAAACACAACCTCCTATTTGTCATTGCTAACGATTACCGATCACGCGGCAAAATTAAACTGCTTCCACGCCCCATTATAGGCCACCGGTCGTGAAGCGCAAATCACCCATCCAGGAGGCCTTTCAAAATGGCTACAAGCGCAACGAGTTCATGGCAACACACGCGCCCGAAAACCAAGTTGCTTCCCCATCCATCCGCAACACAATACTTGACGTTCCGGAACTACTGCGGATGAATTGGCAAACCTTGACATTTCCCCCGGTACGGTTATGCTATTGGAAAGCGCGGCACACCGCACCTACATGGGCGCTGTGGCCACGGAGGTTGACGATTTGATACACGGTATGCACAAACCCTACATCGCCATCGAAGGCGTCATCGGGGTAGGCAAAACCACCCTGGCACGACTGCTACAGACACGTTTTGACGCTGACCTGGTATTGGAAGCTTTCGAAGAGAATCCCTTCCTCTCTAACTTTTATGCCGATCGGGCCCGTTTCGCATTTCAAACCCAGATCTTCTTCTTGTTGAGCCGATACCGCCAGCAACAAGCGCTGGCGCAGAAAACTGGGAAGGTCAGCGTCCTATCCGACTACATGTTCGTCAAAGATCAGCTTTTCGCTCACCTCAACGTCGCGGGGCACGAATTGACCATGTATGATCGCCTCTACGAAGCCCTGGCCGAGAATATCACGGCGCCGGACCTGGTGGTTTACTTGCGAGCCGACACGAATACCCTGATGGCCCGCATCGCCATGCGCGACCGCCCGTACGAACGCCAGATGGACAGGGGATATATCTCGGCATTACGACAAGGGTACGAAGAATTGTTCTCCGGATACCATGCTACGCCCCTATTGGTGATCGAAACCGATGAGCTCGACTTCGTCAGCAAGAAGGAGGATTTGGAGAGCGTTGCGCAACGCATTCGAGCGGCGCTGGCGGGTGACCGGCAACCGACCCTGCTGCCCCTTGACGCACAGGTTGCGCCGCATTTCAACTGGCGACTGGGACCGGCTATACCTGAAGAACCCCAGATCGAAGCAAATTGGCAAGCGCTGGGAGATTTTCTGGTACTGACACAAGCGGTGGGAGCCATCGGTGGTGAATTGACACAAACCCCACCCATCGGGCCTGAAGGTGTATCCGAACGCTTGCAGCTTGCCTTCACACAAGCCGCGCATGCGCTGGTGGGGTTGGCCAAACGTGCAGGCATCGACCTGCTCACAGACGCGATCCGCTAAATCGATAAGCAAGGAACAGGCATGAGCAAACACTACATCGCCATTGCGGGCAATATTGGCGCCGGAAAGACTTCGTTGACCAATCTCCTCAGCCAGCGGCTGGGATGGGAGCCTTTTCTAGAAGGCTTCGCGGACAATCCTTATCTGGCCGATTTCTACGAAAATATGGAACGTTGGAGTTTTCATTCGCAGGTCTTCTTCCTGGCACAACGCCTGCGACACCATCGCGAACTGCTTGACCGGCCCAATTCGGTGATCCAGGACCGCACGGTTTATGAAGACGCCGAAATCTTTGCGCGCAACCTGTTCAAACGCGGGGCCATGCGGGGACGCGATTACCGGACTTACAGCGATCTTTACGAAGCCGTGATGGCGATTTTGCCTCCCCCTGACTTGGTGATCTATCTACGCGCCTCGGTCGCCACCCTCATCCAGCGCATTCAACGTCGGGGACGATCTTTCGAACAACAAATCGCGACCGAATACCTGGAGCAGCTCAACGAGCTCTACGAGGCGTTGTTCGAGAATTTCACTCTGTGCCCCGTTCTCACTGTACCGGCCGACCGCCTGGACTTTGTGACCAATGGAGATCATCTCAAGTTGATTTCAGAGAAGATCATGGAGCGTTTGCACGGCAAGGAGGTCGTTTCTTTCGACTAGAAGAAACGACACATCCTGCAGCCCTTTGTAACTCAAACTGCCGGGAGATCAACATCATGCATAGCGCGCAAGCGCAGAATAGCTCCAATCCAGAAGAAAATCGTCCCTCGACGAGACGTCAGGCTGCGAATCCCTTCCGGAAAGTCGCGATAGCCACACCTGAGACAGTACAATGGCTCTCGTTGACACTGGGCGGCACATTTGCGATAGTGTCATTGGCCGCGGTCTGGGAACTCGCGGGAAATGCACGTACCCTGCAAATCCTGGTGGCCGGCGTGAGTTGTATTCTGTTCTTACTCAATGGACTCACGATCCAATCGCGCGCCGCGTCTGGGCAAGCGCTACGTAACACATCGTTGGTAAGCGCCGGGTTGGCCGTTTTGGCCAGCACGCTATTGATGGCGCTTTCAGGAGAGCCGCGTCACACCTTGACCCTGATCCTCTCTCTATCGTCTCTGGCTGTCCTGTTTGCCTCTCTGCACGGGCTGCTGGTCTTTGTACCTGCCGCGCTGCTCCTGTGGGGGATCGCGGCCGCAATCCACGGGTTTGGCGTCGAATGGCAATTCTACGGTCTGCTGTTGCTGGGGGCCGCGGCCTTTACATTTGGACTCAATTTCGCCCTGAGCAAAGAACGGCGCAGGCGGTTCAGGCCCGCCAGTTTCCAGGCCAGTGGCCCCGATACCAACCAGCAGGCAATCGCCGTACTCAGTGAGGCTGCCCACGTGTTGGCCAGCGTCGTGGATCTCAAATCTGGACTGGAACAGGTCCTGGAACAGCTAACCAGCGTAGTCGCGTGCGACATTGCCGTGGTCTTCCTGGTGGATAACAACACCCTGCGCATTCGGGCCCAAGAAGGATTGCCGGCCTACATGACCGTTGACGTCACGGTTCCGTTGGCCAGCGACGCGTTGGCCAGCCGCGTATTTCTATCCCGCCATCCCATCATCATCGAAAACACCGCCGATCAACCCTACGTGATGCCCGGTCAGAAAATGGAGGCGCCCCGCAGCTGGATCGGCGTCCCCTTACTCACGCACGATGAGGCCATCGGGGTACTGATGGTTGCCAGCCACAAACGTCAAGCATTTGGCGCCAACGATATTCGTTGGGTGAAAGCCTTTGGCGATTATACAGCTGCCGCCGTGCGTAATCTCCGGCTCACCGACCGCACCCAACGCACAGTGCGCCGCCTCTCCTTTCTCTATGAAGCCGCCCGGACCCTGACGGTCACCCTGGACACAGACCGCGTTCTACAACAGCTGATGAGCTTGACGCGCAAGTACTTCCAGCCCGCCGCCGTGTCAGTAGCCATTACGGAGGCGGATGGCTCTACCACCTTCCGAGCCGCTTCCGGTGAGGTTTCGGACCAGATGGTAGGTCTGCACCTGCCCCGAGGAAAAGGAATTGTCGGCTGGGTAGCCGAGCATGCCGAAGCCGCCTGGGTGCCCAATGTAGCCCAAGACCGGCGCTTCTTCCAAAATGTCGATCAGGATACCGGCTTCACTACCCAGGCTATCTATGCCGCCCCTGTCATCCAGGACAAACGCGCCGTGGCCGTGATCGAGATGGTCAACCCGGCTAGAGACATGGAGCTTATGGAAACCCGGGAAGTGATGACAGCACTGGCAGCGTTGGCAGCGCCGGCGATTCAAAACGCAGTGCTCTTCGAACAAGTCTGCCAGGCCGAAGAACGATACCAGCGCTTGTTCGACCTCAACATGGATCCCATCGTCATCCTCGATGCTGACGGCCGGTTGCTCGATTTCAACCGGGAAGCCCAATTACTGCTGGGATTCCCGGAAACCTGTCTACAGGAATCCTGCCTGAACAAGCTCAACATCATCCCAGGCGCTCTCCAAGACTACGAGCACCAGCTGGAAACCGAACGCATTATTACGTGGGAAACCACATTGCAGGATGCTCAGGGCAAATTACGCACCCTGAAAGCACACTTAACGCAGCTGGAACACTACGAGCCCCAGAAGGCTTACCAGTGGCTCGCACACGATATCACCGAGCGTGTGGCGCTCGAACGGATGCGAGAACAGTTGACCAACATGATCGTTCACGACCTGCGCAGTCCCCTCAACAGCATTATCAACAGCCTGGAACTGATCAGCACGGCGTGGGAGCAAAAGGACATCACGATGCCCATCGATCAGCTCCTACATATCAGCCTGCGAAGCGCCCAACGCATGGAACGGCTGATCAAGAATATCCTGGACACGGCGCGATTGCGCATTGGGGATCGTAAACTAGCGCTGTCTTTCATCGATACACAAGCCTTGATCGACGAAGTCGAAGAAATCAGTCGACCACTGCTGACCCATCGCAATCAGACCTTTGAGTCCAGCATTCCAGCCAACTTGCCGGGCTTGAAAGGCGATATCGATCTGCTGCGCCGGGTTCTCACAAATTTACTCGACAATGCTATCAAGTTCACCCCCACGGGAGGCAAGGTAAGCATCCAGGTTGAAGAAAAAGAAGATCTCTTGCGCTTCGCTATCCACGACAACGGTCCAGGCATCGCGCCTGAAGAGCACGACCACATCTTTGAGCTCTACGCCCGTGGTTCTGGCAGCGCCAACACACGGGGAACGGGGGTCGGACTGGCTTTCTGCAAACTGGCAGTAGAAGCACACGGGGGAAGAATCTGGGTAGAGAGCGAGCTGGGACGCGGGGCGCATTTCATCTTCACGCTCCCCAAGAGCCCCCCCAATGACGATTTGCACTTCTAAGATGGGACCTTTTCCCATGACACGGAAACTCTATTACGAAAACGCAAAACTCCAGAGCTTCACGGCAGAGGTCGTAGCACAGATCGAAACCGAGCGCGGCCCGGCAGTTCAGCTCGACCAGACAGCTTTTTATCCGACTTCGGGAGGCCAACAACACGATACCGGTCATTTGAATAATGTCCCGGTTCTGGACGTCGGGTTGGATGAGGAGGGTGAAGTATGGCATCTATTGGCGCACCCGTTGTCCGCAAGTGCGGTCGAGGGACGCATTGAATGGAGCCGGCGCTTCGATCTCATGCAGCAGCACACAGGACAGCACCTCCTTTCGGCAGCCTTCGCCAGAGAACTGCAAGCCGGGACGCTCGCGGTGCACATGGGCGCCAGCGAAAACACCGTCGACCTGGACATTGCCGAACTTACGTGGGAAACAGCTTTCGAGATTGAAGATGCCATCAACCAGATCATCACTGAGAATCGGGACGTCGAGGCGCGATTTGTCGATGATGAAGAATTGGCTCGGCTTTCACTCCGGCGCGAGCCCAAAGTCCCCGGTCCGATCCGCGTCGTCAGTATCGCAGGATTTGACGCCACCCCTTGCGGCGGCACCCATACCGAACTTACCGGTGAAGTTGGCCTGGTGAAAATTAGCCGTATCGAACGCTACAAAGGGGGCGTACGCGTCACGTTCCTCTGTGGGAGACGAGCACTGCTTGACTATCGCCGGAGACTCCAACTGTTGCAGACATTAGGGCTGGAGCTCAGCGTAGGCCAACCGGAGCTTCTGGAAACGGTGACACGCCTGCAACAGGACCTTCGGGATACCCGCCGCGCTTATGCAAGTACGCGGACTGCATTGAATGAGTTGGAAGCCGAGCGATTATGGCAGAATGCTGCCACGACCGGCGCGATCAAATATCTGACCGCACATCGAACCGATGGCACCTTCGACGACATCCAGATCATGGCCCAACGACTTCAGCGTTACCCGGACACTGTGGCATTACTCGCAGTCACCGAGCCGGGAGGCGTGCGCCTGATCTGCGTGCGCAGCGATACCCTTCCACAAATCGATGCCGCGACGATTTTGAGAGCTGCAACGGCGGCGCTCGGCGGTCGTGGCGGCGGCTCGCCAAGTCTGGCGCGCGGGGGAGCGCCTGCGGCCTCCCCGGAACTGGTACAACAGGTTTTGCAACAGGAAATCAAAGTCGCGCTGAGCTGACAGCGCGACCTGCCAACGACCGAGCTATTGGAGGCGTCAATATGCAAGAGATTACAAAAGGCGTCTTTGTCGAAAGCCGCTTTGCACCCTACAATGTAGCG
>JAFGNR010000049.1 GCA_016926915.1 Anaerolineae bacterium
TTCCTATGGATCTGTTTACGTTTCTTGCTGATTTGGTCGTCAATACGTCGCATGCTCTCACCACTTTGCTGTTGGGGTGGGGGTTTTCTTCCCGCTGGGTGGACATTGTTCGTTACGCCTTGGGCAGCTTGCTGCTGGTAATGATTCCTTTTGCCGCGGCTATTATCCTGATCTGGGTAGCGCGGAAGTTCATCGCCCGGATTCAGGATCGTCTGGGACCGAATAACTCCGGTACGTGGGCAGGACCCTACGCATTGTTCCAGACCAGCGCCGATGCCATCAAGATTCTCACTAAAGAATTGGTCGTTCCCGAGGGAGCCGATCGCTTGATTTTCGTTCTGGCGCCGATTCTCGTGTTGGCGGCGGCGCTCGTTGTCTGGATGGTGATTCCGTTCGGTCCGGCGGGCATGCAAGGCGTCGATCTCGACATCGGTATTTTCTACGTGGTCGTGATTACCCCGTTCACGCTCTTCTCCATGATCATGGCGGGTTGGAGTTCTCGCAACAAGTTTGCAGATCTGGGGACCTTTCGCGCCGTGTCGCAGATCGTGAGCTATGAGGTGCCCCAAGCGCTTTCGTTGTTGGCCCCGGTCATGCTTACCGGCTCCCTGCGTATGCAGCGTATCGTCGAAGTTCAGCAGGTTCCCTTCATTCTGGCGCTTCCCTTACCGGCTTTGATTTATTTCCTCTCCATGACGGCGGAGGTCGGGCGACTGCCGTTCGAACAGGCCGAAGCGGATGCTGAAATCGTCGCGGGATATTTCACCGAATACAGTGGGATGATGTTCGGCTCGTTCTATCTTGCCGAGTTCATCAACAACTTCTCGGTTTCTCTGGTCTATGCTGTGCTGTTTCTTGGCGGGTGGCGGGGTCCCTGGGTATCTTCTGTGCCGGTGCTGGGGGCGGTCTGGTTGGTTCTCAAGGCGCTGGTTGTTTTCCTGGTGTTGATGCTTTTCTGGGGGTCGATGCCGCGCATGCGCGTAGACCAAATTCTCGCGTTCAACTGGAAGTTTCTGGTTCCGCTCGCGCTCGTCACGTTGATTGCCGTGGCGGTGGTGGATAAAACCGCAGTGACGTTAGGCGTGACCACGGTGGGAGAGCGCGCTTTCTGGCTGTTGTTGACCAATCTGGTTATTGGCGGCGTGACGGTTCTGCTGTTGACCCTGGCGAAGCGGCGCTTGCTCCGCGAGCGCGATACTCGCCGCTTCCCGGTGATTCATGGGAGCCCCTAGCATGTTGACTTCGCAGCAGATTGGATTTCTGATCTTGGGCGCGATGACGCTGGGCGCTGCTATCCTGGTGGTACGCGTGCATCAAGTATTCCACGCCACCCTGTCCATGATCCTGAGTTTCTTGGGAGTTGCCGGCCTTTATGTGCTGCTAGGCGTCTCGTTCATGGCGGGGCTCCAGCTCTTCATCTACATTGGCGGCGTCTCGGTGCTGACAGTGGTGGCCCTGATGGTGACGCGCGGTGGGATGGATGGGCAAGTTCGCATCGCAAACGAGTCCGTGGGAGCTGCCATCATCACGCTGGCGATGTTTGCCGGTCTGACGTGGTTGATCCTGCAAGTTCCGTGGCCTATCACGCCATTGGTGCCTGCCCCGGCCGATGATGTCGTGTTCCTGGGGGAGACGCTGGTAGCCATCGATGCGTATGCCATCCCCTTTGAGTTGGCCTCGCTGTTGTTATTTGTGGTGCTCATTGGCGCGCTATATATTGCGCGGGAGCGTTGATCATGGTGCCGCTATCCTGGTATCTCATTCTGGCGGCTGCGTTGTTCTGCATTGGTCTGTATGGCGTCCTCTCGCATCGCAATCTTGTTGTGATTTTGATGTCCCTGGAGCTCATGCTCAACGCCATCAACATCAACCTCATTGCGTTTTCTCGCTACCTGGAACCCGGTCAGCGCACGGGGATGGTGTTCGCTCTGTTCGTCTACGTCGTCGCTGCTGCTGAGGCGGCGCTGGGACTGGCATTGGTCATCGCCATCTGGCGTAATCGCGACACCGTCGCAGTCGAAGAGATCGACACACTCAAAGGGTAGGGGACTGCATGTCCATCCTCAACGTTGCCTGGCTGATTCCCCTGTTTCCCTTTCTGGCTTTTGTAGCCATTGCGTTGTATGCGCACCGTGACCAGGTGCTGAGTCATCGTCTGGCGGTGGGCGGTATTGCCGGTGCGTTTCTACTGGCACAGATTGCGTTCTGGGCCTTTGTGTTGGGGCATCATGCAGGCGTCCCTTTCCAAGCGTCGGGCATCAAGTGGCTCTTTCTGGGCGAGCAGGTCTTCATGCTGGGGCTCTACATCGACCCGGCGACGGCTATCATGCTGTTCATGGTGCCTCTTGTCTGCCTGATGATCTTCATTTATAGCGTGGGCTATATGCAAGGAGATCCACGCTACAGTCGTTTCTTCGCCTATATTTCGCTGTTCGCAACGGGCATGTTGGGCCTGGTGGTCTTCGACAATCTCCTTACTTTCTTCATCTTCTGGGAGATCATGGGCACCTGCTCTTATCTTCTGATCGGTTTCTGGTACGAGAAGCCCTCGGCGTTTGCGGCGGGCCTCAAAGCGTTTCTCGTGACGAAGGTTGGCGATCTGTTTTTCATTCTCGGTCTCGTAGTTCTCTATGCTGAGGTGGGGTCTTTAGCTTATCGCGATCTGTTTTCTGTTGCCACTTTGCAGCACCTGGCGCAGCCGGGCTATCTGGGTCTACCCGTGGCGCCGGCTACGGTGATTGCGCTGCTGTTGTTTGGGGGTACCATGGGGAAGAGTGCGCAGTTCCCCCTCCACACGTGGCTTCCCGATGCTATGGAAGGCCCCACGCCGGTTTCGGCGCTCATTCACGCTGCAACGATGGTTTCTGCCGGTGTTTTCCTGGTGGTACGCGCTTATCCGCTGTTCACGGCGGTTCCTGGTGTGCAGCTGCCGTTCGTCACGGTGATCGGCGCCGTCACTGCAATGCTTGGCGCCTTGATTGCCGTCGCCCAGGATGATATCAAGCGTGTTCTGGCCTTTTCGACAATCAGCCAATTGGGTTACATGGTGGCGGCGTTGGGAACCGGCGCTTACGTTGCCGGCGTATTTCACCTGGTGACACACGCGTTTTTCAAGGCCTTGCTCTTCCTCAGCTCAGGATCGGTGCTCCACGGTATGGAGCACGCCCATCATCACGTGATTGGGGAATCTCATACTGCACAGTCCGCATTCGATCCTAATGATATGTTGTCAATGGGAGGACTGGGAAAGCGTATGCCGCGGACGGCCATTGCTTTTCTCGTGGGGGGGCTGGCGCTTTCCGGATTCCCGGTGTTCACTGCCGGATTCTGGTCCAAGGACGAAATCTTGGCCCAGACCTATGTGTCCAATCCGCCGGTTTTTGGGGTTCTTGCTGCCGCTGCTGCGCTCACGGCGTTTTACACAGCCCGACAGCTCAGTCTTACATTCCTCGGTGAACCGCGCTCGAAGGCTGCGGCGCACGCGAAGGAGAGCGGCGATTCGATGACGATCCCGCTGCTCATTCTCGCCGGATTCTCTGTTGTTTTGGGGTGGGTGGGCATTCCTGAACACTTTCCGCTGCTGGGGGGACTGATTCCCAACTGGTTCGAACATTTCATGGGGGCCTCGCTGGAGATGGGACCTGGACCTGCTCATGAGGCTGCGCTGGCGTTTGCCTGGCAGCCGCTGGTCGTCGGGTTAAGCGTAGCTTTGGGCGGGCTGGGTGCAGGATACCTGGTCTACGGGAGGCGCCCTTTACAAAGCGGAGAACCGGATCGCGTGTTGCAGGCATTCCGGGCTGTCAAGATGGGCTGGGTCTACCGGGCATTGCAACAGCGGTTGTATTTCGACCAACTTTACCAGGCCACGTTTGTCAAGGGATCCATAGTGCTGGCGCGTATTGCTTCCTGGTTAGACCGCGCGGTTATCGATGGCTCCGTGCTCCGGGCAGCCAGCCTGGTTCGTGCTGTGTCCGGTTTTGTTGCGTGGTTGGACCGGGTGATTGTCGATGCATTGGTCGATCTTGTGGGGCGGGGTGCGCGGGTTACGGCTCGGGCGTTGACCTGGTTTGATACGCATGTTGTGGACAGTGTGGTGAATGTGGCAAGCTGGCTAGGGCGCCTGGGCGCCATGGCCAGCGGTTTCACCGATGATGCCGTATTGGATAATCTGTCCGGCGGCGTCGCCGGTCTGGTGGGGAATTTGGGACGTGCTTTGCGAACTGTCCAAACGGGTCGCGTTCAGGACTACTTGTGGTTGGCGTTGTTGGCCATATTGGCTCTGGCCATCGTATTCTTTATTCCTTTCTGATTTCAACTGTCGTAGCAGAGAGGACTACTCTGTTGTGCTCACACTCTGTGTGCTCACACCCGGTGTGCTCACACTCGGTGTGCTGAATGATGGGTATTAAAATCAAGGAGGGCGTGCGATGCAATTCCCGATCTTGAGCGTGATTCTTTTCGCCCCACTGGCGGGTGCGTTGTTGATCATGGTCACGCCGAAGGAAGACGTGAAGACAATTCAACGTGTGGGGTTGTTTTTCGCTCTCGCGACGCTGGTGTTAGCCACCATTATCGTCGTGCGCGTGCAGCAGCTCGGCCCTGGCGAAATCCAGCTGGTAGAACGATACCCGTGGGTCGTCGCGGGGAACTTCGACATTTGGTATCACCTCGGTGTAGACGGGTTGAGCGCGCCTCTGATCTGGTTGACCGGTTTGCTGACCTCGTTATCCCTGTTCTATTCCACACGGGTGATCAAGGAGCGCGTCAAGGAATACTATTTGATGTTCCTGATTCTGGAAACCGGGCTTCTCGGCGTATTCCTGGCGCTTGACCTGGTGCTCTACTATGTCTTCTGGGAAGTCGGGCTTGTGCCCATGTTCTTGATCATCGGCATCTGGGGCGGTAAACGCCGCGAATATGCAGCGATCAAGTTCTTCATCTACACATTGATGGGAAGCGTTTTTACTCTACTGGCGATTGTGGCGGTTTATTTCGACACCGGAACTTTCGACATCATAGAGGCCGCGCAGCGACAGCCTTTTGCCGATAACTGGTTGTGGGCTAACCTGGCGTTTTGGGGGATGTTCATCGCTTTTGCCATCAAGGTGCCGGCGTTCCCACTGCATACCTGGCTGCCCGATGCCCATACCGAGGCGCCCACGGCGGGGAGCGTCATGCTTGCCGGGGTATTGCTGAAGTTGGGCGGGTATGGGCTGGTGCGGATTGGTTTACCGCTATTTCCGCAGGTGTTTCACTATTACACGGTTGATGTGCCGATTCTCTCGATCATCGCGGTACTCAGCGTTGTGTATGGCGCCTTGGTGTGCATGGCGCAGTGGGATCTCAAGCGGCTCATTGCCTATTCTTCGGTCGCCCACATGGGGTATTTCATGCTGGGATTGGCGGCAGTATCTGCGGGCTATGGTTCCTTGGATGATGTGAAGAATTTCAATGCAGCGGCGTCGGCGCTCAACGGCGCTGTCTGGCAGATGTTCGCCCACGGTATCATCACGGGCGGCATGTTCTTTCTAGTCGGGATGCTGTACGATCGCACCCATACTCGTGATCTCAAGGCTTTCGGCGGGTTCGGACAGAAAATCCCCTATTATTATAGCGTGACCATGGTGGCGGGGCTGGCCTCGCTGGGGCTGCCCGGCCTGGCAGGGTTCTGGAGCGAGTTCTTTGTGTTTCGCGGCGCGGTGCGGTTACTGCCCTGGGCGGCCTACGTCGGTGTTTTGGGGATGATTTTTACCGCTGCCTATATTTTGTGGAAGGTTATTCAGTACGTTTTTCTGGGATCTCTAGATCGGAAACGGTGGGAGGAGCTGGTCGATCTCACGTGGTGGGAGAAAGTTGTCATGTGGCCGCTGGTGGTCATCATGGTCCTGCTGGGTTTCTATCCCACGCCGTTACTTCAAATGTTCAATGCTGCTATCACGACGCTCCTGCGAAACTTTCCTTGATGCCATGGGGCGCCAGAGCATGTGGTATGGGCAATGGGTGAGCTGATGTTCGATCCGGGCGACATTTTCCGGTATCTTTTGCCGGAGCTGATTTTGCTTGCCACGGCGTTGTTGGTGCTGGCGTTGGATCTGCTTGTGTCGGGTGAGCGCAAACACCGCTGCACATTCGTGGCGATGGCGGGGATGATAGGGGCTTTGGCTGCATCTATAGTGCTGTGGGCCGGAACGTCTCAGACTAGAACCCTTGCGATTCTGGTGTTCGACCCGCTAGCCCTGATGATCAAAATCCTGGCAATCCTCGCGATCTTGATTGTGGCGTTGCTTTCTGATGACTATGTGCGCGCGCGTTCATCGGCGCCCGGCGTCTTCTGTGCGTTGCTTCTATTGTCTGGCCTTGTGGTCTCGCTGTTGGCTTCTGCGTCCGATCTGATTATCATTTTCCTGGCCTTTGATTCGCTCAGTATCATTGCCTATGTGCTCACCGGATTTCTGCGGGACGAGGCGCGGTCTATCGAGGCCGCCTTGAAATACTTCCTCTATGGGGCGACACTCTCAGGCGTCATGGCGTTTGGCTTCTCATGGATCTACGGCGCCGTTGGATCGACCCATCTCCAGGTTATTGCAACCTTCGTGAATCATAATCTTACGCATTCGGCTTTGGATCTCGTGGGCGCCGAGTTGTTCTACATGATCATGCCGGCGCTGATCATGGTCGGGGCCGGATTTGCCTTCAAAGTTGCCGCCGCGCCGTTTCATCATTGGGCGCCGGATGCGTATGAGGGCGCGCCCACGCCGGTTTCGGCCTTCATTTCCGTGGTTCCGAAGATTGCCGGATTCGCGGTGATTGCGCGTTTCACCTTTGTGGTGCTGCCGTTTTCGCAGACGAATCTGGGTGAATACTGGCGTGCATTGCTGATTGTCTTTTCTGTGTTGGCAATGATCGTCGGTAATCTCGCGGCTCTATGGCAGACCAATATCAAGCGACTTCTAGCATATTCCAGTATCTCTCAGGCCGGTTATTTGCTGATTGGTGTGATCGCGGGAAGCCGGCGTGGCGTGGTTGCCTTGTTGTTGTATCTATCATCGTACTTGTTGACGAATCTCGGCGTATTTGCCGGCGTCATTTACGTCACACGCCGTGCCCGCTCGGATATGATCGAGGAATTCTCCGGTTTGCACCAGCGGGCTCCCTGGGTAGCATTCTGCTTGCTGGTTGGGCTATTGTCGTTGGCCGGCGTTCCCCCAACTCTGGGTTTTTTCGGGAAATTCTGGCTCTTCTCTGCAATTATCGAGGCTGGCATTCCCTGGTTGGCGATCCTGGCGGTTCTGGCCACTGTGGTTTCGCTAGCCTACTACTGGAAAATCATCCGCGCAATGTACCTTTTGTCTCCCTGGTCGCAAGAGCCTTTCCCGGTTTCTGCACCGGCGCTGGTTGTGGCTCTAGTACTGACTATCTCGAGCGTGCTACTGGGCGGGCTGGCTCCCGCGACGTTGCTTTCTCTTTTCGAGCGCGCGGCGGGGGCTTTGTTCCCCGGCTAGGGTTGCCATGGTGGTAAGGCTCTTGATTTTCCGTTGGGTGGGAGTATAATTCCGTTTGTGGTCGATGCTTTTGTAATCATGGTAAGAGATTACCGGTGATGAGTCGAGGAAGTGTGTGAATCAGGAAACGATTGCTGAAATTTTTCAGATCGAACAGGATGCTGTGACAGTCCACGACCGTGCCCAACGTCAAGCTGAGCAGATGATCGCGGAGGCCGAACAAGCGGCCTCCGTTTTGCGTGAGCAGGCAATTACCGCGGTAAATCGAGAAGTAGAGTCTATTCTCACTGCTGGTCGGCAGGCCGCTGAAGAAGAACGACAACGCATCATGCAAGCGGCAGAGATCGAAGTCGCCCGTGAAGCCGAGCGTGCAGCGCTTCACAGCGAGGATGCGATACATTTCGTGCTGCGGAGAATTGCGGGGCGCACTTGAGACATGTCGCCTCGAGGTGTTACCGCATATTCGCTGGTTAATGCCACCGTTCGTGCACTCTACTCAAATCTGCTGTCTTCCACGACGTGGCGTGCCCTTGTTCAGGCAGAAGACTACGATGCCGTTCTTACACTTCTAGGTAAGACGGTTTATGCCTCTTACTTGCAGCTTGAGCGTCCTTTACTCTCTCCGCGTCGGGCCGTCTACCAGCTTCGCTGGCATCTGGCTGACGTTTATGAGAAGTTAATTCGTGTGACCCCAGATCCTGGGAAGCAACTGCTGATCGATCTGTGGGATCATTATGAGGTTGATAATCTCAAGGCCACACTGCGCGGTATCGAGGCGGGGGCATCGCTTGACCAGGTGCGACACCTCTTGTATCCCATGCGCCGCGCCATCGTGCTCACCACTCCGGTTATTGAGCAGATGGTGCGCGCCGGTGACATTGATCGTGCTATCGGTGTTTTGCGCGGCACCCTTTACTACCCAACGCTGATGCACGCGTTGACGCGGTATCACACTGAGAAAAGCCTGTTTCCGTTGGAGGTGGCGCTGGATCTGGACTACCGGCGTCGTTTGTGGCAGAGTATAGACCGGCTCAAGGGACTCGATCACGAGCAGGCGCTGCGTACTCTTGGTGTGCCTCTGGATGCAGACAACCTTCTCTGGGCCATTCGATATCGCGTCTACCATCGCCTGTCGGCCGAGGAGATCATCAACTATACACTGCCCTTGGGGTATCAGGTGCAGGATGTGCACATTCGCGCCATAGCGAATGGCGAGGACATTGCTGCGGTGGTGCATCAAGTTTATCCAAACCTTGCGGCGCCGGAGAATTTGGGCGATGCTGAAGGCGGCGGTCTGGCTCAGCTCGAGCGTGCTCTGCAGCAACATATCGTAGATACGTGCCGGTCGGTGTTTTTGGGGAACCCCTTTCACATTGGTGTTCCGCTGGCGTATGTCTGGCTCAACGAATACGAGATTCGGAATCTCACCGTGATTATTGAGGCCAAAGCCTCCCAGGTCTCGCCGGATGTGTTCGCCGCGTTGTTCGAAGGATTGCAGATGTCTTCTGAATCTTCTTGATTCAGATTCGGGTATTGGAGAAAGTGTGTTCCGATCTCAAACGATGCGAAAAGTAGACCTCATTGTGCCTGAGGGTGACGTAGTCGCGGTGACGGAAGCTCTTGCTGCTTCGAACGTTTTCCATCTGGCGCGCTCCCGGGGTTATGCTGCCAGTGCTGGTATCGGAAGTCGCACGCCCTGGCAAGACTATACTACGGCGTTTTTCGAGCTGGAGCAACGGGTTCTTGCAGTCATGCAGGCGCTGGGCGCGGATGAGGGCCATGCTCCCCAAGAGGGCGTGCATTTGTTGGTACCTTCGGTTGCACGTCGCGATATAGAACGTCTGGAACGAGAGGCTGAGGAGCCGTCGCGCGATCTCGAGATGGCACGGCAGAAGTTGGCCAAACTCGAAAAGTATCTCGAGCAGATTCAACTGATTGCGGATCTGGATGTTCGTGTAGAGATGTTGCGCCAGGCGCAGTTTCTCTTCGTACTGCCGGGGACGATACCGCTGGCGAATATCGACCGGCTGCGCGTGAGTCTGGAACATGTACCGATTGTACTGACCACACTTTCTCGTGACGAGCATGTCGCGACTGTGATTCTCTTTGGTGTGAGGCGGGATGCGGATGTCCTGACGCGCGCTGCGCGTAGCGCTTACCTCAATCCAATTGTGGCTCCCGAGGTGTATACCGGTACGCCGGCTGATGTCATCAAGGCTCTGGAAGCGAGCATCGCGCGTACCCGCGCTCAGATTGCGACTGCTGAAACCACCTTGCAACAGCTCTACGATATGCGCGTGCGTCATTTACGTCACTTGCTGTGGCGCATTCGCGCGAGTCATAGTTTGGTAGAGGCCATTGGCGGTTATGAACACCTGCGCTTTACCTATATCATCTCGGGGTGGACGCCGGCTTCTGAGGCGGCATCGCTGCGGCGTAAGGTTTTGGAGGTTTCATCCCAGGCGATCATCGAGGTGGAAGAACCGGGCCGGCTGGATCCTGTATCGCCGCCGGTGGTGCTCAACAATCCTTTTGCATTGCGGTCTTTCGAGGGGCTGGTAACGAACTATGGGTATCCTTCCTATACCGAATTGGATCCAACCCCACTTTTAGCATTGACCTTTCCTCTAATTTTTGGCTTGATGTTCGGAGATGTCGGGCACGGTTTATTACTGATGTTGGCCGGCCTATTGTTAGCCTCCCGGCGTCTACGTCCGCTTCAAAGCCTGTCGAGCATAGGCGGTATTCTGATTGGATGCGGCGCAACGTCGATGGGGTTTGGTTTCCTCTACGGCAGCCTCTTCGGTTTCGAAGATGTGCTCAAACCGCTCTGGCTTCAACCGCTGGAGGAGATCACGAGCATTTTGCTGGCTGCGGTTGCGGTTGGCATTGGGGTTCTGACCCTGGGGATGCTCTACCATATTCTGAATGCGGCGTTGGCGCGGGCGTGGGGCAATATGCTCTGCGACCACAGTGGGATTTCGGGTATGGTTTTCTATTGGTCGCTGTTGGGATTGGTCGCCGGCGCCTTCATGCCGGATTTTCCAATCAGTCCGGTGGTTCTAGCGATACTTGCCATCCTATCTGGGCTGGTGGTAACCTTTTCCGAGGTCTTCATCCATCTGATCCATCGCCGCCGCCCGCTGATCGCTGGAGGCGTCGGTACGTACCTGATGCAGGCTTTCTTCGAACTCTTCGAAACGGTCATCAGTTTTCTAAGCAACACGCTATCCTATGTGCGTATGGGCGCGTTTGCGGTCGCGCATGGCGCTTTGAGTTTGGTGGTCTTCATCATCGCTGAGATCATCAGTCCCGGAAAGGGGATAGGGTATTGGTTAGACGTTGTTCTGGGAAACCTGTTCGTGATTGGCTTCGAAGGCATGATTGTGGCCATCCAGACTTTGCGTCTGGAGTATTATGAGTTTTTCAGCAAGTTTTTCGCGGGGGGCGGCGAACGGTATTCACCTTTCTCGCTATTCTCCAAGGAAGATGGGCTTTGAGAATCTGAGCTCTCTGATTCCCGGAGTACACCGGGAAACGCGCAGTGGCTCTGGAGTGAATTTGGAATCGGGAGGATGAAAATGGCTATTGTAATTGTTGTGCTTGCTGGGTTATTACCCTTGGCGCCGGCGGCGTTTTTCATGGTTCGACGGCAAAAGGCCGGCGGCGCCAAGGCGACACGGCGTCTCGTGTGGGGATTGAGTGGGTTCAACTTGATTCTGGCGCTTATGGTGGTGGGAGTGGGGCTGGTGTGGTTTTTCAATCCGCCGGAAGTCTCCGCGGCCGGTCTGCCGCAACAAGCTGCCGCCGATCCTTACAAATCTTTGGCCGCGGCTGTTGCTGTCAGTATGGGATCGCTCGGCGCGGCATATGCTGTCAGCGCCACGGGATCCGCTGCTGTGGGGGCGATCGCCGAGAAGCCCGAGGTCTTTGGGCGCGCCTTGATTTTTGTAGGGCTGGCGGAAGGTGTGGCGATTTACGGGTTGATCATTGCGTTTATTATCTTGCAGTAAAGCGCACGGCTCCGGGCAAGGTAGACTTGAGGATAGGGCATGAAACTCCTGGTTATTGGAAATCCCGATGCCGTTTGGGGCTTCGCCCTGACCGGTGTTGGGGGACGCATTGCGACCACGGGTGCAGCCCTTGAGGCTGCGCTGGATGACGCGCTTGCCGATGAAAATGTCGGTATCATTCTGATCACCGAAGACGTTGCCGATTTGGCGCGGCGCCGGGTTGATCAATTGATGGCGCGCAGCGCTGTCCCTTTGGTCGTCGAGATTCCTGGACCTGGCGGTCCTTCTCTCGATCGCCCGCCCCTGCGAGAAGTATTACGCCAGACGTTAGGTCTCAAGATTTGATGCCATTTCAACCTAAATCTGGTTACGATTGGATTCAAGATTGGCCAGCATGGTATAAGAGCCTGTGCGGCCTGAAGGTGAACTGAATGACTGTAAAAAAGGACGAAATTGAGGTTTTGAGGCAAGCAGTCTTGGCCGATGTCCACGAGACCGAGGCGCAGCTCCTGGAAGAGGCGCGGGTAAAGGCGGCGGGTATTCTTCATATTGTGCAGAGTGAGACAACGGCCAACCATGAGGCGACGCTACAAAAAGCGCAACGTGAAGTCGCCGATTTGAAACAGAGGATTCTAGCCGGCGCTGAGCTGGATGCTCAATCTCTCAAGTTGAAAGGTCGCGAGCAGCTTTTGGAGCAGGTATTCGCAGAGGCTCATGAGCAACTGCGCGCAATCCTCATTTGGCCGGATTATCGGGACATCGTCATCAATCTGGTTCGCGAGGCGGCTGGACACCTGAAGAGTGAAAGAGAGCTTGTCATCCGCGCCGATGAAGTGACGCGAAAACAACTTGATGACGCAGTTGTGGCCGCTCTGAGTGCGTCGCTGGGTATCGATATGCAACAGGGCGCCGTTCTCGAGTCCGGGACCGGCGTTGTGGTGGAGACCCCTACGGGACACCGGCGTTTTGACAACCGATTTGAAACGCGTCTGGCGCGGCTGCGCGACGTGTTGCGCGCGGATGTCTACAGGATTTTGCAGGAAAGCGGCAATGGAACCCTCTGAGAGCCGTCAGATTGGCGCGATTTCCTGGGTCAATGGACCTGTCGTCCGCGCGCGTGGTTCGCGTCGTGTTGGCATGTTTGAAGTCGTGGAAATCGGCGAAGAACATCTTATCGGTGAAGTCATTGGTCTTCAGGCAGACGCTTTGACCATACAGGTTTACGAAGAGACGGCCGGTTTACATCCTGGTGCACCGGTTTTTGGTACCGGTATGCCCCTTTCGGTAGAGCTGGGGCCGGGTCTCCTGAAAAGCATCTTTGATGGGATTCAGCGTCCTTTGCCCGTGTTGGAGCTGCGCAGCGGTGCATTTATCGGGCGGGGCATCAAGACGACGCCGCTTTACCGGAAACAGCTTTGGGAATTCGAGCCCCGCGCTCAGGTTGGTGCGGTGGTTCACGAGGGCATGATTCTTGGCGTGGTGCAGGAAAGCGGGTTGATCGAGCACCGTGTGATGCTGCCGCCGGGCATTTCCGGCACGCTGACCTGGCGGGCGCCTGCCGGTTCCTACACGATTCTCGATCCCATCGCTCGCGTGCGGGGCGAGGGCGCAGAAACGGAGATCACGATGCTCCAACGCTGGCCTGTACGTCGTTCGCGTCCATACCGGCGACGGCTTCCGCCTTCGGAGCTGCTTGTGACCGGGCAGCGTGTTCTGGATACGTTTTTCCCTATGGTAAAGGGTGGGACGGCAGCCATTCCCGGAGGATTCGGGGCCGGCAAGACGATCACACAACACCAGATTGCAAAGTGGAGCGACGCCGACATTATTGTCTACGTGGGGTGCGGTGAGCGCGGCAACGAGATGACGCAGGTGTTGCAAGAGTTTCCCGAATTGACCGACCCGCGCACCGGGCGGCCTTTGATGGAGCGGACGATTCTCATTGCAAACACGTCCAATATGCCGGTCGCGGCTCGTGAAGCCAGTATCTATACAGGGGTTACCCTGGCGGAATATTACCGTGATATGGGGTATGATGTCGCGATGATGGCCGACTCGACCTCGCGTTGGGCAGAGGCCCTACGTGAAATCTCGGGACGTCTTGAAGAAATGCCTGCCGAGGAGGGGTACCCTGCCTATCTTGCCGCGCGTTTGGCGGAATTCTATGAACGTGCAGGTCGGGTGACCACGTTGAACGATGTATCCGGCTCGGTTAGCATTATTGGCGCGGTAAGTCCTCCTGGGGGTGATTTCTCTGAAGCCGTGACGCAACATACGCGTCGCTTTATCCGCTGCTTCTGGGCTCTGGATAAAACGCTTGCCGGGGCGCGCCATTTCCCTTCGGTAAACTGGTTGGAGAGCTATAGCGAATACGTAGCCGATGTTGCGGATGGGTGGCGTGAGCGTGGGAGCCCTGATTGGCAGGAGTTGCGGGTGGAAGCGTTGGAGCTGCTGCAACACGAAAGCCGTCTCCAGCAGATCGTCAAGCTCGTGGGGCCGGACGCACTCCCTGACGACCAGCGGCTTATCCTGGAAACGACGCGCCTGTTGCGCGAGGGATTTCTACAACAAAATGCCCTTGATCCGACGGACTCTTACGCGAGCCTGGAGAAACAAATAGGCATGCTAAGGCTGATCCTTGATTTCCATCATAGCGCCTCCAAAGTAATCGCCAAAGGGTGTCCGATTGTCTTGATTCACAATCTCCCCATTGTGGGACAGTTAGTGCGCATGAAAACACGCGTGTCGAACGATCAGGTCAGGGCTTTGGATGGCATCCGTAAAGCATTGAACGAACAGCTCCAGCAGCTGGCATCCGATTATACCTAGCAGCCATCCGACAATCCAGGAACACTCAGGTTGGGCGTAAGGGTTTTTCGGATAGGTTTCTATTAGCCGGGCAGTGCGTGGCGGAGGAGGAATTCATGGAAAATCCCCTGAATTTTGGGGGCCAAGAGGTGCTTGGGGCAGCTCGAATTGAGGGGCCCATTGTCGTCGTCGAGGGGGTTACCGGCGTCGGTTACGATGAGGTCGCTGAGGTCATGGACGCTCGCGGTCGGGTACGGCGCGGGCGTGTGCTTGAGGTTGGTGAAGGCTTCGCTGTCGTCGAAGTCTTTGCAGGGACTACGGGATTGTCCATCGACGCGACATCTGTGCGTTTCACCGGTCAGCCCATGCAGATGTCTGTGTCAACCGAAATGTTGGGCCGCGTTTTCGATGGTCTGGGAAATCCCATTGATGATGGACCGCCGCCTCTGGCAGAGCGCTGGGCCGATATCAACGGCCAACCGATCAATCCCACGGCGCGTCGCTACCCCCGGGATATCATTCAAACCGGCGTCTCCGCTCTGGATGGGATGAACAGTCTGGTTCTGGGGCAGAAATTACCGATTTTCTCGGGCAGTGGCTTGCCACATGACCGGCTGGCCGCGCAAATCGTTCGTCAGGCGGTGCTCTCCCGCCCTGGGGAGGCCGCCGGCGGCGATACGCAATTTGCCATTGTCTTCGCCGCGTTGGGTGTGAAACATGACGTGGCGGAGTTTTTCAGGCGTTCATTTATCGGGAGCGGCGCACTGATGCGCGTCGCCATGTTCCTCAACCTGGCTGATGATCCTCCGATCGAACAATTGGTAACGCCTCGCGTCGCGTTGACGCTTGCCGAATTCCTGGCCTTCGAAAAAGGTATGCACGTACTGGTTGTCTTTACGGATATGACCAACTACTGTGAGGCGTTGCGACAGATCTCGAATATCCGGGGGGAAGTCCCCAGTCGCAAAGGGTATCCCGGATACCTGTATAGCGATTTGGCCTCCCTGTATGAACGGACGGGACGGGTGCAGGGGAGTCTAGGGTCGATTACGCAGTTGCCGATTCTGACCATGCCCAACGACGATATCACGCATCCTGTTCCCGATCTCACGGGATACATCACCGAAGGACAGATCGTGTTGAGTCGTGACCTGTTCCAGATGGGGATCTATCCCCCGATTTCCGTATTGCCGTCCCTGTCGCGGCTTATGAAAGACAGTATTGGTGAGGGATTCACACGCGAAGATCACGCGCATCTCTCTGCACAGCTCTACGCTTCATACGCCCGTGTCCAGGAAGTGCGCGCTTTGGCTTCGGTAATCGGCGAGGAAGAACTTTCGGCGATCGATCAGGCTTATCTGAAGTTCGGCGCGGCCTTCGAAAGGGAATTCGTGGGCCAGGCTCTGACCGAGAATCGCACGATTACGGACACGTTGGATGGTGGATGGCGGGTGCTTTCGATTCTGCCGCGTGAGGAATTATCGCGTGTGTCGGAAGCGGAGCTCGCTGCGCACTACGGTCGTTGACCGTTCTGGATTGTCTGGGGGTAAGAGTTTGGCCAAGTTGCCGGTTGCACCGACGCGCAGTAACCTCATCAGTATCCGTGAGAGTCTTGATCTGGCGCGGGAGGGACATGATATTCTCGACCGGAAGCGCGAGGTCCTCGTGACGGAGCTGGTGCATGAAGCCCACGATGCCGCAGCGCTTCAAGAGAAGGTCTGGCAACTTCTTGCCGAAGCGTACCGCGCTTTAGAGATTGCACGTTTGAAAATGGGCCGCGAGCACCTGGAATGGGCCGCCTTGTCGGTCAATGCGACAATCGACGTCAAGGTGAAGCCTCGGAGCATTATGGGAGTTGTAATACCTTCCGTGGAAAGCCATGGGTCTCCGCCGGAGACCCCTTATAGCATGGGGAATACGACGGTGTCTTTGGATGAAGCTGCAACGAGTTTCCGCCGGGTGCTGTTGGAAATCCCGGCGCTGGCCGAGACATTGACGACGGTTTGGCGTCTGGCGCGGGATTTGCAGAAGACACAACGGCGTGTGAATGCCTTGCAGTATATTTTCATTCCCCAATATGAAGAGACGGTGGCGTTTATCGAGAGCGCACTTGAGGAACGCGAACGGGAAGAGATTTTCCGACTCAAACGCCTCAAATCACACTCGAAGTCGTCTTCGGCATAGCACCGGCAACCTTGCGTGTGTGCATTCACCCAGCGTAACCTCTTCGAAAAGGTGAACGCGGTGGGGTATGATGGAACTGGGAGGTCGTGACGTGGAAAATTCATCCGTGTTTTCTCGCATTCTGATTCCTGTAGATGGTTCGAATGCTTCGATGAACGCCGGATTGGTTGCTATCGAGATCGCGCGGCAGCATGCAATTCCGCTCATTTTCCTCTACATCGTCGATGAGTCCGCGATCGATACGATTATTCGCGAGACCTCAAGTGCTTCTGAACAGGTGCGCGACGAATTGGAACAAAAAGCGCAGCGTTATCTCAATTACCTCTGTCGTTATGCCCAGGGCGCCGGTCTGAAAGCCGATCGCGTGATTCGCATCGGGGTTCCGCATCGTGAGACTACTGAGCTGGCCCGAGAACGCGACGTCGATCTGATTGTGTTAGGGCAACAGGTGGGGGTGGGGCCCCGACGTGTGCAAATGGGGGGGATGGTAGATCGGGTCGTTGAGTATGCCCCTTGCTCAGTTCTGATTGTGCGGTATAGTCCCGAAAGGTAATGGCCAGTCTGCTTAGGGCTCCAAGCAGCTTGGCCAGACCGGCACAGCCTTATGGAACCAGGATTGAATGAAATGTTACTCAGTGATCTCCTTACCGCGATTCTTCATCGGCGCCATGGTAGTGAGGCGGATGTTCAGATAGCGGGAATCACAGATGATTCTCGCGCCGTCGCCCCCGGTTTTCTCTTTGTTGCTGTGCCCGGTACGTTGGTCGATGGACACGCGTATCTCGACCAGGCGCTTTCCAAGGGCGCCGTCGCCATTGTGGGGGAGCGTGAGGCCGCTGATTTGTCCTTGCCTGATACCATCCCTTACATCAGGGTGCAGGATACACGTGCTGTATTAGGGTGGCTTCACGCTGCCTGGTGGGGTTTTCCCTCACGCCGGGTGACCTTGATAGGCGTGACCGGCACCGATGGCAAGACCACAACGACCAATCTGATATACGCCATGCTTTCTGCTGCCGGAAACAAGACCGGCATGATCAGTACGGTCAATGCCCGTATCGGGGAGCGGAGTGTCGATACCGGCCTGCACACGACGACGCCATCATCCGGGGAAATCCAGGCGTACCTTGCCGAGATGGTAGCTGCCGGCGCCACTCATGTTGTATTGGAGTCGACTTCCCATGGGCTGGCGCAGCACCGCCTGGCAGGCTGCGAATTTGATGTAGCCGTCGTCACGAATATTACGCACGAGCACCTGGACTATCACGGGACCTTTACCGCGTATCGTGAAGCGAAGGCCATGCTTTTCCAGGGCCTGATGCGTGCACAACGGAAGCCGAATGTGCTCAAGATCGCGATTCTGAATGCTGACGATGCCGGTTCCTACGACTACCTTCGTCAAATCGCCTCGGATTGGCAGGTTGTTTACGGACTCGATGAGACAGAGGCTGACGTGACAGCCGGGGATGTCTGTTATTCTCCGGAAGGTATTTCATTCATGTTGCTGTCGCCATGGTGTCATGTCCCGATCCAGTCACGACTGGTGGGAGCATTCAACGTTCACAATATATTGGCGGCAGCATCCGCCTCCCTGGCCCTGGGCGTTTCGCCAGAAGCGGTCCGCACTGGGGTTATGTCGGTGTCCGGCGTGCCCGGACGTATGGAGCGTATCGATCTTGGACAGTCTTTTACTGCTATTGTAGATTTCGCCCATACACCCAATGCGTTGCGCCGGGCATTGGAGACAGCGCGCGGTATGGTGAACCCGGCAGGTCGCGTCATCACCGTTTTCGGTTGCGCCGGTCTGCGTGATCGCGAGAAGCGCCGGATGATGGGCGAAGTCGCGGCCGAGCTGGCTGATCTGACAGTAATTACTGCCGAAGATCCGAGAACCGAATCACTGGATGCAATCATGGCTGAAACGGCTGCTGCACTGGAAGGCCGTGGACGTCGTGAAGGGATCGACTTTTGGCGGGTGGCGGATCGTGGCGCCGCGCTTCTCCACGCGGTTTCTTTGGCAAAGCCCGGTGATTTGGTCATCACGTGTGGTAAAGGCCACGAGCAGAGCATGTGTTTTGGGACTCAAGAGTATCCTTGGGATGATCGTGAAGCATTGCGCCTTGCCATTCTGGGAAAAACGCTCGATAATCTCCCTACTGCGGTCAAACATCTCGAACCATAGCTGGATACGAGGAACAAGGTAGCGCCACGAATGAGTTCGAACGACGCGAATATCGCCTTGCTGCATGATTGGCTGAATCAGCATGGCGGCGCAGAACGGGTATTGGAGCACCTGCACTACCGGTATCCCGCTGCCCCGGTCTATTCGAGCATCTACTGGCGCGCCAAAATGCCGGATGCGTATCGCACCTGGGACATTCGTACAACCTGGATGGATCGGCTTCCGGGGGTCCATCGCCATCACCAATGGTATTTCCCTCTGTATGCGCTTGCCTTTGCGCGCCTCGACCTGGGGCGTGAACCCTTCGATCTGGTGTTGAGTAACAAAAGCGGCTTTTGTCACGGTGTGAATACCGGCGCGACTCCGCAGCTCTGTTATTGCCTCTCCCCTACGCGATACGTTTGGGATTATGCCACCTACGCGGCTCGCGAGAATCTCTCTCCGGCGGTGAAACTCGCGCTACGTCCCCTCGTGGCGCTTCTGCGACGTTGGGATTACCAGGTTGCGCAACGACCTGCGACACAGTTCATTGCGATTTCCACGGAAATCCAACGGCGAATTCGCCGGTATTACGATCGGGAGTCGCAGATCATTTTCCCCCCGGTGGATGTCGCGCGTTACTCTCTCGCGCGCGACCGGGAAGACTACTACTTGATTGTCTCGCGTCTGGTGCCCTATAAGCGCATCGATCTTGCTGTCCAGGCGTTTACGCGGTTAGGGTGGCCCCTGCTCATCGCCGGCGCCGGTCGCGACCGGCCTGCTCTGGAGAACATGGCGGGACCTACGGTGCGTTTCCTGGGATATGTGCCCGATGCAAATCTGCCGTCGCTGCTAGCCCGCTGTAAGGCCTTCGTCTTTCCCGGATTCGAGGATTTCGGGATTGCCCCCGTCGAGGCCCAGGCCGCAGGCCGTCCCGTGATTGCTTACCGGGCTGGGGGCGCGCTGGATACGATTGTGGAGGGGGTTACCGGGGGCTTCTTCGAAGAGGCCACCGTTGATTCGCTGACGGCGGCGCTGCGCGCTTTCGATGTGGACGCGGTTGATCCTTTGGCCTGTCGGGCCAACGCCGAGCGATTTTCAGTGCAACGTTTTGTCGAGGAGATCGAAACTGCTGTTGCCCGCATCCTTGCAGGGGGATTGGAACCGTAGTTGGCCGTCGCTGACGGTTACCAGGGATAAGCCTGGACTTCCCATTCAGGCCGTTTCGTCCACCAGGGAAGGTCTCCGTAGGACGCGATGACGTCCTCTTCTTCGTACATTTCGAGCATGCATTCGTACCAGCTCATACCCTCGGTTTTTTGGAAGTGCCACCATTCGATATCGAACCACGAGTTTCGCCAGTTGGATAGTGCATTGCGACGTTCCCAGCCGTAGTCGGCGGCGATAGTGGTGAAATCGATGTAGTACCCGGCGGGTATTTGAGCTTTGAGCTCGCCTCCCTGCACGGCCGCCAGACCGCCCTGGGAGCGGGCGTTTAGGTTCCAGGGTCGACTGCGCAA
>JAFGNR010000264.1 GCA_016926915.1 Anaerolineae bacterium
CTCGCCTCGCGCCGCCGCGCTCAGGTTCCGCGCAGGTAGGCGTCGATGGTTTCGGCGACGTGAATGGCGTTGGCCAGGGCCGGCGCCAGCAGGTCGGCGCCGCGAACGACGTCTCCGGCAGCGAAGAGACCCGGCACGCTGGTGCGGCCGGTTTCCAGGTCGTCGACGATGATGGCGCCCCAACGTTCGGTCTTCAGTCCGTCAATGTGTTGGGTAAATGCGGCGTCAGGCCGGTAGCCCAGGGCCAAGACGACGGCGTCGGTTTCGACGATGAAGTCCTCGCCCGGGATGGGTACCGGGCGGCAACGACCGCTGGCGTCGAGCTCGCAAAGTTCCATTTTCTGATAGACAACGGCGCGCACACGTCCTTTGTCATCCCCCAGGAATTCCGAAGGGCTCGCCAGCCATTGGAAGCCGGCGCCCTCCTCGAGGGCGTGTTCGTATTCTTCGTGACAACAGGGCATCTCGGCTTCGCTCCGGCGATAGTAGCAGCGCACTTCGTCAACCGCAGACAGGCGCAGGGCGGTTCGCACGCAGTCGATGGCGGTGTTGCCGCCGCCGAGTATGTGCACGCGCGGCCCAACCTGTAATGGCGCGCGCCACACCGCCGGCAGGAGGTCGGCAGGGAGGTTGGCGCGACAGAGGAATTCCGTCGCCTCGATGATGCCCGCCAAATCCTCGCCGGGTAGGCCCGGACGGTAATGCTCCTGGGTCCCCACTCCCAGGAAGATTGCGTCGAACTGTGCTTGCAAGGTGTCGAACGTGATATCCTGCCCCACGGTAGTGCTGCACCGGAAGGTCACGCCCAGCTTTTCCAGCCACCGGAGCTTGGCCTGGACGATATCCAGATCGAGTTTGAAACGCGGGATACCGTAGGTCATCAATCCCCCCGGGGTGGGATGTTGTTCGAATACGGCGACTGCGTGGCCCTTGCGCGTGAGGGTCTCGGCAACGGCTAACCCGGCAGGGCCGGCCCCGACCACGGCGACGCGTCTCCCGGTAGCAGGTGCAATTTCGGGCAGGGGCACGCCCTCTTCCAACCGGGCCGTTGTCGCGACGAAGGCTTCCAATCGCCGGGTATCGATAGCGGTACCCGTTTTCCCGAGGGTACAGGCAGCCTGACAGAAGCGACGCGGGCAGACACGCCCGCAAACTTCAGACAGGGGACCGGTCTCCCGGTAAACCGCCGCCGCGCGCGCCACGTCGCCGGCGGCAAGATACTGCAAGGCGCGCGGGATGTCGTTGTGTAAGGGACAGGCCGTCTGGCACGGCGCGTTGCGACAGTGCAGGCAGCGCGACGCCTCGGCCATAGCCTGCTCGCGACTGTGCAGGACGAGAATTTCCTTGAAATCGTGCACCCGTTCTTGAGGGTCGCGGCTGCGAGCGTGTACCGGCGGCAGCTGCATGCGGGCTTTGCGGTCGATTCTCCTGGTCGGTTGTGTGGCCATGAAGTTCCCCCTCTTCAGTCAGGTCAGACGTCACGACAACAGAAAGCTCGATCACGATGATGGATGCTGCGGGCCACGGTCGGCCGGGCCGGCAAGCTGGTGTGAAGTAGGGCGTTCGAGAGGCTCCTCCCCATTGGCAGGCTCCGGCCCCAACAGTATTTCGATGTTTGCCAGGGCCACGCGGTCATACCGGCTATATCCACACCCATCACAACGCCATACGGCGAAATTGGGCGCGGTCACCAGGCGCCGGCCCAACCGGCGCACATAGGTGCTACGGGTAGGGCGCAGGCGCCCCCATCCACAGCGCGGGCAAAAATAGGGCATCAAGAAGCTCCCTGAAGAATCACGAGGCTCCGGCTGGCGCCGATGCGGGTCGCACCGGCAGCAATCATAGCCAGCGCATCGTCGTAAGCGCCGATCCCCCCCGCCGCTTTGATCCCCATCTCGGGACCGACAGCGGCGCGCATCAGGGCCACGTCGGCTACGGTGGCGCCGGTCTTCGCAAAGCCCGTGGAGGTCTTCACAAAATCCGCACCGGCTTCCAGCGCCAACCGGCATCCCAACGCCTTCTCCTCGTCGGAAAGCAATGCATTTTCCAGGATGACCTTTAGTATGGCAGTGTGTGCATGACATACCCCCGCCAGCGCTGCAATATCACCACGCACAGCAGCAACCTGACCGGCCTTGAGCAAACCGATAGCAATGACCATATCGATCTCGGTAGCGCCCTGGGCAATTGCCAGCTCAGTTTCGCATACCTTGGCCGCAGTCGTCGTAGCGCCCAGCGGGAACCCCACAACCGTGCAAACTTCTACATCACTTCCCGACAGCAACCGGGCAGCGAGCGGCACGAAGACAGGATTCACACAGACAGACGCGAAATGGTGTTCGCGGGCTTCAGCGCAGAGCGTCGTCACTTGTTGCGGCGTAGCCTCCGGCTTAAGAAGCGTGTGATCGATCATGCGGGCCAGGATTTCTCGTTTCATGGTATGACCTCCAATTCATAGAACTGGTAATGGGGAAAGGTTCCGAATTTCTCCAGGGGCCAGTAACGAAAGACGGCCTTTCCGATAATATTGTCGCCGGGGATAGGTCCCCAGGCGTGGGAATCACTGGAGTTGTTACGATTGTCGCCGAGAACGAAGTACTCCGAGTCCTTCACAACCCAACTGGTCGTGTAAGAGGGGGGGCCGGCGATGTAGGGTTCGTTGATGGCAATGCCGTTGATCCAGATACGACCATCGTGGGCCTCGACTTGATCGCCCGGCAGTCCGATAATGCGTTTGATTAACGGTATCCCGTTGTCATGATCATTCGGAGGCTGGACCACAATGATGTCTCCGCGCTCAGGGGTGTGGAACCAGTAGCTGATCTTGCTCACGATCAACCGCTGTCCCTCATGAAGTGTGGGTTCCATACTGACAGATAACACTTCATACCGTCCTGTCACGGTATTGATGGCGAGGAACACCAGCACCGCCAGCAACAACGTTTCAAGCAGGTCACGCAGTCCGGCTCCCAACCGGGTCCGGTCCTGGCTATCTGACGTGTCTTGTGGGGCGCCAGAGCGTTGCGCCTGCGTCTCTGCATGCACACTCGTCATAGAGATGCTTCCTCGTATGGGCCTAGTTCAAGAGCGCCACAACGTGGCCCCGGACATACGAAACGTTCCTCAATCGACAGCGACCAGTTCCTGATAGGCATAGTGAGGCATCACGCCCCAGTATTCCGGCGGCCAGTAACAGAAAACTGCCTTGCCAATGATGTTCTCCCCCGGCAAGAGCCCCCAGGCATGAGAATCACTCGAGTTATTGCGATTATCTCCCAGAACCAGGTACATGCCGCCGGCAATAACCCACTGCTTCTCGTAAATCGGAGGGCCATTGATGTAAGGCTCGTCGATAGCAATGCCATTGATCCAGACCTTCCCCTGCCGAATCTCGATCTCGTCGCCGGGGAGCCCAATCACGCGTTTGATATACGGAATGGCGCCTTGACCGGCAGGGGGTTTCAACACCACAATGTCCCCGCGCTCAGGTTGGTGAAGCCAATACGTCACCTTGCTGGCAATCAAGTACTGACCATCGTGCAGGCTGGGCTCCATGCTCTGTCCATGCACCTGGTAACGCCCGGTCAGGGTGTTGATCACCAGGAAGATGACCAGGGCCAACAGAAGCGTTTCCAGCAGGTCTTGCAGCCAGGAGCGGATGCCGAACGTGCGACTCAGCGAAGGCGCTTCCTCCGGCTCGGTCGATTCCGGCGGCGTGACAGCATCAAACGTATCGTCAGTCAATTCGAAAACCTCCAACTCTAGCTATCGCCAAGAGTATAATGCAACTCACCAAAGAAGCAATAATAACAAACGTCCCCGGGAAGTCCGGGGACGCGGGTGAACTCTGTCCGGTTGAACGCCGCGCTACGCCGTCTGTGACCCAGAGGAAGGTTCCTGTGACTCATCCTCCTCGTCTTCCCAACCGATGATCCAGACGGCCAGCCCCGCGACCGCAATCGTCGCCACGATCAGGGCAATCCATTGGCCGACCGCAAGACCCACGTCACGCGCGGAATAAACCAGGATCGCAACCATACCTATCGACAAGACGATCCAAGAAGTCCACTGGGGGTGTTGCGAAACAAATCGCTTGAGTGTCTCCATAGTTCTCTCCTGATGTCTCTGATGACCAGACTCCGCAAGCGCCACCAGGCGCCCCCTAGATGGGTTGGCGGACCAGATCCTTACGCAGCTGTTTGATCATCACATTCGAAGCGTCGGGATTCCATTCCAACGCCACCGCCCGCCACTGCCGGGGCAGTTTATCGAAAGGAACTCGCCGGTAACCGAACAGCTCCCAATATCCGACCAGTTCCTGGCTGGGTTTCGAAGGTAGGAAAAGCATGATCGCTTCCACCTGCAGCTGCCCGGCCTGTTCTTCCATCATCTCAATTAAAGCCCGGCCCGCGACCACACGATCGAACGCCGGGGCAATCAGAAAATCGGTCACACGCGCGACCAAGTTCTCGACTTGCCAACCCAACATACCGACGATTCTGTCATCCTGTTCGGCGAGGATGAAGCCCACGTCGCTGAAACGCTGGGCGATCGTCAAGCGGGTCACGCCACGGCCTCGCCCAGAGAGATTCACAAAGTCGGCGATGGCCTTGCTGTCTGCCAATTTTGCTCTACGTACATTGATTTTCACTGCCATGTAATCCTCTCGAACCTAGTACGCCGGCGACTCATCGTCAATGCTTACTGTCATTATACCTGTGTTTGGAAAGGAGACAATCATGACCAGCCACGTTGCCAAGTTCCCCTCTCAATGCTATGATTGCCGTGTGAGGCTCGACATGCAACCAGTATCACTCATACCCGCCGCCACGTTCGACGACGCGCAACTTGCAGCGTTAGTCAATCAGGCGTACGCCGACTACTACCTTCCCATATGGATGGAAGCCGGACAGTTCGCCCAGATGTGCAACGAGGAAGATGTAGTGCGCGCCTTGTCGGTGGTCGCGGTCCGCGCTGGGAATCCTGTAGGGCTGGCGCTCCTCTCACGCCGTGAAGCACGGGGCTGGATTAGCGCTGTGGGCGTCCTGCCCGAACACCGCCGGCTTGGAATTGCCCGGCGCATGCTGCAGTACGTTTTGCAGCGCGCCCGGGATGAACAGCTCACCGAAGTGCTACTGGAGGTTTTGGAGCAGAACCAGCCCGGAAAAGCACTGTACAACAGCCTGGGGTTCCAACCCTCGCAAGAGCTACTCGTGTTGGCGCTGAATACCGGCCCGGCACCACGGTCGCACCTGCCGGAACCTGTCCGGCGAGATATCCCGGGCAATCTGCTGAGACTGTATACCGCATTGCATGATCTTCCGGGAACCTGGCAGCGGGCACTCCCCACCCTACGCCATCGTCTCTCTCGTATGCGCGGGTTGGCCTTCTGGCACGAAGGGAAAATCGCCGGATATGTGCTTTACGTAGAACAACGACATAATCAAGTCATTCAAGACCTGGCCGTGCTGCCGGGTCACCCGCAACGCCTCCATTGGGCGCAAACTTTGCTCAAAGCCGTCCACGGTCTCCGGCCCCACGCCGGAGGCTACATTGTGAATCTTCCGGCGGTACATCCCCTCCTCCCGGCATTCACCGGGATCGGCTACAAGATTGTACACCGCCAACAAGAGATGATTTGGGTAGTTCCACCGCCTTCTTGACCGGCGCCGCATCCGCGACACGGCCCTAGCGTACTCACTAGATCCAGGGAGCAAGACGATGGACGAACCACAGCAGACCGGCGACGCCGCTGTTTGCCCAAGTTGCGGGCGCTTCACCGGTCCCTACGAAACGTGTCCCTATTGCGGCGCACGGCGAAAGGGACGTCTATCCTTGCGCGCCGTGAAATTGGCGGCCCTGGTCGTCGCGCTCACGGGCCTGGCTGCCCTCTGGCTGGCAGCGCGGGCAACCGAAGTCCCCCTGATCACCGTCGAAACCGCCCAGGGCACGATGAACATGGCCTACGTCCGGGTCAAGGGCCAGGTCGTGCGAGGCCCGACTTACGATCCCGAAAGCGCGTACCTGTCCTTCTGGCTGGATGACAGAACCGGGGAGATCCACATTTCATCCTATCGCGACGTCACCGAAGCATTGCTTGCCGAAAGACAGGTACCGGACCTGGGAGATGAGGTGGAAGTTGCAGGCACGCTGCGGATTCGCGAGGACTACGCGGCCTTGACCCTGAACGCGCCGGAACACCTTTCCCGCAATCGCCCCGATCCACTCCCGGTGAAAGCCGGCGCCCTCACCGAATTGGATGAAGGATTGCGCGTGCGCGTCAGGGGAGAAATTCGGGATGTGCGCACCCCTTACACAGGGTTAACGATCCTTACCGTGCGCGACGACTCCGGCGACATCGCCGTGACCGCCGGCGACGCCATGACGGCGCTCTGGGGACCGCTTCCGGACATCGCGCCGGGCCAGCTCGCTGTGATTACCGGTACGGTAACATTGTACAAGGGGACGCCGCAAGTCTCGCTGCCATCCCCAGACAATATCCAGCTTCTAGGAGATTCGGCCAACGCGGTTCAGGCGCCCACCCCGCTGGGTTCCCTCACGGCAGCCGATGCCGGACGGTGGATCTTCGTCCAGGGACGGCTTATCACCCGCGAACCGTTCAGCAGCGGGTTCAAAGGCACACTGGATGACGGCACCGGACAGATTACCCTGCTCATCTGGCAAAACGTGTGGAACAGCCTGGACGAGCCCGCTATCCTTCAAGAAGGGGCCAGCATCGCAGTCCAGGGAGAAGTGAAACTCTACCATGAGGTCCTGGAGATTGTACCGGAGGCGGCGCTGGATGTACGAGCCGCGCCGGCGGCGCTGGCGATCCCGGAACCCGGCGCCCCCGGGGGCGCGGGGACAGCCACCCCACCCGCGCCGGAGACGCCGGTAACCGCGCTGAGCGCCTGTTCCCAGGCGGATGAAGGAGGCTGGTTCCGTGTGCAAGGCCGGATCGTGGCGGTGAGCGGGTTCAATGGCGGTCTCAAAGCCACCCTGGATGACGGAACCGGACAAGTCACACTGTTGGTCTGGCAACGCATTCACAACACGCTGGACGATCCCACGGCCCTCGAGGTGGGAGCGACCCTGGACGTCGAGGGCCAGTTGCAAGTGTACGCAGGCGAATTGGAGCTGATTCCCCTGGGCGCGACCAACATCCGTTGGCTTGCGCCAGCTCCGGAATTGGCCTGGGTCTCAATCGGAGATCTGTCGCCGCGCGACGTAGGACGGGCGGTTCGCTTGCGCGGTGTGCTGGGGATCCCCACTGCGTTTTCGGCCGGAGTCAAGGCAGAGCTCGACGACGGGACCGGCGTGATCACCGTGCTACTCTGGTCGAACATCGCCGAAGACCTTGAGGTTGCACCAGCAGGCGGGATGCTGGTGGAGGTCTTTGGAGAGATCGCCATCTACAACGACGCACTAGAGATCATCCCGCGCTCTCACTATGACTGGCGGCCCGGGCCATGAACGGAGGACCGGATCTCTGGGGATGGGCCGTAATCGGGGTCCTGGGAGCTGCGCTGCTAACCCTGGCGCCCGCCCTACACATCTACAACGTCGCGGGATTCATGCTGCTGCTCAGCGGGCCGTGGAGTCAGGTACTGACGCCGGAACGGCTGGCTTTCCTCTTTCTCGGCATGATCACGGGCTACGCGATGCTCAACACCCTTCCCAGTATCTTTCTCACCGCGCCGGACGATAGCACGGTATTCATCGTGCTGCCCGGACAAACATACCTGATGGAGCGGCGGGGTTACGAAGCCGTCGTGTTGAGCGGGTTAGGGGGATTGGGGGGTCTGACCGCGCTGGTATTGCTCACGCCGGTAGCCTCCCGCCTGTTTCCCGTAGTGCGCGAAATCCTGAAGCCCCATACGGGCTGGATGCTCTGGACCGTCATCGCCTACATGCTACTGTCAGAGTGGCCCAAGGGCGCCGGTCGCGCCCCGGCAGGATGGCGTCGTTGGTGGGAAGGCTGGACATCACTTATTGCCGGCCTGGCAGCCTTTCTACTTTCAGGTCTGTTAGGATTCATCCTGATGTACCGGCCCCTGGTTCCCGTCGAAGTCGCTTACCAGAACTTGCTTCCGGCGTTCGTGGGGCTATTCGCCGTACCGTGGGTAATCCAAAACCTGTTGGCGCGCACCGAGATTCCCAGGCAACATCTGGCCTGCTCCGTAGATATCTCTCCGGGAGTGCTACTCCAGGGCGCCGCCGCCGGCGTCTTAGGCGGGCTGTTTGCCGCCTTCTTCCCGGTCGTCACCGGCGGCATCGGCGGATTCCTAGCAGGACACGCGACCGCCCAGCGCGACGCACGCGCCTTCCTCATTTCGCAGGGTGCGTCAAAAATCGTCTATTACACAGGCGGCTTCCTGCTCTACTTCGTGCCGGGGCTACATCTGACGCGGGGCGGCATGGCCTGGATGATCAGTACCCGTTATACCCCCATCACGCCGGAGCAATTCTACTGGGCCGCCGGCGCCGTATTGCTTTCCGGCGTCCTTGCGTTTTTTCTCTCTCTGGTCCTGGCGCGGCTGCTCATCAAGCTGCTGGTGCATGTGTCGTACCGGTGGATCAACGCCGGCACCCTGGGGATTCTACTGGTCGTTGTAGGGGGAATGACAGGGGGCAGCGGTCTGGCCGTCTGTAGCGTCGCCACAGGCATCGGCCTGATCCCTGTGCTCTGGGGATCCCGACGCATGAACTGCATGGGGGTCTTGCTGTTGCCCATTGCCTTGAACATGATAGGGGCCGGCGACGCGGTCGCCGGCTTCCTGGGGTTACTCTAAGCAACAGGTAACAGAAACGGCCCGGCGTGATGGCCGGACCGTTTCACTAATGCATCTCTACCTACGCCTCGGCGGCGGTTTCTTCCAGCGTAATGCCCTCGGCGGGCGGCTCGGCTTCCGCTTCCTTGCTCTTCATGCGCTCTTCAAGCAATACCCGGCCCTGATCCTGAAGTTCTTTGGCCTTGGCCTGAAGCTCTTTGGTGGCCTCATCCAGCTTACCGCGGGCGTCGGCCAATGCCTTTTCCGCCTTGGCGCGCGCTTCCTCAGCAGCTTTGGCGGCCTGGTCGCTCAGCTCGGTCCCTTTCTGAACAATCTGTTCACGGGTTTCCTTGCCGGACTGCGGGGCTAACAGCAGTGCGACCGCCGCACCGATCAATCCCCCCATGAAAAAACCGGTGAGAAACGCGCCGAAATTACCCTTCTGCTCCATCTTCTTTTCCTCCTTGTTGTTGAACGGACGCTGATCTGTTTTTGGGACGGGCGGCCGCTACGACGCCGAACAGGTCGCCAACGACCTGTCGCACCGCAGCCGCAAACCCGGCTACACGGATAATGGGCGACACCAAATTTTCGCTTACGAACTCGGTCGTGCCGCGCACAGTCGAGGCGGTATCGGTAACAGAGCGCAAAAGCGGTTGGATCTCCTCGCGCAACACCTTGGTCAGAGTGTGAATTTGCACAATCAGGACCAAGGCGGCCATCCCGATCAAAAAGGTTTCCACGGCGACAAAGACGATGGCAATGTCGCGGATGACTTCCGTGACTGCCGCGTTGTTGGCCATCAACACGATACTGGTCACCAACAAGGCCAGGATCAAAATGGCGCCGCCGATGATATACAGCTGAATGCGTTTTTCCTGCTCCTCGGTGGTCTGTTGGCTCGGGGGAGCTTTAGCAGCAGTATGCTCACGGGCTGCATGTTCGGCAGTGACAACGGACACCGATTTGGTCGAATTGGTCACCGGATCCTGAGTTCGGGGTGCTTCAGACTCCATTGGCTTCACCTCCTTTGTCGTAAGCGCCCTCATTATACCATGATCATTCAGGCGCAACAAGGCCAGATTTCAATGTATTTACATTTCTCGTAGGGGCGCGGCGCGACGCGGGGACGCGGCGCACCGCGATGGATAAATTTGGGGGTTGCATTCCAAAGGAAAATCGTGTATAATCTCAAATGTAACGATTCGTCACTAATAGTCACGAAAAGGACCTAAATGGCAGAGACCTATGATATGACCGCTCCCAAGATGACCCGGGTCACGGTTCGAGTTCCCAAGACAACACTCGAACAGATCAATGCCTGGGTGGATGCATTGGGGGTGCGGCGGTCGCATTTCCTGGGGATAGCCCTGGTCGCAGGGGTGCGATCGTTGATTCAGGCCAGCGCCATAGAAACGGTGCCGGTCCCCAAGAAAACGGCCCCCCTGTCACCCGAGACGTCAGGTGAAGCTGCAATCGCGGGCGAGGAAGGCCCAGATTTCCAAAGCAGTGACCAGATTCAACAGGTCATTGCGACGCTCCAAACGGAAATCGCCGGTCTCAAAGCCGAAGTGGCGAATCTGGAGTTGCGTCTGCGTTCAACGCCAGACGAGAAGAAGCGTTCGTAAGAATGCGGCGACGGTGCAACCGATTTCAAATCTCACAGTGCGTGGAAAGGAGCATACGATGGCAAAGAAGGAAAA
>JAFGNR010000050.1 GCA_016926915.1 Anaerolineae bacterium
AATCACGTCATCCGCGATGGCGAATCCCAGAGCCTTGAGGTAGGCTAGCGTCTGCCACTGTGTTGTTGGTGGAGCGCCATCGGTGGTGACGATTTGATAAACATAGAGCGAGAGTGGGCGTCCGGCTGTAATACGTGGGTCGAGCTGCCGGAGTGACCCGGCCGCGGCGTTTCGTGGATTGGCAAAGGGACTTTCACCGTTTTCGGTTAACCTCTGATTTAGGGTTTCGAAATCTTCTAATAGGATCAGTACTTCACCTCGCACAACCAAATGCGCGGGGGGCTGTGGTGCGGCAGGCGTCACCGGAATACGCAAGGGGAGTGATTTGATGGTTCTCAGGTTGGCGGTGATGTCTTCGCCTACCAACCCATCGCCTCGCGTCGCGCCAAGGACGAGGGCGCCTTCGTGGTAGTGTAATACAACGGTCAAGCCATCGAATTTAGGTTCCACAGTATAGGATAGCGGCGGGGAACCTTCAGGTAGTAGTTTCGCAATGCGCGTGTACCAGGCATGCAGCGTGTCTCGATCGGTGGCTTTGTCCAGGCTAAGAATTGGGGCCGGGTGGGTAACTTTGGTGAATCCCTCGGCAGGTTCTCCGCTTACTCGCTGTGTCGGTGAATCTGGCGTGATCGTTTCGGGAAACCTTTTTTCGAGGCCCCGCAATTCATCCATCAACCGATCATATTCGGCGTCACTGACAACGGGATTGTCGAGAACGTAATAGCGATAGTCGTGGTAGTTGAGCTGTTTGCGAAGTTCTGCTGCCCTGCGTTGCGCGGTTTCCAGATCCATCAGTTCCTCTACGAAATCCTTACTCTTTCTGCAGGTAATTGGCTGCGGCCCATCCTTCACGTTGCGGGTCGTTTTCGTCTTTGAGAAGCCACCAGGTCAGTTCGTCTGCAGTTGTGGGACCGCCGGCGACAATGAAGGTTGCCCCCTCGGCCACAATATCCACACGCTCGAAATTCAGCCCGGGATCTGTGCGCAGGCTGAGCCCTATGCCGCCGGTCCCGCTGACGCGCACGCGCATGCCAACGCCAATCTCAGCAGTCGAGGCCGTAGGTGTAGGAAGGATGGGTGTCGCGGTGGGCTGCGGTGTTGCCGTTGGCGTAAAGGTCGGCGTCGCGGTCCACAGTTCCGCCGTTGGCATTGGTCCTGCCGGCATAGGTCCTTCCCGGGTAAACAGCCGCCCCATGCCAATGAACACACCGCCAATCGCGATAATGATCACGGCGAGGCATCCCCATTGAAAAATGCTGCTGGTTTTTGCTTGGCGTTCCTTCACAGGTTTATTATACTTGGAAACTTAGAATACGAAACGATGTGGGGAGGATAAGACCAAAGCCAATCTTCTTAACTCTATACGGCTCGTAATGCTCTCGTAACATTTCAGTGAAGACTCTACTGCTAACCTCTTCGACATGTGGGGTTCCGGGGCCGGTGAAGTTTTCGGGGGTGGCGCCGGCGGCGCGGTGCTACGCTATGGCATCTATGAGACTGGGGTGAGCGGCCTGACACGTTTTGCCGGCATTTCCCCGGTCGACCCGGCTTGTGCTTGCCGGGCCTGGCTTCTGGGTCGTTGCTGGCGGTTTGTTGAGCGTGGGGGCAGTGCTCATAGTTGGACGGGTGATCGTCAAACGTCGCTCATAGGCTCTCGTTTTGGACATTGCAACCGGCATCGCTGGAATGGCGATGCCGGTTTTTATTTGTTTCAGCCGCGTTCTACTTCCATTTGTAAACCCGGTATGGTAGCCGCGCGTTCGATCTTCCCCATGATGGTTGACAGTCCGAGAACGATCATCAAGTAGATGGCGCCTACGGTGAGCAGAATCTCCATGGGATTGTAGTACTTGCTGATGATGAATTGCCCACGTGCCAGGAGATCGGGTACCGAGATGATGAAGACGACCGAGGTATATTTCACCATGTAGGCGACCTCGTTGGACCAGGCAGGGATGGCCAGACGGAGCGCCTGGGGAAGTACGATATGCGTGACGGCCTGAAATTGTGACATACCCAGGGCGCGTGCTGCCATGATTTGTCCCGAGCTGATGGCCTGGATGGCGCTACGGAAGTATTCGGCCTGGTAAGCGCCGCTGTTCAATCCCAACGCGACGTAGGCTGCCAGCATCCGGTCCAGCACGAGGAATTGCGCCTCTATGCCCAGCCCCTCCAATGCGCGCGCCAGATCAGGCAGCCCGTAGTAGATGACGAATAGCTGAACGAGAAGTGGTGTCCCTCGAAAGATCTCAATGTACCCTACAGAAAGCCACCGCAACCACTTGGGGCCGTAGACGCGCAGCAGGGCTGCCGGGATCCCCATTAGAAATCCCAGCGTCAATGCCACCGCACTGATTTGCAAGGTCGTCAACAGACCGCGTCCCAAAGCCGGCCAGATCATTTCCCAAAAGGTGACATCCATGTCTATGCCTCGCCTTGTTCGTGCCCGTAGAGCTCCGTGATCTTGCCTAAGAATTCTCGTGTTCGGGGGTGCTGTGGGTTGTAGAAAAGCTGCTGTGTGGGGCCTTGTTCGGCAATGACGCCATGTTCCATGAAGATCATGCGGGTAGAGACCTCACGGGCAAATCCCATCTCGTGGGTGACCACAATCATGGTCATGCCCTCGCGAGCCAGCTTCTTCATGACTTCGAGCACTTCTCCAATGAGCTCGGGATCCAATGCCGAGGTGGGTTCATCGAAGAGCATGACGCTTGGATCCATGGCTAACGCGCGCGCGATGGCCACGCGCTGCTTCTGTCCACCGGAGAGCTGGGCCGGATACAGTTGGGCTTTGTCGCTGAGTCCCACACGTTCCAGCTCGAACATGGCCAGTTTCCGTGCTTCATCTTTGGACATCTTTTTCACTTTGGTGAGCGCAACCATGACGTTGCCCTCGGCGGTCAGGTGGCTAAAGAGATTGAAGTCCTGAAATACCATGCCGACCCGCTCGCGGATTTGGTTGACATCGGCGTGGGGGGCTGTGATCTCGTCGCCGGCAACCCATACCCGACCTTGATCAGGACGCGTCAAAAGGTTGATGCAACGCAGCATGGTGCTTTTCCCTGTGCCGCTGGGGCCGATGACGACGAGGACTTCACCTTCATCGACTTCAAGGTTGACACCCTTCAATACCTCGGTGTCGCCATATGCTTTGTGTAAGTTTTCGACTCGGACGATGGCGTTGCTCACGATTTTCTCCTTCAATCTAGTGTGCAGTCTCTTCGAGCGGGGTGGGGAGCCGCAGCGCGCGTTCTGCGTGGTCGAGACCCCGGTTGGCCAAGAACGTCATCGCGAAATAGATAAGTGCGCAAAGGCTATAGACGATAAATGACTGGTAGGTGCGCGCCGCCACTTGTTGTGAACGGCGGAGCAGTTCGGCAAGCCCAACGGCATAGACCAGTGAAGAGTCCTTTAGAACCACCGCGGCTTCGTTGGACCACGAGGGGATCGCGAGACGCAGCGCCTGGGGGAGGATGATGTGAATAATGGCTTGAAGCTGGGACATGCCTAGTGCTCGCGCCGCCATCATCTGTCCTGGCCCAACAGATTGTATCGCGCCGCGCAGGAGTTCCATCTGGTAGGCGCTGCTGCAGAAGCCCAGGGCCACACAGCCCGCCAGAAAGGCGGGAAGCTTGACGACCGCTGCCATCCCGTAGAAAAGGATGAATAGCACGACCAGAGAGGGCAACCCCCGTAGTACCGTGCTGTAGGCCGCAGCCAGAGTCGCTGCCGGTTTTCGTCCGTAGACGCGCAGCAGCGCCAAAGGTAGACCGATGACGAAGCCGCTGATAAGGGCCAGTACTGTGATCGCCAGGGTAAGGAGTGCGCCTTCCAAAAGGTAAGGAAGGCTGCCTAGAATATCGGGGAGTTTGTCCATACGTGCTCCTTCAACGTGTCAAGACTGCTTGGGTAAGGGAAGGGCGCGTCAAACTTCGACGCGCCCTTTAGCTGCCGCGTGTTATTCCCCCCCACCCGCCAGATATTGCGCGGCCAGTTGGTCGATGAAACCCTCATCCCAGAGTTCTTGGATGATCTGATCGAGGTGCCATTGCAGACCCGCTGCGCCTTCCTGGATCGCAATCGCCATGTTTTCGCCAGAGAGGTTTTGCTCGAGGGCCATTTCGATGCCGCCTTGCTCGATGTAG
>JAFGNR010000265.1 GCA_016926915.1 Anaerolineae bacterium
TACAAGCATCTGGCCGAATGTCCCGACGGCATCACCCATCCTTTTAGCCCCACCAAAGAACCTTTTGGCCTCTGTCCTACCGATCCGGCCTCGCTGGCCTTCCTCGCCAGTCTCTACGACCAACTCCTCCCCCACTTCAGCAGCCAGCGTTTCAACGTGGGTATGGATGAGACGTTCGATTTGGGGCGCGGACGCTCGGCGCACGCGTGCACCCACCAAAGCAAGGAACGCGTCTACCTGGACTTCCTCAAACAGGTGCACGCGCTTGTCTCGGAGCGGGGCCGGCGGATGCAGTTCTGGGGCGACATCATTCTCTGCCAGCCGGCGCTCATTCCCGAGCTGCCCGCCGACGCCATCGCCATGGAATGGGGGTACGAGGCCAATCACCCGTTTGCGGAGGACTGTCGCCACTTCGCGGAAGCCGGACTCGATTTCTACGTCTGCCCCGGCACCAGCAGCTGGAACAGCATTGCCGGGCGCACCGACAACATGTTGGGCAATCTGATGAATGCGGCGCAGAACGGCGTGCTAACCGGCGCCATAGGCTTGCTCAACACCGATTGGGGCGATCATGGACACCTCCAACCGCTGCCCATCAGCTACGCCGGTTTCCTGGCGGGCGCCGGCGTCAGCTGGAACACAAATACCGATCTCTTCGCCATCGATCTGCCGGCGCTGCTGGACCGTTTCGTTTTCCGGGACAGCAGCGGCGTGATGGGGAAACTGGCATATGACCTGGGCAACGTCTACCGTCACGTGGGATACGTACCGGAAAACGGATCGCTGCTGTTTTATTCTCTGGTTCTCGACGCCGATCCCGCCATGATCCCAGAAGAGGCTCAGGTCACCGCCAACACCTTCGCGCGCGCTGTGCAGCGCATCGATGACATTCTTGCACCCTTGGACACAGCGCAGATGGCGCGTCCGGATGCAGCCTGGATCAAAGATGAGTTCGCGTGGGCCGGAGCGCTGCTGCGCTGCGCCTGCCGGTTGAATCAAGCGCGTCTGGAAAATCCTGCCGGTACGGGCATCACCACCCTGCCGGAAGCAGTACGCGGCGCCCTGGCAAGCGAGCTACAGACCCTGATCGACCGTCACCGGGCGCTTTGGCTGCGCCGCAACCGGCCTGGCGGCCTTGTCGATTCCGCCAACCGGTTTCAGCGCCTGCTGTCGCTGCTGGAAGTCTGACCACAAGCGCAGGGCCATGATGACAGAGACTTACACAGAGCGCGCGCTGTATCTCGCAGACTACCTGGAGCAGATCGGGAGCGCGTATTTCCCGGACCGCTTCGCCGCCCTCCGGCATGCCCTCTATCTGACCGGCAGGCTACTGCCGGAAGATCACGCCACCCAGCTAGCGCGCTCCCCAGGTCTCGACATGCTCGCCCGGTTGGCCGTGAACGAATTCGCGTGGGGGCGCGCGCTGCAGCAGGGTCAAGAGGCGACGCCGGCCTTTCTCGCGACGTTAACCCACAAGGAGCGAGCGGCTCTTTTACGGGGCGTCGTGCGCGCCCATGCCCAGCCCGGCGCCGAGATGCTGCTGGCACAACTGGGATACTCCCATACGCTGGATGCTCTGGTGCGCGACGCCCTTGGCATCCAGGCAGAGACCGGTCTACCTGAAGACTTCCGGGACCAGCTCCGGCAGCGATTCTGGGAAATGGAACGACGACACCAATCCCGGGCGCTGGTGGTTGTCCTGGACATTGCCGCCGCCCATCGCGTGGCGGCGCTCACCGATGAAGAGGTCGCCTCGCTGTTACACACCTGGAACGATCACGAACCGGTCATACTGGCGCTGCTCCGGTACACCGGCGCGCTTAAACGCCGCCCCCTGGCGCCGGCGCTGCACACAATGCTCATGGAGAGCACAGAACGCTCACTGGCCCGCCGTCTCACCCTCATCGACGCGTTGAGCCGCACCGGCGAGCTCGCCAGCTGCTCCGGCCTGCGCGCATTTGCACACCAGCTCGAACGTGAGAAAAGCAGCGTTCCCACGCGGGTACTGCAACAGTACGTGGCAGCAATCATCCACACCTTGGAAACCGTCGTGACGTCGCCCGTCACGCGGGAGGGTCTGACGGTGGCGCAGTTCATGTTCCTGGGACGTATCGGGCGCCCCGGCAAGGGGGACAGCGGCGGCCTCGGCGTGTTCCTGTCCTCGCTGGGCGACGCTTTGGGAGAAACCGCCGGCATTGCCCACGTCTACACATTGGTGCTGCTCAACGCTGCACAAGCAGAGGACGACCCGCCGCTGCTGGTGGATCGCACCCCGCACCATACCATTGTGCACATTCCCGTCTGCTGCCGCCATGCCATCACCCAATACCAGATGATGGTGAAGGAGGTCGCCATCGAAACCGCCCTGATGCACATTCTCGACACCTTTCACCTCAGTCCGGACATCTTCCACATCCGTTATAGCGACCACGGTTCGCGCGCGGCCGCGCGCGTGGCGAAACGCCTGGGCAAACGGCTGGCGCTTACCGTCACAACCGATCCCCACCGCCGTCTCACGAGCGCCTTTTCCAAGCCGCACGTCCGGGGCAGCGAGGCGCGCACGCTCACTTTCCAATTGCAGCAGGTCTACATCGCCGACCAGCTGGCGGCGCTGGCAGACGGCCTGATCGCCATGCCCACATCAAAAGGCACGCAAGCATTGGAAGCCTACTTTCCACAACTGCGTCTCGACCCCCAGCTACAGGGAAAGCCCTTGAGGATGATTGCGGAAGGGATCCAGGTTGGACAGGTATGGCACGGCGAGAAAGAGATAGATGATGCCCCGGCCCTCCTATGTGATACAGACAGCTGCCGCCAGGGTCGCCCCCTCGATACCGGATTCAAGGAGCGCCCGCTGATCCTGACCGTGGGCAGGCTGCACCCCGTGAAACAACAACCGCTGCTGGTGCAGGCGTGGGCCGAAAGCGAGCTATGGCGCGATTACAATCTCGTCCTCATCGGCGGCAACCTGGAACACCCCAACAGCATCGAGCGGCGCATGTGGGAACAGATCGAAGCCACCTTTGCCCGTTATCCGGAAGCGCGCGGGCGATTCTGCCTGCTCCCGGCCATGCCCAATGCAGAGCTGCGACAGCTGGAGTTTAGCATCATCCGGTCGCTGCCCGCCGACCTGCCGCACGTCTATGCTTGCAGCAGCGTAAAGGAGGAATTCGGCATCGCCGTCCTGGAAGCCATGGACGCGGGGTTCCTGGTTTTCGGGCCGGAGGTGGGCGGACTGTCGAGCTATATCGAGACAGGCAGGAACGGCTTCTTGATCGACACGGGAACCGCAGAGACACTGGCCCAAGGGCTGTGCACCGTTCTGCGCGATGCGGATCGCTACCCCTCCGAAACGCTCCGGGCCATTGCAAACGCGGGCACGCACACGGTCAGAACGCGGTACGATATTCGCACGACCGCCGCGCATTTCGCCGCATTCTACCGGGAGATTGCGGGTGGGTGAACCGCCAGAGGGCATGGGGGGCTCGCCATTCACAGATTCGCCATTTGGAGACGTCAACATGCGTTATGACAAAGTGCTCATCCTCACACCGCCGTTCTATTCCCACTTCAACCCGCTTCTGAGCCTGGCGTTGGGATTCCACGCAGCGGGTTCGGAGGTCATCGTCGCAGCCGCCGAACCTTTCATGGCAGACGTGCAAGCCGCCGGGTTGCGCGCCGCCCGGCTCGACATCAACCGCAATGCAAACACGGGCGTCGCCCAACAGACCCAACAGGCGCGCCCGGAGTCGGAGCGACTGGCGGCCTTCTTCCAGGCTACCCGCGAGGGACCTATCGCCACCCTGCGCCTGCAGTCGGAGCACCGCCAGGCCGACATGCTGACCGATCCCGAGCGGCTGCGGCAGGACATCGCAACGTTGGCAGAACGCGAGCAGCCCGACGTGTTCATCGTCGATCAGCTCTCCTACGCGGCCACGCTGGCGTTAACCTGCCTCGACTTGCCTTTTGTTACCTTCTGCCCGGGACACCCGACGTACATTCCCACGGGCGACCAGTTGTTCGGCGTCCCGTATGCCTGGCCTTGCGAGTTCGATATTTCCGGGGAACAGCGGGCGGCCCTGCGAGCCATCGCCACAGAGACCGACCGGCGCTTCACGCGCATCTTCAACGAAACGCTGGCAACCTGCGCGCCAGCCCAACCGCCCATCAAGAGCGCCTTCCGCGTCGCCTCTCCCCA
>JAFGNR010000266.1 GCA_016926915.1 Anaerolineae bacterium
AAACAGCCCACCGCGCTGGTCCCCTCAATCCCCGTATCCCAGTAATTCGCCCGGTTCGCGTCCGGCGTATCCCCCCAAGGGAAATGCCGCCGGGAATTTGAACCGGAAGCCGGCCCACGCGCCGCTTTCTCCCACTGCAGTTCGGAAGGCAGCGTGATGCACCATCCCTGCGCCCGCAGCAATCCCGCCAGGGGAGCCGGCGTCCCCTTCCAGGCGCGCAGAACTTTCGTCAACCAGCGGCAATAGGCCAGGGCGTCATCCCAGGTCACAGCGACCACCGGATGTGTGTCCACACCGCGCAGGCTCCGCTCTGTAGCCGGCTTGTAGCCGCTTTCCTGAACAAAACACCGGAACTGCGCCGCCGTTACCGGATAACGCGCGATATAGTACAGCGGAAGTTCACGCTGCTGTTGAGGTGTTTCCGCTTCATACCACGCTCGGTCTCCCCCAAACCGCGCCACCAACTCCGGAATCTCCTCGCGCCGGGTACCCAGGACAAATGGCCCGGCGGGGACAGCGACAAATCCCAATAGGGCGTCACCGGGCAGCTGCCAGGCGTCGCTGCGGAATCGGGGATCGCCCAGCCGGGCCAGCACATCGCCGGCGCCGGCGCGCTCGCGAGGCGACAATACGCCGTCGGCCCGCAAAGCAGCCGCCAACCAGCGCCGTACACGCTGTAACACCGCCTGCCCCGCCGGTTCGCGTCCCACCCCCACCAGCCCGATCTCCAACAACGTCTCGCCTGCCAGTTGGGCCTGATGGTACGCCTCGGCCTGGGGCGTTTCGACGTCAGCGAGCGATGCCGGGCACAGGTCATTCACCGCCGCAATGGCCTGTCCTAGCCGGTGCGTGCGCCCCGCATGGCCCCCCGCCAGGATGAACACCTCCCGCCAGCGGTTGGTTGCAGATCGCGCGCGCCGCGCAGCCTCGCGTGGATAGTCGCCCAGACTCACCAGATGGCAAGCTGCCATGAATTCTTGGAAGGTCCGGTGCGGAAAGGTGTAAGCCTCGGTTTTGTGGCGCACCAGGAGCCCGGCGCGTTCCCGAATGTAGGTGATGAAATCGCCCGCCTTGTTCCAATCGCCGCCCAGATAGGGCGCCAACCATTTGCGCAGGTCGCCCTCGTCGATGTCCGCCGTCGTCTGGTCTCCGGCGCTGCCGCTATGCGCGCGAAAGGCCACGTCATAAAGTCCAGCCTCCAGGTCGCTGATCTTGAGTTCCGGAATCGCGAGCTGCGCCAACAACCCCGCCTCGCCGCCCACGCGCTGCTCCCAACGCCGCAAAAGCAAATCGACGGCGTCGGCATAGAGCTCAGTGCGGTCCTCCGGCAGTTGCCCGCGAAACGTGTGCAGGAGCGTCATCACCGTCAGCAGCAAAGGGCGCTGCGCCATCCCCCAGAGATCGCGACGTCGCACAGCCGCCTGCAAGCGCCGGGCCTGGTCATCCGCTTCCCCGGCGCTCAAGCGTCCCCGGCGCGCCAGTTCCCGATACCAGGCGCCGACAAAACTGTCAACCTGAGCCTCAGCGAACGGCGCCAGCGTGACCTCCTTGAATCCCTGCAAACGCCAGGGCTGTCCCACATAGGCGTAGGGCCGGCAGGTGACCACATAGCGGTGGCGGCGATAGCGGTCGGCAAAGATCTGGACCGCTCGCAGCAAGGCAGCGCGTTCCCCGGTCGGAACCTCGTCCAGGCCATCCAGCAGCACCAGGAGCGCGCCATCATCGTCGAGCAACACACTCTTGAAACAAGGCCAGAAATTCTCCAGGACGCTGTTTTCAAGCGAGTGGCGTAGATACCGTAACAACAGATCGGGCGCGGCGCGCTGCCCGCGCAGCCAGGCCGCGAACTCGCGGAGTTCGACGCGCACCGGCAGCAGGACGCCGCGCCGCCAAGGAGCAAGACGAGACAGCCAGGGGCCGGGATCGTCTGCCAACCCCGCCTGGGCCAGCACGAAGCTCAAGTAGTTGACGAAAGTGGATTTTCCGGACCCCGGATCGCCCAGGACCAACAGGCGGGCTTCCTGATCGACCATAGTCTGCGCCGGGATGCGCTGCACATCCCCACGGGCCATTCCGAGCATCAGACTGCGCAGCTCTTCTTCACACGTCACGCGTTCCAAAGAGGTCGTATCGAGATGGGTGTAAACCTCCGCCAGCCCCAGGCTCTCGCCGCCCTCGGGATTGGCATACTCCTGCGCCACGCGCGTCCATGGCAAGTCATTGGCATCCCGAGCTAACACGCGGAGATAAGCCCGGCGCTGCGCCTCCGGATCAGGCCCCGGCGGGTGAATCTCCTGTCTTTCGATGATCTGCACACCGCTGACCACATTCTCGCCCTGGATTGTCGTCGCTGCGACGCTCCCGGCGACTGCCGTCTTGACGATGGGAATCCCGCACGTGGGACAAAACTCGAACGTATCGGGCCACATCGTACCACACTTGAGACATTTCATACCTGCCCCCTTATCTATCATAGGCCCCTACCGGGAACCTGCCAGGAACGCATCCAGGGCAGATTCCCGGCGGCAACCGCCTGAATATACATACTGGCGTGTTGCCGGGGCGCTATATGTCCGGCTCAACCCCGTGATCGTGTTCAGCACGGACGGGAACGGATCGCGCCGTTTTTCAACGCCTCGGCCCGGTAGACATAGACCCACCGGACATTTCCGGCCAAGTCGGCGAAAAGCGTGGGACGCCGCCACCCGAAACCCCACA
>JAFGNR010000267.1 GCA_016926915.1 Anaerolineae bacterium
GAGAAAGGGAAGCCGGAGTGAGTGAAAATGAGGAGCCTCAAGCGTTATCGTCGTCAGTCACAAGGTGTATCGAAAGTCTACACAGCCCTAATCCACGGCAGCGATCCCAAGCAGCCTCAGAACTGGGCGAACTGAGAGTCAAGGAAGCGGTACCCCAACTCATAGACGTACTCAAAGAAGATGTCAACACCTACGTCCGGAGCGCAGCCGCCGAATCCCTGGGGCACATTGGGGACCAAACTGCGACGTTCCCGCTTGTTGATGCATTAAGAGATTCCAGCTCTTTCGTGCGCCGTGCAGCTGCTATTGCTCTGGGACAGCTGCAAGCCAAAGAAGCACAGGTTGCACTCATTCACGCACTGGATGATCCCAATCTGTACGTGCGGCGTGCAGCTATCAATGCGATTGGCAAACTCGGCATCCACGACCTCGGTAGGGTACTCCTCGCCAAGCTGGAATCGCGTGATCCCCGCATGCGGCGAACGGTCATCACCGCGCTGCGTAGACTGAAGACGCGGGAAGCAATTTCCCCGATGGTCGCCATGTTGGAAGAATATGTCACGGAGCCGCACCCCCGCGACCTTCCCGTTGTCAAAGCCCTGGTCATTGCCCTGGGAGATCTCAAGGCCAAAGAGGCCGCGCCGGTGCTCCTGGCGGTGTTACAGGGGTATGTGGGGTCGCGCTCGCTCGCAGCGGCAGCATTGGGACAAATCGGAGCGTCATCAGCCTGTCCGGCCCTGACAGAAGCTCTCAAAGACCCCAGCACCAGCTTGCGAATGGCCGCGCTCAAGAGTATCGGCCATCTGACATGTAAACAGTCTGTTGCGACCATACGCGAGTTCCTGAGTTCCGCAGATCCCCGGTTACGCCGAAGTGCAGCAACCACGCTAGGCCACCTCAACGATCGGGCATCTTTGCCCCTGCTCCTCGAGATCATCAAGAACGATCCTAGCCCCCTGGTGCGGCCTGTGGCCATCGACGCAATCGCACTCATGGGAGATTCATCCGTTCTGGAGAGCCTGCTTCCGCTGGTCGATGATACCAACGCCTATGTACGCGCCTCACTCGCGTACGCGCTATGCACCCTCGACGATGGTTCGGCAGAGACACGTAAAGCCCTGCAACGTCTGACACGCGACGCAGTCGCACACGTCGCGACCGCGGCGCAAGAATCCCTGAAGAATGCGGAGAATCGCGAGCGTGAGCCGGAATCCGGCCCGGCGTGTACCATTGAAAACCGGCGTGAGAGCTCCTGGCTACGCAGGCTGCTAAGGCGTGATTGAGGTTCCCTCCCCTCCTTATTACAGAAAGGTTATGGAGTTACCTGGGCGAGCAAAACGCCAGCCTGCCAGACCTCAAGCACCCAGCCGGGGCCGCTTCCGGGAACAATTTGCCGAAACGGTTCACCTGGGTTGGGTGCGACGGCAAATTCGGCAACGATAGCACCGTTGTGTTTGAGGATGAGGTTCACAGGTAGAGACCGGGAGGCATACAGCCCCACACTGATTCCCTGCTCCGTAACCTTGAGCGCCGCCGCCAGGTCGTTGTTGGCCCATCCCAGGGTCCCGATACCATGGATGGGATACCAATGTTCTTCCCAGGCCAGTACCCGTCCGGCGCCAAGCGAAACATAGTGCTCCGGGAAAAAGGAACGATTGTACCCGCCCCAGATCTCAAAATACCGGCTGCCATCATCGGTATAGATATGCGCAGGTAGATCGCCGAGACAGAAGATTTTCACTCCGGGAGCCGCAGCTGCCGGATAAACACGCACCATACCCTGATCGGCATTTTCATCATACGCCCCCATGGCGCCCGTGGATTCCCAGGCGAACAGGCCCAGATACTGGCGCCATTGTGAATAATAGCTGAAGTCACGCCCGTTGTGCACAGGCCAACTCATGGTTCCTCGCGGGCCCGGAAGCGACGGGTCCCCGGTCGAGTGGACCATCATGGAGACGGTAGGTACCCAAAAACGCAATGCAGAAGAGGGATGATTTTCGCCGGAAAGTGTCAACATCGCGTTGATCCAAAACATCAAAGGTTTGTCTTCAGCCGTCGGATTCGTGAGTCTGGGCGCGATCACAAGATCACTCCGCCCTCCATATAGCCGCAAAGTAATCTCGATCTGCATATCGGTTCGGTCATCGGTATCCCAGACCCGGACCCCACGCCAATCCTCACCATAGTGCAGTTCATACTGCCAGGGACGGTACTCGTTGAGCCCATGCTCATCAACCGGAAAGGCCCACTCCAGCCCGCCCATCGCCAACCACCAGCCACGGTATCCCCAATGCGTGGGTTTGATAACCGGATTCTCATAGGTTAATTTGTGTCCTGTGACCTTGTCCTCCCAACGCAGGATACGTCCACCGAAATAGGGCAACACGGTTATCCTTACATAGGAGTTCTCGAGAATCACCGCATCGTAAGTACGCAGTTCTGGCGGTCCAACGGCGCCAAGATCCAATTCAGGATAGGGATAGTAAGGCTTGTCAGGCGTAGAGGGTCGCAGGGCCTGTTCCCACCCGTAACTTGTCAACACGACCTGAGTTTCGTAAACCTCCAACATCCAGTCTTTGACCACAGAAGGCATGAAGACTTCTGGCGTCAGTGTGACTGTAGTCGAAAGAACCGGCTGAGCGTCAACCGGCGCCATCGGGGTCCGCGTTGACGCCAACGTGGGTGCTGGCGTCACAGTAGGGGCAGGCAGGGGAATGGCTGTCGAGGTCGGCAGTGAGGTGGGAACTGATGTAGGTCGAATCCGTGTTGGCATAGGAGATGAAATCGTGGGTTCGGCATAGCTCGACTGCAATGCACATCCCGACACCACTAGACACATCATGACCAGCGTCAGGGCCTTCCCCAGGCTACAGTACCGCATAGCGAACTCCTTACAGCCGCCAATCACAACCACGGCTGCACACCAGTTTTACTCCATAGAATGCAAACAAGCAAGCACCCACAGATGCAAAACAGCCTCCACGACGCAGGCGCGTGGAGGCTGAGCAAGAGAGAGTCGTCCAGTATCAGGTCAGAATATTGAGCGCCCAATCACCGACTAGCCAATAACGGAAGTCCTGACCATCGTTGGTCTGAATCCCACCGATGATGCCATACACCACAGCGTACAGGGGAGCCAGCACCAGGACAATCGTCGCGACAAGCGCAAAGGGAATCAGGAAAATGCCAATGATCACCGCACTCAAAATCCCCACGACTGCCCAGACCAGGCCGATGATCACCCCCGCGCCTGCCCAGAAAATCAGCTGGAACAAGAAGGCTTGCAAGGCCTGGAAAGCAACGTAGCGTGAGCGATCCTTGTAAACCAGATAAATGACGAAAGCCGCTGCCACGCCAAGGAAACCGGTCACCAGGTTCAACAACACACTCAGATGGGCCAACATAGCCCAAAGACGCTCGTCGGCAGGCGCTAGTTGGAGAGAGGACGCCTGTGGCGGGGCTACGGGAACCCTATTGACGGGTTCGGCTTGCACTTCTTCAAATTCATTCTCAGTATTCATGGCTTCTCCTTTTGTTCACACGAGCTACACTATCGATATCTACCCATAGTACGCAGAAGCCATGACAAGGTTGCAGAAAGCGCCTGTGAAGGGACCCGATTTACGTCAAATCCTCGCCGAATTTCTCAACTTGATACACACTCACCTCGACGTCAGGCCAACGCCAGGCATTCGCAGGGAGGCCGGCCTTGTAACACAGATTCGACAAGAAGGTCTCCGGTTCGGGCAGCTGTTCCCACACCTGGGGCAGAAACGTCGCCCGGTTCCAGCCGCGCCGCAGGATGACGCCATCGATACCGGGACGCAGTTTGCGTACCAAGTCGCCGGCATCTTCGTATGGAAGAGGCTTCGGAGCAGAAAGAACCGATATTTCGATGTGAAGTTCGGGATACTCGCGATCGGTAAGCGGAGAAAATCGCGGATCCTCAAAGGCGGCATCCACAGCGTGCCTCTGAACATCTTCGACCAGGGGGCGGTGCGCAATCAAGGAACCAATGCAGCCCCTCAAGTGACCGTGGAGGGTAAGGGTGACAAAAGCCGCTCCGGCTGCTACCAGTCGAGAAGGAAGGTCCTGCAATGCCAACACCGGAAGAGACCGTCCTTCAAGTCGTGCACGAATGGCCTCGCGGGCAATCTGCAGCAATAACGCTTTCTCATTAACCGGGAGTGTGGAAGACATGGTCACGCCCTCTGTGTCGTTGCTGAAGGGGAGTTCTCATGGTAGGCAATGCTCGCATAACCCACAACCTGCCGGCGATCACCCGCAGTGTCACCCGAATTCCGGTAATCCAGTAGCTGCGGGCGCCACCCTCGTTCGGCAGCCAGCGTCATTAACGCCAGGATGGGGCCTTGTCCACAAGCTTCCCCTTGCGCAACCTCATCACGAGCGTCACGTAACACAGCATCCACAAACGCATGATCGAGCTGGCAAGCCTTGTGGTAATCGTGGTAGTGACTCAAATCAGAGCTGACGACGACGATATCATCATCCCCAACAGTCTCACATAGGATGTGCCCAATTCGTGCAGCGTTCACCTCACCGAACAGCAGCGGCGCGATGGAAACGCGATCGAATACGCTTTGGAGAAACGGTAATTGCACCTCCAGGCAATGCTCGCGTGTATGCGCTTCGGCCAATACCAGGAACTCCGGATAACGAGCCACCAAATCCTTGATCAACGGGCGGTCGAGCGGCAAAGCGCCCAAGGGTGTGGCGAAAGCATCGTGTGTGGGGACTGCAACGCCTTGAAACCAGACCCGGTGGGCAGGGCCTAATAGGAACACCCGCGCGGGCGGCTGGGGTAACGCCGCCAAGAGCTTGAAACCAAATGCAGCGATCGGTCCTGAATAGATATAGCCGGCATGCGGGACAATGAGCGCGCGTACCCCACACAGGGGGGCGGGATTCGCCGCCGCCATGTATCCTTCGATCATCTTCTGCAGGCGATCTGCATCTTGGGGATAGAACGTGCCCGCTACGGCGGGACGTCGAACGTGATAGGTCTCCACAATTATCCTCCTGTCGCTGACCTGACCGAACAACGTCTTGCTTCTAATCCGGCGGTCTCAACGCCATACCCCGGCCAGTACAGCACCACAACCGGGACAACGACCGGTTTCTGTTCCCCGGACGCGCGTCTGGTATCCCGAGCGCTCGATCACCAACATCCCACAAATCGGGCAGTAGGTGCTCTCCCGTTCCGAATTCATGATATTTCCCACGTACACAAACTCCAGACCGGCTTCTTTACCGATATCATAGGCGCGTTCCAGAGTCGCGGGCGGCGTTCGAGGGCGATCAAGCATCTCAAAAGTGGGGTAAAACGCCGAAACGTGCCAGGGAATACGTGGATCGATGCCCGACAACCAGGATGCCAGGTCACGCAATTCCTCGTCGGAATCATTGAGATTCGGTATTACAAGCGTTGTCACTTCGATCCAAATATCCGTCTCACGCGCTATGTAGGCAATAGTGCGCTTGACCGGTTCAAGTCGTGCACCGGTATAGGTGCGATACAGGTCTTCTGTAAAACCCTTCAAATCCACGTTGATACCGTCGAGGTAGGGCGCGAGCCGGTCCAGAGACTCCTGGGACATGTAGCCGTTCGATACGTACACATTCTTGATACCGCGCTCGCGGGCAATCATGGCCGTATCGTAGGAGTATTCGAAGAAGACGGTGGGCTCGTTGTAGGTATAGGCAATAGACGCCAGGCCTCGTCGTTGGGCGATTTCGACAAGTTCCGAGGGAGTAAACATCTCCCCATAACGATCCCCACCCTGATGTTGTCGAACCTGTGAAAGTTGCCAATTCTGACACCAACGGCAGTGCATGTTACAGCCGTACGTGCCCACCGACAACGCCTGGGAGCCGGGCAGAAAATGATACAGGGGTTTCTTCTCAATGGGATCTACGTGGACCGCGACCGCCTCACCATAGACCGTCGAGTAAATGATCCCGTCGCGGTTAACCCGTACACCACACTTGCCCCACGCACCCGGTTTGAGGACACAGAAATGCTCACAAACCCGGCATTGTACGATTTGATCTTTCAACGGACGCACCAGATCAGATGCTTTTAGCATACGGCAACTCCATTCCACAATCCTGCCCGTACGGTCTTGCAATCTTCCACCATGGCGTTCCCCCCACCCGGCGAGATACCGAAAACGGCCCCAGCGCCACATGCCGGGGCCGTTCTACATGACCGGTCACCGGTCAGGCGCATCGAAGCTCAGTTTAGCGTGCGCGCACCAGGGCCGGCATCACACAGGCATCCATCAAGCCTCAGCCTGCGGCATGCCCTTGCTCCTGGTCGTGCAACGTTTTCTGGGTTTCTTGCCAATTCTCGGTTTCCGGAGATTCCCCAGCATTGACCTGCTTCAGACTGAAGGCAACGCGACGTGCATCCGGTCGCATAGAAAGAATACGGGCTACCCGGCACTCCCCCATCTTGATAACCTCTTCAGGTCTTACAACCGGATGATCACACAGCTCCGAAATATGAATAAGACCTTCAACCTCCGGAATATCCACCAGACGGGCAAACGCTCCAAAGGAAGTCAGATTAACGATTTTGACTTCGACCAATTGTCCTTCGTGATATTCCTGCTCCAGAACCGTCCAGGGGTCAGGTTCCAGACGCTTCAAACTCAAACTGAGGCGTCCCTTTTCCAAGTCCACACCTAGCACGTACACTTCGATCTCCGCACCAGGCGTCAACACCTCTGAGGGATGCCGCACACGCTGCCAGGAAATCTCCGAGATATGCAGGAGTCCATCGATGCCTCTCACATTCACGAAAGCGCCGAAATCCACAACGTTGCTGACCACGCCCTTTTCCACCGTACCGGGTTTCAGATCCTCCAATACATCCCGCTTCCGAGAGCGAACCGGAACCGCCTTGCGTTCCGAGAAGATCAACCGGTTGCGGTGCGACGTGACCTCGATCACCTTCAAAGTCAGTTTCTTACCGACAAGGGTCTCCCACCGGTCGTCCGTATCCTCGCCAGATTGAGAGCTGCGCCACGAAGATGACAATTGAGATCCCGGCACAAATCCTCGCAAACGGCCCAAATGCACAATGACCCCCCCCTTGTTGAAATCGACAACCTCGAGTTCAACTGCCTCACCGCTATCAAGAAGCTCTTGAGCACGAACCCAATCCTGCTCCTGGTTTGCTTTGGCAAGGGAAACTATGATCAAGTTCTCTTGTTCCCCGGCATCCAGGACATAAGCACTGACGTCCTGCCCAGGCCGCAAGCCTCGCAAATCCTTCGGGCTCATCTGCTCGACTTCGCGAGGATGAACCACCGCGTCACACTTGCTGCCAATATCGATGAGAATGAATTTCGGAGTCACGCGAACGATGACGCCTTTTACGATATCGCCGCGTCTACATGAGGAGGAGGGACCGTATTCCTCAAGCATGGCTGCGAGCAGATCCTGCTCTGATTGCGCCCCGGGTTCGAAGGCTCCGTTCATGAATACTTCTCCTATGCAGTGGTCTACTTCCATTATAAGGAATTTCGAAAAGCAAGCAACGATTGTAGGCTCATCAGCGTCTACGTAAGGGACTATCCCGGTTCAAGCTATCCAAAAACCCTTGATCACGCGGAATTGAAACGCCATTCTTCAAGGGACACACCGGCGCCCCATATCCGGTGATCTCCCTCCCACGTTGTATCATACCTGCTTTCCCCAGATTCAGCAACACCCCATATGGAAAAGGTTGCGATTCGGACCCAAGCGACTATACTTGAGAACAGCATAACCTGTGAAGTGGAGGCAAAGATGGGACGAGCATGCTGGCGGATTCGATTCCTGATCCTGGCACTGATCACCCTTGCATTGGGATGTGGTCTGAGCAACACGATAACGCTCACGCCTGAGGACAGCGACGAAACCCCCTTAACAACGCCAACTGCAACGTCGACGCCCACCGCCACACCGCTTCCAACCGCCCCCCCTGACCCGTGTCCCCTCCCAACCAATGTGACTATCCCCCCACGTCCCAGCGATGTTCGTTTTCCAGATACCTATATTGCGAGTATCCAGGTGTTCCTGAGCAAGGGGGGAGGCCTTGGCGCACTTACCGAGCTCCTGAACGAGTGGGAAATCATGATACCGCAAGGAGGATTGCCGCTCAGGGCCGATCTCACCGGAGATGCAATACCGGAGACCGTCATAGTATTCCTCGATCCACTTTCGGAAACCTATCCCCCGGCAGGCGCCTTGATCGTTTTTGCGTGTCGTGATGGAGGCGTCGAAGTCAAATACACCTACCTTCCGGGCGAGCTCTTGCTTGTTGGGCTGGTGGGTCTGGAAGATATGACGGCTGACAGCGTCGCGGACCTGGTCTTTACGGAAACGCAGTGTGGTGCACACACGTGCTGGGAAACGCTGCACGTCTGGTCGTGGGTTGAGAACGACTTTGTCGAGCGCACCCAGGGCGATCCTTCATGGCCCTATGTGACCCTTGCGCTTACCGAAGGCAGTATCGTAGCGACCAGTGCGGGTATCGGATCGGTGGGAGCCGGTCCGCAACGCACCTTGACAGAGACGTGGTCCTGGAATGGTTCGGTCATTACGATGACAGCGACGCAACTTGGCCCGGCAATATTCCGCTATCACGCCTTCCGTGACGGCGACGAAGCGTTGTTTGCAGGTAACTACACGGCGGCCTTCGATGCCTACGTGCGTGTCATCCGCGATGAGGACTTGGAAACGTGGGCCGGCTACTATGGCGCGACCGAAGAACAGCTGTGGTTTACAGCGCTGGCGCGTTGGCGACGGGTATCGATGGGAATTCACATCGGCAACTTCACCGATGCAGATGAACAGTACCGCCAGCTGCTGGACGACTACACACCCGAGACACCTGGATACCCGGTGGTTCAAATGGCAGAGCGCTTCTGGACGACATATGCGGAGACCGGATTGGTCGAACCGGCATGCCGGGAAGCTATTGCGCCGCTTGATGTCATGGAAGTCGTGGATTTCCTCAACAGCTTTGGGTATGCCAACCCCACGTATACGGCCTTCGACCTCTGCCCGTTCCAGACCCCATAACGATCAGCATGCCCATACAACCCAAGCCGCCGGCGAGCAATATCGCCCATCAGGACACTTTTGAACAGCAATTGCGCGAGCTACCCGCGTTTCGGGCGCTGCTGCGGGCCGTCGAAGCACGTTTCTACGCCGATTTTCCGATGCCCAAACCGGTGCTCGACCTGGGATGCGGAGATGGGCATTTTGCGAGCGTAGTCTTCGCAGCACCCCTTACCGCCGGGGTCGATCCCTGGTGGGGTCCACTGCAAGAAGCACACCGCCGGGAGACCCATAGCGTGCTGGCACAAGCCATGGGGGCGTCGCTCCCCTTCCCCAGCGCCCATTTCGGGGCCGTTATCAGCAACTCCGTGCTGGAACACATCCCCAATGTAGAGCCGGTCATTCAAGAAGTAGCGCGGGTACTGCGCCCGGGAGGATGGTTTCATTTCTGTGTGCCTGGTCCCAACTTCCGCACCTATTTGTCCGTCGGGCGCTTCCTGGAGGGTCTGGGAGCGCAGAAACTCGCGGAACGATACCGGCGTCTGTTCGATCGTATCTCACGTCACTACTACTATGATACACCGGCTGCCTGGCAGGCCCGACTTGAACGCGCAGGGCTGCAATTGGATCACTGGTGGAGCTACTTCTCCCAGCGCGCACTGGCCGCCCTCGAATGGGGACATCCACTGGGTTTACCCTCTGTTCTCGCCAAGGCATTGACCGGACGCTGGCTAATTGCACCCAGCCATTGGAATCTGGCGCCGACGGCCGCTCTACTCCGGCGATTTTACGAAGAACCCTTACCGGAATCAGGGGCCTATCTCTTCTTTGTTGCGCGGAAACCTGAGGGTATGTCATCAAAGAACGTTACATTCTTGTGACCGGGAAGCTGCGAATATCACTTCACCTTCCCTCAGACTTGGAGTAGAATCCAACTGTGGCAAAACGACACCGTATAGTGGCGGGCCTCTTTCTTCTGGTAGGGATTGCTAATCTGGTGCGTGGCAGCCTGGCGTTTCCGGTCGCTTCAGTAGTGGAGGGATGGGAATTGTCCCTGTCCCTGACCTGGCTAGGCGTGTTCTATCTCGTGTGGGGCGTGGTATTGGCGGGACTTGGTATTGCCTTGTGGCGCAAACGTTGGACACGCCGGCGCCTCAAGATCACACTTCCGATCGCAGTTGGCTATCAGGGCTCACTGTGGATCATTCGTCTATTGTTCTATCGCGCATCCTACGCCAAGAGCCTATGGGGGCGCGATTTGTTACTCACTCTACTGTTTTTGGCGCTCGTGGCTGAACGCACTGGTGCATTCGACAGTATTCTTAAGCGGAAGCCCCAGCCCCCCAAGGCATGAGGCTCCACAGCTAAAATTTTTAAGAAATAAGTACGGAGGTTTGCATAATGAAGTACCAACCACAACGGTGGATCCTTGATGACCTGATGGCGAAGCCGGGTTCACCAGAACAAGTTGCCTACCTGGCCGCCGGCGAGGAACGCATTAGCGCCTTCGAAGTCATGCGAGATCAGCTAGCGCCCGACATTCCGGAAACGACGTTCATTGATATCTTGAAACAATACGAGCTTCTCGACGCCGACATGAACCGGCTCACTGCTTATAGCTATCTCTGGTTCTCTGAAGACACAGCTGATCAAGCAGCCCTCGCATTCAAAGCCAAAGTAGAACAATTCGCTGCGGATGCACACAACCGGACCCTCTTTTTTGAGCTGTGGTGGAAAGCATTGGATGAAAACAATGCGGCGCGGCTGCTGGACGCCAGTGGGGATATGCGCTATTTCTTGGAAACCATGCGTCTCTTCAAGCCTTATACGCTCAGTGAGGCAGAGGAGAAAATCATCAACCTAAAGGATGTCAACGGAATCAATGCTGTAATCACCCTTTACTACATGATCACCAACGGTTTCAAATTCCATCTGACGGTAGAAGGAGAGGAAAAAGAACTAACCCGGGGCCAGCTGATGATGAACGTCTACAACCCCAATCCGGATATCCGCGCGGCAGCTTACCAGGAGCTCTACCGGCTGTACGGCGATAACGCCGACGTTCTGGCCCAGATTTATGCCGCGCGCGTGCGCGATTGGTACGCCGAGCAAGTGAACTTACGTGGATTTACCTCGCCCGTGAGCGTGCGCAACCTGGCCAATGACGTCCCGGATGAAGTCATCGAGACCTTGCTGGATGTGATCCGCAAGAACGTCCCACTTTTTCAACGCTACTTCCACTTCAAAGCCCGAACACTAGGCGTGGAAAAACTTCGACGTTACGATATCTATGCCCCGCTTTCGGATGCGGAAAAGACGTATGACTTCGATGACGCTGTCCGGTTGGTAGATGAGAGCTATCGCGCCTTCTCCGAAACGCTGGCCGATACAGCCCAACGCGTGATCAATGAGGGCCACCTGGACGCCGAAATTCGGCCGCGCAAAATGGACGGCGCCTACTCATACGGCCCCTTACCCGGTATCACCCCCTGGGTGCTACTGAACTACACCGGCACCATCAACGACGTCTCAACTCTGGCGCACGAACTGGGCCACTCTGTACACTCGATGCTCGCCGCAGACCATTCGGTGACCACCTTCCATTCTTCGCTCCCCATGGCAGAGACCGCTTCTACCTTCGGCGAGATGTTATTGACAGACAAGCTACTGGCCGAAGAGACCGACGTCGAGGTGCGGCGGACCCTGCTCAACACCTTCCTTTCCGACTCCTACGCCACCATCATGCGCCAGGGATACTTCGTCATTTTCGAGAAAATCGCGCATGAGTTGATCAAGAATGGCGCCACACCCGATGAACTCCACAAGGCCTATCTCGACACCCTGATCGAACAGTTCGGGGATGCGGTCGACGTCAGTGAGGATTTCCGGCTTGAATGGCTGGCCATTCCCCACATTTACGAGCGCCCCTTCTACTGCTACGCCTACGCATTTGGCCAGTTATTGGTCATGGCGTTATACCGCAAATACCGCGAGATCGGTCGCGAAGCGTTCGAACCGCAATATCTGCGGATTCTCGCTTACGGCGGTTCCGCCAGCCCTGAGCACGTTATCAGCGAAGCAGGCTTCGATATGGCCGATCCGGCTTTCTGGCAAGGCGGTTTCGACCTGCTTGCCGAAATGCTAGAGGAATTGGAGAAAATCGGCTAACCCGTCCGTGACTCTCCTGAGAAAAAGTTACCTAACCGCAAGTACGCCAAGGTAAAGCTGAAAACCGACGGCTTATTTCCCAAGGAGGAAGCATGTCCAATCCCGAGAAAATTCTAAACGAGAAACAGCGTTGGGAAGAGTCTATCTACAAGAAAGTTGTCAACCGCTATCCCGAACGCCGCCCCGAGTTCAATACGACGTCTGGAATTCCAATTCCCCCCGTCGTCACCCCGGCAGATGTCGATGTCGACTATCTGGAAGACCTGGGAATGCCGGGAGAGTATCCCTATACCCGGGGCGTCCAACCGACCATGTACCGGGGACGTTTCTGGACCATGCGCCAGTATGCCGGATATGCCTCGGCGGAAGAATCTAATGCCCGGTATCGCTACCTGCTGGAGCAGGGCCAGACCGGGCTATCTGTAGCTTTCGACTTGCCCACACAACTCGGATACGATGCCGATGATGACATGGCTATGGGGGAGGTGGGCAAGGTTGGCGTCTCCATCAGCTGCCTCGACGATATGCGTGTCCTCTTCCGGGAGATCCCACTGGACAAGGTAAGCACTTCCATGACCATCAACGCCCCGGCAGCCATTCTGTGGGCCATGTACATCGCAGTGGCCAGGGAACAAGGCGTCGCCCCCAAACAGCTACGCGGCACAATCCAGAACGATATTCTCAAGGAATACGTCGCCCGCGGCACCTATATTTTCCCCCCACGCCCCTCGATGCGGCTGATTACAGATACCTTCCGGTATGGCGCCGTTGAGGTTCCCAAGTGGAATCCCATCAGCATTAGCGGCTATCACATTCGAGAGGCCGGCAGCACAGCCGCCCAGGAGATCGCCTTCACGTTGGCGAACGGCATTGCCTACGTGGACGCGGCCCTGGACGCCGGACTTGGTGTTGACGACTTCGCCCCGCGCCTTTCCTTCTTCTTCAATGCCCACAACGATTTCCTGGAGGAGAATGCGAAATTCCGGGCGGCACGGCGAATGTGGGCGCGCATTATGCGCACTCGATTTGGCGCCGAGAATCCCAAATCATGGATGATGCGCTTCCACACCCAGACCGCTGGTTCGACGTTGACAGCTCAGCAACCCATGAATAACGTCATCCGGGTGACCTTGCAAGCGCTGGCCGCCGTGCTAGGCGGCACACAGTCCCTGCACACGAATTCCATGGATGAAGCGCTCTGGCTACCCACGGAAGAGAGTGTCCGCGTCGCGCTGCGCACCCAACAGCTCATCGCATACGAATCGGGGGTAGCCGATGTCATCGATCCACTGGCCGGATCGTACTACATCGAACACTTGACCAACGCTTTGGAACAGCGCGCCAATGCCTACATCGCCGCCATCGACGAGATGGGCGGAGCTGCCGTTGCCGTGGAACGTGGTTACATGCAGGCTGAGATTGCCGACGCAGCCTATCGCGCGCAGAAGGCTATCGAGATCAGCGATCAGGTCATCGTAGGCGTCAACAAGTTCGAAATCGAAGAGCAAAACATCACACTCGAACAACTGAAGGTCGATCCGGCTATCGAAGAAGAACAGCGAAAGCATCTGGCACACGTGCGCGCCGGTCGCAATACGGCACGGGCCTCGGCTATACTGAGCCAGATAGAGACCACAGCCAAAGCAGATGGCGCCCCTTTGATGCCGCTGTTTATCGAGGCGGTCGAAGCCGAGTGCACCCTGGGCGAGATTTGCGGTGTGCTCCGCAAGGTCTGGGGAGAGTATCAGCCCAAAGTCATGCTCTGATCAGGCGCTGATTGCCAGCGTGTTCGGAAGCGTGTTCGGAAGCGTGTTCGGAA
>JAFGNR010000268.1 GCA_016926915.1 Anaerolineae bacterium
CAGGCCGCCAATCGCCCCCCACAAGGCAAACTGAACAGCCCGCGCCAGACCCCGAAGCCGTTCACGCGCCCATAAGAAGCCCAGAAAAGCACTGACGATCCCACCTGAAACACCCCACAACAGCAGCCCAGGACCATGCGGCGCCGGCAAGCGCAAAGGCTCCGGCAACGCCTTGGCTGCCGGTATTTCCGGAATAGGTGTTGGGGTTGGCGTAGGCTCCTGAGGTTCCGGCGTCGGCGTAATCGATATCATGATGACCGATTCTTCGCGTATCGTCAACTGCAAATGAAAGAGTGGCGGCGCCGGCGCAGATTCAACGGTGATATCCAATTGACCCACGCGATCGAGATTGACCGACGTGAAAGCCACGCCATCCTTTGTGGTTGTTGCAATGTAGTCGCGACGGTCTTCTTGCGGATAAGCAAGGGTGAATTGAACCGGTGTACCATTGGGAACCGGATGCCCGTTGCGATCTTTGATCACCGTTGTCCGCAATTGAAGCACGTCGTCCTTACGAATGTCCTGGATCTCTTCGCTCGCCATCTCTTGCCCGGAACCATCGATGACGGTCAAACCAATGATTTGACCTGGATCGGGTTCCAACTGCGAGGCCAGTACATAATTGAGCGCCGGGATACTTACAGGCGAGGCGCCGACAGCAGGAAGATCCCGGAACAATGCCTGAATTCCAGCCTGCACGAATGCCTCGCCAGGACAATAAAGGGCATAATACTGATCAATTTTGCTGACATGCGTGCTGTCAAGGGCATACGGCGGGCCAAAGTTGAGAACCACGATACGCGCATCGACGAGATCAGCAAGCTCTCCAAGAAAAGCCTGCAAGACAACCACCGACTCTGAATCAGACCCGTTCCCGGTTGTGGCAAGAATCAGCCATTGGGCCCGTTGGAGCGAATTCACGATTGGAAAGGCAAGATCTTCGATGAGTGGGGAGGGGTTCTCAACTGCAGTCCGCAGTTCAGAGAACGAAAAACTCTGAACATTTGACGTGCGCACCTGTCCGGTACCTTGAGGGCCATACAACCGCAGCAGCGTCTGCACGATCGTATCTGCGGTCAAAATAGGACGCGAGGCCGCGCCGCCATTGAAAGTAACGTCACTCTCCTGGGCAAAGACGACAACACGCGCGCCCTCCTGAGGAGGGGTCGTCAACAGATCATCCGCCGCCGGCGCCAGACGCGTAAGGGCACTCGAGGCGACTTGAGCGTTGACCCCGCCGCCGCGCCCGAAAATCTCGGCCAGAACCTCGGGGGCGGCGCTCCGCGCGACGTCATCCAGCGAAAGCCGGGGGGCAATTCGCAACTTCAGACTCAGGACACGATACAACGCTTCATCTACCCGCGCTTGAACTGTAGAGTCGCTCTCATAGAGTTGCGCCAGGAAATCCAGGGTATCGCGGATGTTGGCAAAATGGCCATCCCAGGCTTCATCGACCGAAAACGTATCGAGAATCAAGAGATCGTTTCCTGCCAGCAGCGCATCGCGCGCGACCTGCCGTGCATTGAAGGTCGCCTCTCGAGGGTCATTGAAACGACGAAGCGAGCGCATTCCCAGACTATCTGCCACTAGGATGCCCCCCGCCGTTCGCCAGGCTTCCATTCCCGACAGCGCCAGTGACAATGCGGGACCGTCCAGGCTGATGGGCCGTGTAGACTGCGTGATGTTTCCCTGAAATCCTTGATACCGCACATGTGTGACCAGCATCCCATCCGCGACGCTTTCGATCCCCGGCGCACTATGGGCAACCGCTGCAAAAGCAGCCAATTCCGTTTCTTGGAGCTGTTCTAGCGTCTTCTGAACCGTTGGGGTTTCGGTTTCCACCGGCCGGTCGGCGCTGCCCAACCCGGGGAAATTCCTGGGGATGACCGCCATACGATCATCGCTGCCCTGATGTACGCCTCGCACAAAAGCCTTGCCCATTTCCCCCACCCAGTAGGGGTGCCCACCAAACGCGGTTGTGCCGATGGCCGAGGGATCTCCCATCTGGGGTGTGTCCAGCACATCCAGGCTTGGCCCCAGGAGGAAGTTGATGCCCAGTCCGGAGAGCTCTTGACCTACAACCTGACCGGCAGCTTCGGCCAATGCGCGATTCCAGGTGGCTCCAAGCGCCATGGGCAGAGGAATCCGGGTTGTGTCCGAGACGAAAGCCGTCACCGGCAATCCATCGATGTAAGGATCGACCGCGACAAAGAGCGGAAAGGAGGTTCCTCCAAAGGTCGCGATCTCGGGTTGTGGTCCCACCGCCGGGTAAGCGGGGACGCCGGTCAAGCGCTGCAACTGATTGGTAAGGGAAATCACATCCGCCGGCGACAGCGCCGGCGCGCCGAAATTTCCGTGCTCTGGTCGCAACCACACACCACCGATATGCGCATCCTGTATAAGCGCCGTGATTTCAGCGGCAGCACTTACGTCAGTACCGGGAAATGTAACCATGACCAATTGCCCTACCTTGACCCGGGTAGGGAGAGATTGCACGAGCTGCGCGATGGGATCCTCGTCCACGTCCTGGGCAGCCACCGGACATACCCAGGCAGAAAGCAATGCAAACACCAGGAACCCGTACCAGAGTCTTCGGGGTAACATGTCATGATCCTCCAACGGTATTGTAACCCAGGGCGAACAGTTAATCAAGTGAGCGCGAAATTGAAACGTTCCCCTATTTGACTTCCACCTTCTCTTTGGTACACTCCCGCCATATGGAGGTAGACGAAATGAGATTGCGGCTAACACGTCGTATCCTCGTACTGGGCTGTGCGCTGGCGTTGGCCTGGATAGTGTCTGCATGTGGTTCCAAACCGTTGCTGGATGACGTTACGGTAATTCCTGATCTCATCACTCCTAACGCGGATGGACAAACCGATCTGGCAACTATCAGTTTCCGGCTTAACCGCAGCGCCGACGTTACCATTCGTTTCCATGATTGGAATGAGAACGTCTTCACATTCAGGGACGGGATTCCCTTAGGAGTGGATGAAGATCCCTACACCGTCCTTTTCCCCGGCGTCGTCGCGGGCTTTACACTTCCGGGAGAGGATTACCCGGTTCAGATCGAGCGACGCGTTCTTCCGGATGGCGTTTACACGTGGGAGATCATTGCCCGGGGCCGCGACGGGGAAACAGCCAGCGCCACCGGCGCGTTGACCATCCAGGATGCAGATACCGAGCTACCCGTCATCACCGGGTTTTCGGTCTATCCCAAAACGTTTTCTCCCAATCAGGATGGCATCGATGACCGCGTCACAATCAACGCCTTTCTGAAGAAGGATGTCGCTGCACTGACCGTCTACATGCTCGACGAAAACGGGGTTCGTCATCACATTCCCGAAGATGAACGCGCCACCCCCCTCAATCAGGCCGGATTTCACACCTTTGACTACGATGGAGGCATCGATGCCGGCGCAGAACCGCCCCCCGATGGCACGTATATCGTATACGCCGAGGCTCGCGATGTATTGGGACAAGAAATCGTCGTGACCGATACATTAACGCTGGTTAATGCCGGGCGTCCCATGGCCTATATCCTCAACGGGGACGTTGAGATCAAGCCCACCACCCTGGTAATTTCCGATACTCTGTGCTTCACCCTGACCGTGGAAAACGACAGTGGAACCTATCTGCGTACCACCGGCCCCTGGTCTGGGAGCACCTACCGCAGCGACGAAAACTTCAATGCCTTGGGCTGGGCGCAGGAATCGGGTGTGTTCCGCGTGGGTCTGGATTTCGATACCAGTCTGCGCAACTACCCTTTCCGGTGGAGCATCGGACGCCCCGAGGTAGACCTGGTGCAAATCGGCAAACACTGGTACCTGCCCCCCTTTGCCCGCTCTGAGGTGACAGGCTGCGTTCAGATCGTCGAGATGCCGCCCCGGGTCAATCTTTACTTCTGGGCCGGTCTAATGCACGAAGACGTCGAGATTGCGCCGATCAACAACCGGGTTGATCCCCAGCTGGTAGAAGTCTGGGAGCCGTGACCTCCGGGAGCGGCATGCTGGCCCTAACCGTCATTATCGTCTCCTGGAACGTGCGGGACCTGCTGGACCGGTGTCTTACCTCACTATACAATGATCTAAAGATCACCGGGGTTCAAGCGGAGGTATGGGTCGTCGACAACGACTCCGTGGATGGTTCCGCTGCCCTGGTAGCCGGTAAACATCCGTGGGTGCATCTGGAAATGCCCGGGGAAAACCTCGGTTTCGTACAAGGAAACAACTTGGTGCTGGATCGGTTGCGCGAGAGAAGCGCAATGCCCGATGCCGTCTGGTTGCTCAATCCCGATACCGAAGTGCAAGCCGGCGCCACGCGCGCGCTTCTCCAATTCCTGGCCACCCACCCCAAAGCCGGCCTGATCGGGCCTAAGCTTCTGAACCCCGATGGCGCTCTGCAGCATGGCGCCTTTCGATTTCCGGGGCTATTGCAGCCGCTTTTCGATCTGGGCATGCTCCCAAGCCGTTTCTATGAGAGCCGGTACAATGGTCGCTACGCGCCTTATGACTACGCGAAATCGGAACCCTTCAGAGTCGATCACCCACTGGGCGCGGCGATGATGGCGCGTGGGCAGGCAGTAGCCGAAATCGGGACTCTGGACCCGCAATTCTTCATGTATTGTGAAGAGATCGATTGGGCCTGGCGCATGCAAAAAGCCGGGTGGGAAGTCTGGCTGGCGCCGGAAGCCGAAATCATTCATTTTGGGGGAGCGAGTACCGCGCAAGCGCGCCCAGCGGCGGCGGCGCATCTCTGGGAAAGCCGCGCACGGCTATACAAGAAACACCACCGCCCCTGGATTCGTGCTATCGTAGGGTTTCTAGTCCGCAGGCATTTTCGCAGAAAACCTGCCCCCTCCCCGGAATGGGAAATGACCTATCAACGTATCGTTACGGCGTGGAAGTGAAAGATGCTGACAGCCATTATCCTGACGTTGAACGAAGCGCACCACGTCGCGGACTGCATCGACAGCGTGCGTTGGGCTGATTCCGTATTGGTGGTAGATAGCTTCAGCACCGACGAGACCGTGACGCTGGCACGCGCTGCCGGCGCACGACTTGTCCAGAACCGGTTCGAGAACTACTCCCGGCAACGCAACGTGGCCCTGGAAGCCGCGCAAGACGCCGATTGGGTGTTTTTCGTTGACGCCGATGAACGCGCCACACCGGAATTGGCTAGGGAAATCCGCCGTGTTATTGCAGACCGCCGCGAGGTAGGTTGGTGGGCGCCACGGCACAATTACATTTTCGGCCATCGCATGCGCGGGGCCGGCTGGTGGCCCGATTACCAGCTCCGCCTGCTGCGTCCCGATCGCGCGCACTATGATCCCGACCGTGCAGTCCACGAGGAAGCCATTCTCGATGGGGAAACCGGACATCTCGAGAATCCGCTCATCCACTATAACTACACGTCCCTCGCGCAGTTTCGCGCCAAACAGCGAACATACACCGACTACGATGCCCATATCCTGTATCAGAACCGGGTACGCACTAAACTCTACACACCCTACTTACAAGCGCTTCGCCACTTCTGGTGGCGTTTCATCACACTCCAGGGGTGGCGTGACGGGCCCCATGGTATCCTGCTTTCAGGCCTGATGGGATACTACGAGCTGGTCAAATACAGGAAACTCCGGCGACTCACCCGCGCATTCCCCGAGCGAGATTCTCCGCCACAAGGAAAACCGACACCTTGAAATCGCACCGCCATCTACTCGTCCTGGTTGTGGAACTGGTCTGTCTCCTGGGATTTCTAGGGACAGAGATTCCCACGGCCTGGGCGCAAGGCATTCCCGACCGGCGGTTCGGCGTCATCGAAACCTATCACGCCCCTGGAGCGGCCACAGAGACGGGCGCGGGATGGACGCGGGTTACATTCGAATGGAACCAGATTCAACCTAATGGTCCGGAAGAGTGGATCGAATATCCAATCCCCGATGCTGCCATCGCTAGAGAAGTGGCTGCGGGGCGCGAAGTTATCGGCCTGATCATTACGACGCCGGGTTGGGCTACGGCGCAATTCGGCGGGAAGAATGTCCCGGCGGGGCTGCACCTACCCGTCGACGATCCACACAATCTCTGGGCGCATTTCGTGCGCACCTTGATCAGTCGTCACCAGGGACGCATTCAGCATTGGATCATCTGGAACGAACCCGACATCTGGGGTACAGATTTTCAATCGTGGGGCGGCAGCGTAGAGGAGTTTGCCCGGATCCTGGAAATCGCGTATCGCATCGCGCACGAGCTCGATCCGGCAGCCGTCATCCACCTTCCAGCCATGACCCATTGGTGGGACGCCAACTACGGGCGGGAACTTTACCTCAGACGCCTGCTAGATGTAATCACAACACTGCCGGAGGCCGCCGAGAATCACTACTTTTTCGACGCCTTTACGCTGCACCTCTATTTCAACGCAGATACAATCTTCGATCTGAGCCAGTATTACTACGGTATCCTCAACACCTATGGCTTGTCCGCGCCTCTCTGGCTCGTCGAGACTAACGCCCCACCTTCCGATGATCCCACGTGGCCGATTCGAGGTCCCAATTTCCAGATCACGCAAGAAGATCAGGCCGCCTTCATAGTTCAAGGGTTTGCCATGGCCCTGGCCGCCGGGGCGCAGCGCATCGGATTCTACAAAATGGCGGATCTGGAAAGCGACCACGTGAATCCGGAACCCTTTGGACTGGTAAGATTGGATGGCAGCTATCGCCCGGCGCTCGAAGCCTACCGGACTGCCACGTACTACCTGGCCGGATTCCGTCAGGCATCGTTGACCCGCCGGGATGACGCAACAGTAGTCACCGTGCGACGCTCCAACGGTTGGACCACGGTCGCCTGGGCGCGCGGGGTCGAAGCCATTGACGTAACAATCCCGGCCCATTCAGACGCCGCTCGCCTGGTGGACTGGCAAGGTGCGGTGCGCTGGATCCACGCTCAGGGGGGCGTCTTCTCACTTACGTTGCCCGGCAGCGCCTGCACACACCCCGCAAATCCATGCCTTATCGGGGGGGCGCCGTTCATGATCGTGGAAGGCGGTATCAGCGCAGGATATGCAGCGCCGCC
>JAFGNR010000269.1 GCA_016926915.1 Anaerolineae bacterium
GATTGCCAGTAGAGGGTAAGCGGCAGCGACTCGCCCGCCCAATAGGGTGCGTTCGCCGCCAAATCGTACCCCAACAGTCGCAGCCCGTCCGTTACAACAGCATCTACACGGTGCAGCGGCGCGAGGGCGTCCAGATTCGCCGGTGCACGCGGGCGGGTGATTTCGATCGCGCCCACGTCGGTCTCTCGCCCCACAGGAGCCGCATCAGCATTCAACACGTCGAAGGTGTTCTCGGGCTGCCCATAGGGATAGACCTTGACGCGTACCGTATAGACGCCGGGCGGCGTCCCGGGTCGAATAGGAATCTCGTGAGGGTCGCGCCCGTACTTGGTCTCAGACCATTGCGTCGTCGGATAGCCCCCCGGATGCTGGTTGTCGTCCTGTCCCACGACATACCCGCGCGCATCCACGAGGGAAACGCTCACGCTATACTCCATCCCCGCCGGACGGGCCAGACGCCAGTACAGCATGATGTCGGCGCTCTCACCCGATTGCACCTGTGCAGGCAGTTCCACCCCGATCAACACGATGCGTCCGGCGAAGTTGACCCGGAAATCACACGGCATCCCAGAAAGACAGGGATCGTCGAAGCGCGCGCGCCGGAAGATCGTCTCGTACCAGTCCACGTAGGCGACTTTGAACAGAGTCAGGGCGACCAGACCAGCAAGCAGCGTTCGGGTCACGGAAGGCGCCAATCCGTCACCGGGCGCGGGCAACACCGGCGCCGCTTTACCGGTAAACGGCAGCCCCCCGGCGCTAATTCCAAGCAAGAGACCGACACTGACGATCGAAACTCCTGAAGCCCATGACCGGACCGGCGTGGAACCAAACCACACCTCAATCTGGCGGCGACCAGCAGGAACCTCGACGCCCAAAAAGCCGTGATCACCCACCGGACGCACAGCAGCCGGCGCGTCAGCGACGCGCGCCTGCCAGCCCGGGAAGAAAAAAGTGTGGAAGACCGCCTGGAAAGGCTCAGGGCTTTCCACTGCCAACCGGTAGCGAGTTGGGCCGCATTCAATGGAGAGGACACGCCCTCCGGCGGGCAGGGAAGCCACGTCCAGGCAGGCATCCTCCTGTTCCAGGGTGGGACTGTTTTCCGGGGGACGCTCCTTGACCGTGACCGGGAGATATTCCCCCGTCGTGGTCGTGCCGATCCAACCATTGCGCCGTTCGATATCCACGTAATCCGAGATGAACACGTCCTCCATGTAAGGAAGCCGGTCGGCATATTGCCACGGCAGGATATAGAGTCCCAGGGCCAGTACGACAGCCAGCGGAAGACCGGCGCGAAGGGCGCCGCCGGGGAAAATGTACGTGCAAAGCACCTGTATCCCCTGGCCCGCCAGCATGGCGATGGAGAGAGTGGCGATGCCCAGGAAACGCCAGGGGAACTGCAATATCCGCAGCGCCGGGACGAGCTCCCACACGGGCCTGGATACCGGCAGCGTCATGAAGAGACTTATACCACCGATCAGAGCTCCGAAACCGATCGTCGCCGCCGGAGACTGTCGCCAGGTGCGTGCGCCATGAAAGATCGCGACCAACGCCAGAGATAACGCGACCCAGTTAAGACTCAGCGGGCCGATACAGTTGACCTGACTGGGATCATAGGGCACGGGAAAGGCAAAGAGCTGTCCAAGTTGCAAGAAATTCGCCCGGAAGTCGAACGCCGCCGGAGTATAGAGCTGGTGCAACTGCACCAGGTCCCGTTCCTGAAGCGCCGGGACCCAAAAGAAGGCCGACAGTCCCAGCCCCAATGCCACGAGCAGCGCAACGCGGATCAACGCGGGCGCGATCTGCGAACGATGCTCCGGCGCGCCATAGAGCACCCACACGCGCACGAGCAAATAAGGACACAAAAACAGCGTGAAGAACAAGGCGCTGACATTGTGGCTAAGGAGCAAAGCGGCGTACACCAGAGCCGCCGCGACGCCATACCACCGGCGAGGGGACTTCAGGACACATTCGAAAAGCCACAGCACGGCAGGCATCAACGCGAGAGCCAGCAACTCCGTCAGCGACCCGCGATTCAACGCCGTCTGGAGGGTGTAGGGTGTGAGGACGTACGCGGCGGCGCCGACCAGGGCGCCCGCCTGCCCCACAAGTTCACGTATCCAGAGATATGCAAACAGCGCGCCCAAGACCAGACAGAGCGCAAATACCAGGCGCAAAGACGCAATGGAAGAAACGCCCAGCAAGTGCAGAGGTTCCACCAAGTAGTATGCCAGGGGTGCATAGTAGTTGAAAAGCGGATAACCGTAGCCGTAGGCAAAATCCGGCATCCAGCGCGAAAAGAAACGCCCCTGTTTCCACAACACGTCTAGCTGGACGAGACGATAGAGATGAAAGAGCACATCGTGTCCCTGGGGAAGATTGGGGGTCGAGAATGGCAGCGCGGCAAACACGCCAACCAGGGCTGCGGCCATTCCGCCTCCAAAATCGCGTAGCCAACATTCCCAGCGCGTTTTCGCCACCATGAAACCTTCTGCAGTGTCATCCTAGAAATATGAAGCTTGCCGGACGGGACTATACCTGCCTCACGAGAATTGTCAAACCTGTGTATGACTTACCTGA
>JAFGNR010000270.1 GCA_016926915.1 Anaerolineae bacterium
GAGAATCACAACACAACAGAAGAGGAAAAACTGCTTATGGCGCTTAGCCATGCCGGGGTGCTACTGCCGATATACGGCATCGTGGCCCCGATTCTCATTTGGGTCACGCAGCGCAACAAATCACGGAAAGTTACCTTCCACGCAGTGCAGGCTACGGTGTATCAGGGGCTCCCGCTCATTGTGACGTTGCTCTTCTTTGGCTGCTACATGATCATCTTTCCGCTTGGTATCCTGATAAGTATTCCTATCGCCGAGGGAGGCGGAAGTGACGCTGCTGTGGGGGCCCTCATCACCATTCTCTCAACCTGCCCTTTTGCCTTCTTGATGCTCATCTACGTATTCTTCATCATCTATGGACTCGTGGGCGCCCTGCGAGTCTTCCAGGATAAGACGTTCGACTACTGGCTGATCGGCCCGTGGTTGCGGCGGTATCTGGACTCCTCTTCAGCTGTGGATCAGACACATGCCCCCGATTGATATTCATCCGAAAGTACGCGAGGCCGTGGATGCCGGACACCCCATCGTCGCACTGGAATCCGCTCTTATCACCCACGGGTTTTCCTATCCTGCAAACATAGAAATCACCCACAGAATGTCTCAAGCTATCGAAGAGAGGGGAGCACTGGCCGCCGTCGTCGGCATATGGCGCGGGACGCCTACGGTAGGGCTTTCGGAGAGTCAAATCGAGACACTAGCCGCCACACCGGAGGCAGTCAAGGTCAGTATACGGGACCTGGCTCTGGGGGCGCTACAAGGAGGATGTGGCGGCGCCACGGTAGCAGCAACCATGACCATCGCCCAACGTGCAGGGTTGCGTGTTTTTGCGACAGGCGGCATCGGCGGCGTCCATCGAGGACACCCCCAGGATATTTCAGCCGATTTGCCCGCCCTCGCCGCCACCCCCATGATTGTAGTCTGCGCCGGAGCCAAAGCGATTCTCGACCTGCCGCGCACGCTGGAATTCCTGGAGACGTGGGGCGTACCGGTCCTTGGTTGGCAAACCGGTGATTTTCCGGCCTTCTATAGCCGAACGTCCGGGTTAGGCATCGATGCCCGGGTAAATAGCGCCGGCGAGGTAGCCAGCATCTTCCACACGCAACGCGCGCTCCAATTGCCACAAGGCATTCTGTTGGCGGCGCCCATTCCGGCGCCCGACGCTATACCGGCGGAAGAAATAGAACCGCTTATCACAGAGGCGCTGAGGGCAGCAGAACAGCAGAACGTGAGCGGCAAAGCCGTGACGCCGTTTTTACTGGCCCAGCTGGTGGAGTTGAGCCAGGAGCGTACCCGCAAAGCAAACGAAAGCCTACTTGTCAACAACGCCGGCATCGCGGCCGAGATTGCGGCGGCGCTCGCCGACTAACGTTTCCCAAACCGGACGGCGTGAAGTTGCCGACTCAGCCGGTATCAAGCACGCGTCAAGAAAATGGAGTAACCAGGTCATGCAAGCGCTGCTAATCTCACAAGATCCGGACGAAGCAGCTGTATTGACGTTACTGTTGCAGCGCGCCGGAATGGTCGTCGAACGCACGCGAGACATCACACGGGGCCTGGAACGCATCGTGACGCATCCTGCAGATCTGATCGTGCTATCCGCTCCCGCCGGATCACCAGTCGTTCCGGTACGGCAGATTCGCGCGCGCACAGAGGCCCTGCTTCTCGTAGTGGGAGAGCGCCTTGACGAGGCGGAACACGCCACGGTCCTGGATGCCGGCGCCGACCTCGTCATCGAACGCCCCTTTGGCGCGCGGCTGCTATTGGCCCAGATTCGCGCCCTTATCCGGCGTTCATCCGGTCTGCCCTACTTCACGCTCCCTTCTCTCAGTGAAGGGGATCTCACCCTGGATCCAACCACCCGCACGGTAGATCTTAAAGACAGAGGGATCAGGCACCTCACACAACTGGAATTCCGTTTGCTCTATGCGCTGATGGTCTATCGGGGACAAGTTGTTCCCACAGAAGTCCTGGTCGAACAGGTATGGGGATATACCGGAGAAGGAGAACGAGATCTGGTTCGTGGTCTGGTCAGGCGATTGCGCACGAAAATCGAGCCCGATCCCAAAACACCACAATACGTCATCACGATACCAGGAGTAGGGTATACATTCGAGCCGCAAACGTGATGCATGTGACACAAATCGCATCCGGTGAAGGGATTTAGTACGGTTTTCGCACCAGTTTCACACACACGTTAAACAAACCTCTTCTATTATGGCAGCGTGAAGCCGGTAGACAACCGGTTCAACTTACGCAAAACCTGAGGAGGTTTGACATGACGATGACAGTTTGCCCTTCATGCGGGGAGAACATCCGGGTGAGCGGCGAGCTCCGTGTGGGTCGTTACATTACCTGCCCCGTCTGCGAGGAGATGCTGGAGATTATCGACCTTAATCCCGTCGAACTTGATTGGGCCTTCTATGACGACGAGGACGATGATTACGAAGACGACATCGATGATGATGACGACGACGACGACGATTGGGACAAGTAATCGCCCCGACCTTCTATAAGCCAGGTTGAACCTGTAGCCTGGACCTCCGGCAGCCCTTCCAGTTCAGATGGGAGGGCTGCTCTTTGTGACCGGCAAGGCACGCCGCAGCCCCCGACGCCGGAAGCGGCCGCTTACCATCACAGCCCAACCGTTCTCAAACGTCAGCACTTGTGCTTCTAAGAAGTTGGGTGTATCCTTTAGGTGATTTTGCGCGTTTTCCTGATACGAGGGCGCACAAAGGATTGATTGATGGAGCTTGGCTTTGAACCTTGGCTTCAATTAGCTGCAACAGCGCCTGTTTTCCCAGACACGTTGTCGGGTAAACTGCTTCTGGGCCTATACTGCACGCTGGCTATCCTGTTCTTGATCTCCCGGCGCCGGGAATTCCAGGGACGCAAGCTAGAACATTGGATCGTCTTCGTGATTGGCCTCGGCGCGATCTTCCTTACCAGTCGGGCCCTCGTTCTCACGTACGCTCCGAACGGCGTGCGCCCGGCCTACCCCCTCCCCATGCTTTCTGCGCCGCCGAGTGTGTCCCTCGCGGCATTGGTTATCGTTGCAGCTATCAGTATCTGGTTTGGCGCCGGCCCCGGCCTCATCGCCGGTGTGGTGATGGGGTTGGCGCGCGGGATCTTCCTACCACAGCCTTTCAACGACGTCTTCTCGTTTGGCGCCTGGGGTGCATTCGCCGGCGTAATGGTCAACCAGCGCTTCCGAGAGCGGATTTTCGGTCTACTGCGGCAACCCATAGTAGCGATGTTATTTGCCGGGTTTTTCCCCCTCACGTTGCAAAGCGTCAACCGCTTCTTTGAAGTTCCTTTCGGGATTACCGCCATTGAAAGCACCCTGGAGACCTTTGTAACCTCATCGGCCATCTGGGCTATTGGGGGGCTGATGGTGGGAATGGTCTACAGTCTACTCTTTGTGGTAGAAGCCAAATGGCGACCCTACCAGGAAACTGATGCGATACACATCATCAATCGCTCGCTGCGCGCCCGATTCTTGATGTTTCTCATTCCGGTGATTGTCCTGGGGGTCATAGGTTCGGTGGTGGCCGTCACAATTCAAGCGATGAATCTCGCGCGTCGCCAGGCCATCAGCCAGATGGATCGCAGCGCCGCAATCGCAGCGGACGGCATTGCTCATTTCTACGTCACAGGTCTCAACTTGCTCAACACGTTCGCTGCCGATCCCAAGATTCTACAACCTGAGACACAACAACAAACCCTGAAAACCGATCTACAGGTCGTGCCGTTCTTCCAGGAGTTCCTGTTGACGGACGTACAGGGGCAGATTACCGCGTTTGTGCCGGAACATTTGCGCGATACCGAGCTCACTCTCGAGGAAATCCAACTGGTGGAAGAAGCCGTCCAGTTCGGTATGGCGCAAACGACCCACATGACCGTGCTTCCTTCGAACGCCTACCGGCTCACATTCGTGCGTCCCGTATTCGGGAAAGACAACGAAGAACCTCAAGGCGCCTTGTTGGGACGCGTCCAATTGGACGTCAATCCCGAGATGCAACGGGTGCTCAAAGCGCTGGAACGATTTCACCAGGAAGGAAGAGGCTTTGCCATTGACGATCGCGATTTGATCATCATCCACCATGACCCCGAAACTGTTCTGCGGCCCTGGAATGTGAACTTGCAGGCCGAGAAAACCACCTTTGGCGGAGGTATTGTCTACGATGATGTCTCCCAGTCAGGCGTGCAGACGCTCTTCTACGTGCACGACGTCGACGGCGCGCCATTCCGTGTGGTCATGGAGCTCCCCTTGTCGGTTGTGTTCGAGAATTCGCAACAGATTTCCCGCCCCCTGCTGGGCGTCCAGCTGCTGGTGGGCAGCTTGCTCTTTGTTATGATTCCATTTCTGGCAACCCGGATTACCCAGCCGCTGCAAACGCTGGCTGCGGCCACGAATCGGATCGCGGAAGGCAATCTCGACATTCCGGTGACCATCTCCGGCGAGGATGAGATTGCGCAGCTGGGACGTGCATTCGAACAAATGCGAATCCGCTTGAGCGATCGCCTGAATGATCTCTCGCTCCTGCTGCGAGTATCACAATCTGTATCGGCTACACTCAACCTGGAGGAAGGCGTCCCACTCATTCTGCAGGCGATTCTGGAAGGCACGCAGGCCGCAACTGCGCGTTTCGTGCTGCTGCGCAACAACGAACGGTGGCGCGTCTTTGCTTCCGGTAAGTCCGATGCAACCTATCCCGGACTGGATCGCGCGTTTGCAGCAGCATTGGTCCGGCATCGCGAGCCACTTGTTAACCAAACACTGCCGGAGATGACCGAGGTGGCCGGCAAGCCCCTCCAAAGCATCGCTGCTTTCCCTGTACGGCTGCATAATCGCACCGTCGCCGTGCTGTGGATTGGCTCCTGGGAAGAAGACATCTTCGATGAAGCGCGCGTCCAATTCCTCAACACCCTGGCAAGTCAAGCTGCCATTTTGGTCGAGAACACCCGGCTCTTCCAGGCTGCAGAAGGCGGTCGCCAGCGCCTGGCCGCTATCCTGGCAAGCACGACGGATTCGATCCTCGTCGTCGACCACCGGCACCGGTTGCTGCTGGTCAACCCGGCAGGACAGCGTCTCCTGGGGCTTGATGCGGCCCTTTACGGGCGGCCTGTGGACGATCTGCCGTTACCCGAACCGTTGACGCAAGCGTTGAAAGCTCCCACGGACGAATCGCGAACCCCCACCTCCATCGAGATTCCATTTACAAACGGCCGGACCTTTTACGCCAGTATTGCCTCGATGACGGCGGCATCCCCCGAACCGCAATCCGATCCATCCGCCGAGATCGCCGGTCGTGTCGTGGTCATGCGTGACATCACCCACTTCAAGGAACTCGACGAGATGAAGACAGAATTCGTGGCAACCGTTTCTCACGATTTGAGAGCGCCCCTGACCTTCATCCGGGGTTACTCGACGATGTTGGGAATGGTTGGCGAATTGAATGCGAAGCAAATCGAGTACCAGCAACGCATTCTGGAAGGTATCGAGCGCATGAGCGCTCTGATCGACGACCTGCTCAATCTCAGACGCATCGAAGCGGGTGTGGGGATACGCCAGGAACCGACACGCGTCGGGCTGGTCCTTGTAGAAGCGGTAGACAACATGCGCGCGCGGGCAGCCGCCAAAGGGGTATCCTTACAACTGGAACCGGCAGACTCTGTCTCCCCCCCCAAACCTTCGGATACTTCCAGACCAGGCAGCAACGCCGTTCAGAACGAAGAGGGAATCTCGAAAGCCTACGCACAACGAGCTGCGGTAACGGTTCTTGGCGACCGCACCCTACTCCGGCAGGCTATCGGGAACATCGTCGATAACGCGATCAAATACACGCCGGCGGGAGGGACGATCAGCGTCGGCATGGATGTGAATCCCCGCGCGCGCGAAGTCCTGATCCACGTTGCGGATACAGGCATTGGCATTGCCCCGGAAGATCAGGTCCGTCTATTCGAGAAGTTCCATCGCATCAAGCGCCGTGAGACGGGCGACATTCCGGGAACCGGCCTGGGCCTGGCGCTGGTCAAGTCGATTGTCGAGCGTCACAAAGGCCGGGTTTGGGTAGAGAGTGAGGTCAATCGCGGCTCGACATTCTTTGTCGCGCTGCCGCTGCAGGCGGAAGATTGAGTTCACACGGCATCATCGATTAGGAAATGGAGTGAACATGGCATGCTATTCTCTTGACGACACCAGGATTAGAGAGCTAGAACAACGCTTTTTGCGCTATGCCCGTATCGACACCCAAAGCGACGAGGCGGCCGCCAGTGTTCCCAGTACCGAGAAGCAATGGGATCTGTTGCGGCTGCTTCAGCAAGAACTCCAGGCGTTGGGAGCAATGGATGTGATGCTCACCGACTATGGCTGCCTGTTCGCAACGGCGCCGGCAACCATCGCCAACGAAGGCGCGAAAACGGTGGCGTTCCTGGCCCACGTCGATACGGCGCCGGCCTTCAACGGCGCCCATGTCATGCCCATCGTTCATCGCCAGTATGACGGCAAACCGCTTGTATTACCGGATGACCCCACCCAAGTCTTGACCATAGAGAACGATCCCTTACTCAAAGATAAATTGGGAGAAGACATCATCACGGCCAGCGGCGCCACCCTTTTGGGAGCCGATGACAAATCGGGGATTGCCGTCATCATGACGCTGGTCGACTACCTGCTCTCACATCCCGAAATTCCCCATGGCGCCGTGCGCCTCTGTTTCACTGTCGATGAAGAGATAGGGAAAGGCGTCACCCACCTTGATCTGGGAACGCTAGCGGCCGACGTCGCCTACACACTGGACGGAGGGGAAGCCGGAGAGGTCACCTATGAAACGTTCTCCGGAGACCGGGCCGTGGTCAAGATCAAAGGCGTCTCAACGCATACCGGCACGGCCAAAGGGAAAATGGTCAACGCCCTCAACCTGGCAGCCAAACTGATCGATCGATTGCCCCAGAATTCGGCGACGCCCGAAACTACCGAAGGTCGCGAAGGATTTATCCACGTCTATCGCGCCCACGGCAGCGCCGCCGAGGCAGAGGTGCATTTCATCCTCCGCGATTTCGAGCTCGAAGGGTTGCGCGCTCACGGTCAGCGTGTATGTGAAGCGGCGCAACAGCTACAACGAGAGGAACCCAGAGCCACCATCACGTGCACCATCACCCCACAATACCGCAACATGCGCTATTGGCTGGAAAAGGATATGCTCCCCGTAGAACTGGCGATGCAAGCGATCGAACAGTGTGGATTGCGCCCGATCATTCGTCCCATTCGAGGAGGCACAGATGGCGCCGGTCTGACAGAACGGGGACTCCCTACACCCAATCTGTTCACCGGCATGCAGAATAGTCACGGCCCCCTGGAATGGATCAGTGTGCAAGACATGGTCAAATCCGTCCAGGTCTGCCTGGAATTGGTCCAACTATGGGCAGAAGGAGTGCACTGATCACATGCAAGAAGTTTCAGTCGTGAAAACGCTTTCGAATCGTGAAATGATCGAACAGGCAAAAACCGTTCTACACCCCAGAGTTCTGTCGAACGATAACACGGCAGGAGATGTCGCCTGCGCGCTCCTCAGTGCAAGCGGCAATCTCTATCTAGGCGTTTGTATCGACATCGGGAGCGGAATTGGATTTTGCGCCGAACATAGCGCCATTGCGGCCATGATCACTGCCGGTGAAAGTCGTATTGCCAAGATCGTTGCCGTATGGGGCGAGGATACAATTTTACCGCCGTGCGGCAGGTGCAGAGAATTGATGTACCAGATCGACAAGGAAAATTTCACCCAGACCGAGGTAATCCTGGGAGAGCAGCACACCGTAAAACTGCAAACACTGTTGCCACACCCCTATGACGAAGTATGGAACATAGAGGCCGGCACGCTTTTGTAATCGTCCGGCAAGACTAAAACAAGCCCTCCATCGATCAACGGACCCGGACACGCCGCCACAGCACATCCAACGTTGTCTCAAGCCGCGTCGCGAGCGCTGTCCCCCGAGATGTCGTCACGTCATCCTCGTTTTCGAACACTGCATAGGGAATGCGCCGGTCACGAATGTGTAGAGAGGCGGGGTCCGCAACGCTGAAAGCGTCCCAATCGTCATCCCGGTAGAGCCGTTCCAACTTCTCATCATCCAATCCATGCTCCAGGATGCTATCAGGACGCTCTGGATTGAATCGCACCCGGTTTTTGCGCAACGATTCCTCGTAAGAGACTCGGATGTAAAGGGCGGCGGCGCGCTCCAGCAGGACATCGGAGAGGTGCTGATAGGCAGCCCGATAGCCGCCGTGTTCTGCACCCCGCGAAAATTCTACGATGGTCGTGTAAGTACCGTGATAGTCGGGCACATCACGAAGGCGTTTATCATATTCCAGACCGATCCGCTCGATCAGCAGATGCCACAGATAAGCCTGCTTGAAATACCCCTCGCGATCGGTGTGCAGTCGTGGATGCCCCATACAAGTGAGAATGTCATCTTCCTCGAACCAGGTCCACAGCATCGGAAAATCGTCGATGACGTCCGTCTCACCCACGTGGAACCGGCGGCGGCGTTCGAGAGGAGAGACGGCGTTCAAGAAATCGATGATCTCGCTCTTACCCGCCCCGGGCCGGGCATTCAGAATCAACACGGGGAAAATGGGTATATTTGTCATCACAAACGCCACTCCCTTCTACGTGCACCTGGAATGCCAGCACACATCAGGGCATAGCAGCGGATTTCGAACGCCCCAACCAAATCCCCAGGATGCCGGGCAGCACGAGCAGCAGTGTGACTCCCAGCCAGGGAGCCAAATCGCGCAGCACCACCCGAATCTGGGCTAACTGTTGTTGCGTCGAGTCGGAGGGACGCCCATCGTTGTCCAGCCAAACTCGCCAATCACGCTCCAGGTCCGTTAAACTCATGCCCAACGCGTGCTCAAATCCGGCCGAGCAGTCCCGGCCATCTGCATAGGAGGCTGTAAGCGCGCGTATTCCTGACCACCCATACGTCTGTTCCAAGTAAGCGACAACACTCCGACTTTCGGCGTAGGCCAATACCACCTGGTCAGCGCCCAAGGCATAGAAAGGAGCACAGAGATCAGGCAAAGGGATCAAACGCGCTTCCTGGCTGGCCCTTTCCAACGCCAGGACAAGAGCAGCATCCGGCGTCTGCTCCATACGCAGCGCCAGGCCCTCATTCAACCAGGTCGGCAGGGACCGGTACCCCTGGGGGCCGAGAGTGCGGAACAACAGCAAGTGGGTCAACTCGTGAGGAATCTCGCGTTGTATTTCGGTCATGGCAAGGTCAGTGCTGGAGATTGTCGATAGGACTACGCCGACTTCAGGAAGCGCCTCGCCCCCGACCCAGTCGCGCCCCACGAGCCGCAACGCCAGCTGCAATTCCGCCGCCGAGGGATAGATATAAACCTGTACCTGCTCGAATTCGTCGATCTCCAACCGTTCGGCAATCTGGCGTTGGGCAGCGCGCGCGGTCTCCAGAGCCGTAGCACGCAGATTGTCGGTTCCGGCAAACCAGTGAATGACGAAGTCCTCCGCGACTAACGGTTGCCAGTCAAAACGGTTATCCTCATAGAGAAATGAGACCGGTTCGACCTCAACGCGCGTTTCCTCAGCATCTTCATAAGCCCACTGGTAGGTCACCGTTGTGAACGGAGGCAGCGGTTCTTCGCGCAGGTCCCTACGGTAACGTGCACGCCCCTCTCGCACCTTCTGCAGATAGGTCTCCGACTCCCACTGCCCCCCACGCAAGAATTTCAAGGAGAGCCAGGCCTCATCGACTGCCAATGCCGGATCGATGCTCAAGGCGATCTCGAGTTGCTGGGCGAAAGTGAACGTATGCGTCGCGTCTGGCTCTTCCTGGGCAATCACCGGGAAAACGCTTGCCGGGTGAACACTCAATAACAGCCACACGACTGCAATCCAGATGCATTTTTGCCAGTCCAGAGATCGCCGACGATGCATCATCATAACACCTCAGAACCCTAATCCCACGCCTCATCGAAGCCGGCGGCGTCTTCGTCATC
>JAFGNR010000271.1 GCA_016926915.1 Anaerolineae bacterium
ATATGGGACAAGAGAAGTTAATCGTACGGGGGGCGCGACAGCATAACCTGAAGAACGTCACCGTGGAGATTCCAAAGGACCGGTTGGTGGTCATCACCGGCCTTTCCGGCTCCGGAAAATCTTCTCTGGCGTTCGATACGATTTTTGCGGAGGGCCAGCGACGGTATATCGAGTCGTTGAGCGCCTATGCGCGCCAGTTCCTTGGGCAGATGAACAAACCCGAAGTGGAGTCAATCGAGGGGTTGAGTCCGGCCATCGCCATCGACCAGAAAGGCGTCTCTCACAACCCCCGCTCCACCGTGGGGACCGTGACCGAAATCTACGACTATCTGCGTCTTCTCTACGCCCGCATCGGCATCCCTCACTGTCCCCAATGCGGGCGCCCGGTCACGCAGCAGAGCGCCCAGGAAATCGTGGATGCAATTCTGGCCATGCCCGTAGGGACGCGGGTACAGGTCCTTTCGCCTCTGGTACGTGGGCGGAAGGGACACCATCGCCCCACCTTCGAAGAGGTGCGCAAACTGGGTTTCGTGCGTGTGCGCGTCGATGGTGAGGTGTTCGATCTGGATAGCGTTCCGGAACTGGACCGTTACAAGCTGCACGACATCGAGGCCGTGGTCGACCGCCTGATCATCCCCGATCCGGAGCAGGAACCGGAGGAGGCCTACCGTGACTTTGTCAGTCGCGTGACCGATTCCGTGGAAACGGCGCTGCGACTCGGCGATGGCGTTATGATTGCCAACGTGGTACGTTCTTCGCTGCCGGAGGTGTTGCCTCCCGGCGATACGCTCTATTCCGAAAAACTTGCCTGCCCGGTCTGCGGAATCAGCCTCCCGGAGATCGAACCGCGAACCTTTTCGTTCAACAGCCCGCATGGCGCCTGTTCTGTCTGTCAAGGGCTAGGGTACAAGTTGGAACTGGATCCGGACTTGATCGTGCCCAACGCCGAGCAATCGCTCAACGATGGCGCTATTGCCTTTGGGATGAACGACGATCGCGAGAGTTACACTTTCCGCCGTCTGGAAAGCGTAGCGGCTCACTACGGCATCGATATGGAGGCGCCGTGGCGCGATCGTACGGAGCAACAACGTCAGGTTGTCCTCTACGGAAGCGGCAAAGAACGCATTGCTAGCCGTTACGTGAGTGACAGTGGGGTCTGGGAAGGTCGCCGCGTGTATGAAGGTGTGATTCCGAACTTGCAACGACGCTATGATGAGACCAACTCCGACTACATCCGGGGTAAGATCGAAGAGGTGATGAGCCGGACACCGTGCAAGGCCTGTGATGGCACGCGGCTTCACGAAGTCGCGAGAGCTGTCACAGTTCTCGACCAACCCATCTACGCACTATCTCATTGGCCTGTAGTACGTTTGCGCCAGTGGGTGGACTCGCTCATCGAAGGCGACCGCTTGACGCCCAAGGCGTACGCCATCGGAGAGCGCGCCTTGAAAGAGATCCGCAACCGGCTGAGTTTCCTGGTCGATGTCGGGCTGGATTATCTGAGTTTGGACCGCACTGCCAACACGCTTTCCGGAGGCGAAGCACAGCGCATCCGTCTGGCAACACAGGTGGGATCACGTTTGACTGGCGTTCTGTATGTACTCGACGAGCCCAGCATTGGCCTGCACCAGCGGGATACGGCCCGGCTGATTCGCACCCTCAAGGAGATGCGCGATTTGGGGAACACCGTCCTGGTGGTTGAGCACGATGAAGAAACGATTCTCGCTGCGGATTGGATTGTCGATCTGGGTCCCGGCGCCGGGGAACATGGGGGAGAAGTGGTTGTCTCCGGTACCCTGGAAACGATCCTGAACCACCCCACATCCGAAACCGGAGCCTATTTGTCCGGACGTAAATGTGTTCCGGTTCCTGAGCACCGGCGACCGCGCAACGGCAAGACGCTCACCGTCCGTGGCGCGCGCCAGCACAATCTCAAGAATCTCGACGTGGCATTTCCCCTGGGGCTATTCATCTGTGTGACCGGAGTTTCCGGATCGGGTAAGAGTTCTCTGGTCGTGGAGACGCTCTATGCGCGCCTGGCGCAGTTGATCAACGGTTCCCGAAACCCGGCCGGCGACTGCGATGATATCGAAGGCGTGGAGCAGATCGACAAGGTCATCAACATCGATCAGGCGCCCATTGGCCGGACGCCGCGTTCCAACCCTGCTACTTATACCGGAGTGCTGGGTCCCATCCGCGAGTTGTTTGCTTCACTGCCGGAGTCTCGTATCCGGGGATACAAGCCCGGACGCTTTTCCTTCAACGTCAAGGGGGGGCGCTGCGAAGCCTGCCAGGGTCAGGGGACCTTGCGTATCGAGATGCAGTTTCTGCCGGAGGTCTATGTGCCCTGTGACGTGTGCCATGGCTCGCGGTACAATCGCGAGACCTTGCAGGTACGCTATAAGGAGATGACCATCGCCGATATACTAGATCTGACGATCAATGAGGCGGTGGATATCTTTGCTGCGATCCCGCGTATCGTTTCCCGTCTACAGACATTGCAAGACGTCGGGTTGGGGTATATCCGGTTGGGCCAGTCTGCGACGACCTTGTCGGGCGGCGAAGCGCAGCGCGTGAAACTGTCGAAAGAACTTTCCAAACGCGCGACGGGCCGCACTCTCTACATTCTCGACGAACCCACCGTGGGATTGCATGCGGCCGACGTCGACCGGCTGATTACGGTTCTCCAGCGCCTGGCCGATGCAGGAAACACGATTTTGGTCATCGAGCACAATCCCGATGTCATCAAGGTCGCGGATTGGATTATCGATCTGGGACCGGAGGGCGGGGATGCCGGCGGTGAGATCATCGCCGAGGGCGCGCCCGAAGAGGTCGCGCGCGCTCAGCATTCCTACACCGGCCAATACCTGCGGCGTTGGCTAAAGGACTTCGAATGCGAGGAGAAACGCCAGGGGTAGGTCGCTTCATCAACGGGATGTGAAGCCGGCGAGTCGTCCCCGTTGTGTTGCTGATTCCCTGCCGGGCGTCTTCCGTGGCGACCTCACTCCCTCTTCACCAGGACCGCCATCCACGCTCTCAACCACCCCGGGACGCGCCCCAGCACTGTCGTGGGTTCGGGCGTCGCCGTGGGCGTAGCGGTTAGCGTGGGGGTGGGGGTGAAAGTCGGTGTAGCTGCTGGCTCTGTGGGTGTTGCCGTGGGCGTTGGCGCAGCCGGCGATTCGGTGGGGGTCGGGGTGGGCGTTGCCGTTGGCTCATAGGTTATCGTGGGACTCACCGGCTCCGTGGGTGTAGCTGTGGGGGGCGGCGTCGCGGTCCGGGTGGGGGTTACGGTCACGCCGGGAGTCGGCGTGGGGGTTGCCGTCCACGTGCCTGTTGGCGTCAACGTCGGCGTCAGGGTAAGGGTCGGCGTCACCGGCATGCCCGTAGGGGTGGGAGTCTGTGTCGGCGTCCGCGTCGGCGTAGCAGTCCTTGTGGGAGAAGGGATCCGCGTCGGCGTGATGACCATCACCGGCGGTAAGAACAACCGCTGTCCGGCCAGAATCTTGGTTCCCCGCAGGCAGTTTGCCATCTGAATCTCGTAAATCGAAACTCCGTACTGTCGTGAAAGGCTATAGAGTGTGTCTCCCCATTGCACAATCACGATACGCCAATCAGGCGGTGGGCCACAGACATAGGGCTGCGGCGTCGGGGTCATCACTGCCAGAGGGGGGAGATAGAGCAGGTCGCCGGGCGCGATATCCTGCGAGCCCAGGCAGTTGGCTTCCATCAATGCAAAGGCGCTGAGATTGTAGCGCAATGCCAGGCGGAATAGCGTGTCGCCCGGTTGCACGATGTAGGGTAACCAGCCAGGAATTGTAGCGCACGTCTCGACGAGAACCGAGCGGGGCGTGGGCGTCGGCGCCGCCGTCGGCGTTGGTGCAGGGGGCGAGATCGTGGTGGGCGTTACCGTCGGGTACCGCGTCGCGGTTGGCGCCAGCGAGATGCGGGTGGGTCGCGCTACGATAAGCGCGGGATCCAGCCGGGATAGGCTGGCGCTCCCCAGGATCATCAGGAAAAGCGCTATACCCGATAGCAGTACACTACCAATGCGCCCCAGGTTTTCACGCCTCACCTGCTTGCTCCTTACTCTATGCCGCCGGCGAGAGATCTTCGGTAAATGCTGGAAGGACGAAACTGAACGTGCTGCCCACCCCTGGGGTGGTCTCGACCCAGATACGCCCGCCGTTGGCCTCCACCATAGCCTTGGCCACGGCCATGCCTACGCCGGTCTCGCCCATGCCGACGACCAGCGGCTGTCCGGCCCGGTAGAAACGCCGAAAAACCCGGCTGAAGTCTTCGGGGGCGATGCCGCCGCCGGTATCGGTCACCGAAATGCGCACGTAGGCGCCGCTTTCATCTCCTTCTGGCTCCTGTTCGAACGCCCGCACGACAATCTCGGTGCCCTCCTGCGAGCACAGCGCAGCATTCGAAAGGAGCCGCAACATGATCTGGTAGAGACTGTCGCGGTCGCTGCGCACAGGCGCCAGGGAGTCGGGCAGATCCATGTGTACGGCCAACCGGCGCTCACGGAAGCGGGAAGCAAGCCCCATAATCCCTTCTTCGATCAAGCCGATCAGGTCGACGGGCTCCGGCGCCAGTTCTACGGTGCGCACATCAGGGGAAGCCAATTGCACCAAATCGTTGAGCAGCTGTCCCATTTGCTCGACGTTGGCGCGCACGCGTACAAGGAACTGTTGTTGCATGCCGGTCAAAATGCCGGCTTGCTCGCCCAACAGTAGATCTGTGTACCCCATGATCGAGGTCATCGGCGTGCGGAATTCGTTGGCAATCCCTACGATGGCTTCCTGTTGCTCGGCGAGGCTCTCCTCGGTGCGCAAGGTGACCACCAGCGCGTCGGGTGCGCCGTCTCGTCCTGTCAGGGTGACCAGGTCGGCTTCTACGGTCAGATCTCCCACCGGCAAGGTCAGATGTGCGCGGCGCCGGGCATCCGCCTGTGGGGACAACAGGTCTGCGACCGTGCGCGCCCACTGCGGATCGGGGTAGGCGCCATCCAGCGGTGTACCGGTGACTTCTCCCTGGGGAAGACGCAGTAATTGCCGCCCCAGGGCATCGGCCATCACGATGGCGCCGCTTTCATCGGCCACCACGAGCCCCAGGCTAGCCCCTGGTGGACTCTCGCGCAGTGTGTCCAGCTGTTTTTTGAGCTGCTCCATCTTCCTGATCAACGTAGCGCGTTGCGCCGTCATCTGTTCCAATTTGGGGCGGAGTCTGGCGAGTTCTTCGGCCAGGCGGTCGCGATCGCAGACGAGGGTTTCGCGGTCTTTTGCAAGTTCCTTGACCTCGTTTTGCCAGAAGGTCAGTTCTGTCTCCGACGGTTGCTGGGGTGAGGATGACGACGATTGTAATTGTAACCGCAGTCGTGTGAGTTCTCGTTCGCGTACTTCGACCTGCTCACGCAGCGAATCGATCTGTTGGTTGAGTGTGGCCACGTCGGAACGCAGCGTCCCCACGGTTTCATCCATTTCGATTTCCGTTTCGCGAAGGCTGAAGATGGAGCCTCCCCGACGCTGGGTGCGGTCAATTGCGCCGGCAAGCAGCGCCGATGTCAGCCGGAACAACGCCAGGTTTCGCACCTCCCACCGGAGGCGCGAGTCAGGATTCCCCAGGAAGACTGCGCCCACACATGTCTGATCATGACACAGGGGTAGCATCAGCAGCGGGCCGGATTCGTGGAATCCCAGTTCATGGTAGAGCTCATCCAACCAGTCTGGGAGGTGAGGCGGCTGCACGACGTAGGGTTCCCGCGCTTCCCATGCCTCGATCAGTGCATCGAAATCGGTCAGATCCAGGATGGGAGCCTCGAGCAGACCCGTGGGCGGATGAATTGCCGGGACCCGGATGCGGAGGGGCTGAGCTTCTTCTAGCAGGCCGATGGCGCACATTTCGGCTGTGAATAGTTTTGCCAGCTGCGAAGATGCAATGATCAACGAGGGCTCGAGTTCGCGCGCACCTTCGATGCGTTCGAAAAGTTCCTGAAATCCCTGAACGTCCAGACTGCCGGTATTGACCAGCCCGGCGCGGCCCGGCGATTGCGATGTTTCTGCCTGGTTGGATTGGAGCCGCTGGACCAGGGTGGCCCACAGCGGCAGCACGACCAGCTCCGCCAGCCGTTCCCATCCCGAGATGTGCAGCGCCGGGTCGGGCCAGGCCAGTTGCATACCTCGCCCTAACAGCCAGAAGCCCAGGATGCCTAGCGACCATTCCCACTCGCCGCTGCGTAGCATCAGGGTCGCGACAACTGCCAATCCCAGGAGTAGCACCGAGGCAAGATCCCAGACCCAGGCGTAGAGCGTGAGATTGTATGCTATGCCGGTTCCGGACAGCGGGCGCCACATCACGGTGTCGTAGCCGCAGAATACCACTGCTGCGACGATGAGCGCGGCGGCCGTCCAGGTCTGCCAGCGAGCGGCGCGGCGCCCCAACAGCGCCCACGTTACCAGGAGGATACTGGTCGCGGTCACGCAGCGCTCGACGGGTGGCAGGATGGCCACGGGTTGGATGACCTCTGCCGTCCCCAGGAGACCGATGATGAGCAAGACACCCCGCCCCAACAGCATTCCCGCCGCGGCCACCACCCACCGCCGGCCCAAGGGCCTCTCTGGAGCGGCGCGTTTCACGGCCAACGCGGCGACGAGCATCTGTTGAAGGGCAAACAGCGTGACCAGGAAATAGACCAGGTCGCCTGGCGGCTGCGTCAGCAGGGACAGTGTTTCGTGCAACAGGTTCATGATGATCCTCGACCGGATGACTCCTCTACCCAGGAATCAGATTTGGATTTCATTGTCCTTGATTATAGGCAGAAGGAACAAACCGGCAAGATGAAACGTCTATATTCTATAGCGTTGTACGCTTGTGGTATAATCCTCTCCAAAGGCGCCCGCAGATGGCGTCGCGATGACAAGGCGTCTCAGTGAAGGTACAAGGGCATGATGAATCGTTATCAATGGATCTGGCTCTCGTTTGTTTTGCTTCTGTTGTGGGCGGCGCCGGTGGCTGCCGCGCCGCTAGCAGATACCTCTTACCAATTGTTTGTCGATGACGTCACAGGCGACTATCTCTGCACCCGCGACATGACGTTGCGCTATCCCGAGCGCTGCCCCTCTTTCAGTCCCGGCGGGCGCAAGGTGCGTCTGGAGTACCTGCGTACCCAGCTGCCGGATCCTCTGCCGGTGTTGCCGGTCGAGGAATTGGAGGCTGAGGATGGGGCGGTCACCGAGTTCACATTTGCCTATGTCTCGGGTCTCCCCGCCTATACTTATGCCCATCCTGCAGAAGCCGAGGCCGGTCTCGAACCACAGCGGGCCTTCCAGGCTGGCGACAATTGGGTCAGTGTGATGGGGCGCACGGATTATAATGGGCAGGTCTGGTACGAGATCAATCCCGGAGAATTTGTCCAGGAAGCCCATCTGCGATTTGCCAATCCCTCGCGGTTTAGCGGCGTCGTCTTGCACGAGCAGCCGCAATACCCCTTTGCCTGGATTAACCAGTGGGTGCAAGCCTCCTCGGTGCCCGGGGGGGCGTCCACCGGGGAGACGTTATCGCGCTATCAGGTGGTCGCCATTTTTGCGCAGGAGCCGCTGGGATCAGACCTGTGGTATATGGTGGGGGCAGACCAGTGGGTCGAGCAATCGTTCGTCTCTCGCGTGGATGTAGACCCGCGTCCGGAAGGGGTGGCGCCCGGCGAAAAGTGGATCGAGGTGAATACTTTCGAGCAGACGCTGGCAGCCTACGAGGGGGATCGCATGGTATTTGCGACGTTGGTATCGTCAGGGCGCCCGCATACCTGGACCCCCAACGGCTTGACCCGCATCTGGTCGAAGCTGCCTTCGGCGCCCATGACCAATCAGGATTCAGGGCCGGCAAGTCCGGCATGGTATTATCTCGAAGATGTCCAGTGGACGCAGTATTTCAACGGGGCCTATGCTTTGCATACGGCTTACTGGCATGATGCCTTCAGTTTCACGCGCAGTCACGGCTGTGTAAATCTGTCACCGCTGGACGCCAAGTGGCTTTTCGATTGGACGGCGCCTTACGCCCCTGAAGATGCCCGGATCGTGATGAGTAGCGACTCGAGTCCCGGCACGTGGGTGTGGGTGCACAAGACGGCGCCGACCCCGGAACTGGCGCTTCGCTGACCCCGGCTGTTGAGTTGCATGGCACTTGCCGAGTCGCTGCGCGCGCACCTCATCGTGCACCGGTCTGAAGCCCGGGAACGGCTTTTGAGCTGGTTTGCTTCCCAGGCCCGCGACCTACCCTGGCGTCGCGAACGCACGCCGTACCGCGTCTGGGTTTCGGAGATCATGCTCCAGCAGACCCAGGTGGAGACGGTGCGCGATTACTTCCTCCGGTTCATGGCGCGGTTCCCTACCCTACATTCTCTGGCTGAGGCCTCTTTGCAGGATGTGCTGAAGCTCTGGGAGGGCCTGGGGTACTACAGCCGGGCGCGGTCGCTGCACCGGGCGGCTCGCGAGATCGTCGCTGTGTACGGCGGCGGGCTGCCTGCCGATGTGCAAGCATTGCGTGCTCTGCCGGGCATCGGACCGTATACCGCCGGGGCGATTGCGAGCTTAGCCTTCGGCATCCCGGCGCCGGCGGTCGATGGTAATGTCCGCCGTGTGATGGCGCGGGTTCTAGCTCTGGAGACTCCTTCGCCGGCGACGTTGGAGACGGCTGTCTGTGTGTTACTCCCGGAAGAGGCGCCGGGGATCTTCAACGAGGCGCTGATCGAATTGGGGGCGACCGTCTGCCGCCCGCAGACGCCTCAATGCCTGCTCTGTCCCTGGCGCGACTTCTGTCTGGGGCGCCAGGAGGGTGAACCGGCCCACTATCCCGCTCCCAAGCCCCGCAAGGTGATCCCGCACTACGATGTGGCGGCAGCGGTGACCGTGCGCGACGATGGGCGTGTGTTGGTGGCGCAGCGTCGCCACGATGATATGCTCGGCGGTCTGTGGGAGTACCCTGGCGGCAAGCGCCAGGATGGCGAAACGTTGGAAGTCGCGCTGCGCCGGGAGTTGAAAGAGGAGATGGATATCCTGGTGGATGTGGGGGTGCATCTCACGAGGCTCAAGCACGCCTACACGCATTTCCGTATTACGTTGCATGCGTTTCGTTGTCGCCTGGCAGAAGGGACGCCCCGTTGTCTTGAGTGCGACGATTTCATGTGGGCCGATCTGGCGACCTTGCACGCATTGCCGATGGCGGCGACCGATCGGAAGATTACGCAAGTCGTGGCTGCGATGTTGGATGCGGAGCAAACCGGTGCGGATCGGGCTTGACCTGCGCCTGCACGCCTATGCGCCCGGCGGCATCTCGCGCTACGGGCGCGCACTGGCCCGCCATCTGACGCCGCTGTTGCCCGCCGGGACGCTGCACCTCGTGTATCACCGCAAGGAGCAAACTCCCTTACCCCTTACCGGTGTTCGCACCGGCCGGGCCTGGACGCCGCCTCACAACCGGTTCGAGCGGTGGGCATTGGGGGCAGAGCTCTGGCCCCGGCGTTTCGAACTGTTCCACAGCACAGACTTCATTCCCCCGGCGTGGGGCGCGCAGCGGCGCGTGATCACGGTGCACGATTTGAACTTCCTCTACTACCCGGACTATCTCACCGCAGATGCACGCCGCTATTACAACGACCAAATCCAATGGGCGGTCCGTGAGGCCGACGGCATCATTGCTGATTCTGAGGCTACCCGGAAGGATCTCGAAGCGCGTCTGGGCGTCAAGCGGGAACGTGTGACGGTGGTGCACTTGGCGGCCGATCCGGTCTTTCGCCCGTTGTCCTCTGAGGCCACGCAAGCCGTCCTGGCTCGTTATGGCTTGGAACGTGGTTACGTGCTCTTCGTCGGCACGTGGGAGCCACGCAAGAACTTGCCTGCGCTGGTGGAGGCGGTAGCCCGGTTGCGCGATTTGGGAGAACCTCGGCAGCTGGTGATTGCCGGACGTCCGGGGTGGCTCTATGACGAAATCTATGAACGAATCGCGGCGCGCCGGCTGGCGGACCAGACCCATTTCATCGAGCGTGTGCCGGTCGAGGATCTGGCGGCGTTATATAATGGCGCGTTGCTGCTGGCGATGCCATCTTTCTACGAAGGGTTTGGCCTGCCGGCGTTGGAGGCCATGCAGTGCGGCACGCCTCCGGTGGTCGCTGGCCGGGCCAGCCTGCCTGAGGTAGTCGGCGATGCCGGCCTGCTCGTGGATCCCGATGACGTCGATACGCTGGTGTCAGCGTTCCGCCGGATAGCAACGGATGCGACGTTGCGAGCATCCCTGGTGCAAACCGGCCTGGAACGGGCGCGCACCTTCACGTGGCGCAAGGCCGCGCAGGAAACCCTGACTGTCTACGAGAGGGTCCTTGGACAGCGTATCGGATTATCTTCCCAACCGGAACGTGGCGAGTCGTGAATACTCGGC
>JAFGNR010000272.1 GCA_016926915.1 Anaerolineae bacterium
GAGAGCAAGAGAGACATAGCGCATCGAAAACATAGCGCGGGAAGTGGGCCTTCCCGCGCTATCTACGTCTACGTCTGATGAGCTTGAGGTCAACGCATCGCTTGACGCATTAGCTCCAGGAATTCTTGCCACTCCTCCTCCAGGAGATGCACCGTGACCGTTCCCAGTTCCAGATGGTAAAGGCGGTCGCCGGACTCGTCAAAAGTAGCCAGAACCCCATACATTTCCGTCTCTGCAAGAATCTCCAATTTTGGCTCGCTCATAGGGTTACTCCTTAAATCGAGTTTAGAACCAAGACCAACAAGCCACTTAGCGACGGCGCGGCCGTCGCGGACCACTTTGCCGTTGCCCTCCGCCGGAAGGGCGGTCTTGCTCCTGCGCCTCTTCGAGAGTCCACCCCTCGAGAACGGCGCGGCGCGAAAGACGAATCTTACCATCCGCCCCAATGGCGGTTACCATGACCAGAACTTCGTCCCCGATCTCGATCACATCACTCACACTCTCAACACGATGATCGGAGAGCTGAGAAATGTGAACCATGCCATCGGTGCCGGGCAAGATCTCCACAAAGGCTCCGAAGTCTGCAATACGGACAACACGCCCTGAATAGACCTTACCTTGTTCAGGCGTCTCCATCATGGCATCGATGTAGTGAAGGGCCTGATCGGCGCCCTCCCCACCGGTTGCGGCAATGAAGACCGTGCCATCTTCCTCGATATCGATCTTGACCCCATACTTCTCTTGAATCGCCCGGATGTTCTTTCCACCGGGGCCGATCAGCGCCCCGATTTTCTCCGGATCGATCTGCGTGCTAAGCATCTTGGGCGCATACTTGGACAGCTCAACCCGGGGCGCAGGAAGCGCCGTTTCGATAACCTGAATAATCTCCAGCCGCGCCAGCCGCGCCTGTTCCAGCGCCTCTTTCAAGATTTCGCGGGTGACCCCCTTGATCTTGATATCCATCTGCAAGGCCGTAATGCCGTTGCGGGTGCCGGTGACCTTGAAATCCATGTCCCCCAGATGGTCTTCCATCCCCTGGATGTCGGTGAGTACGCGGTAACGCGCGCCATCACTGACCAATCCCATGGCAATGCCGCCCACCGGCGCGGTGATCGGGACGCCGGCATCCATCAGCGCCAGGGTGCTGCCGCACGTGGAAGCCATCGAAGTGCTGCCATTGGAAGACATGACTTCACTCACGACGCGGATCGTGTAGGGGAATTCCTCCTTGGAGGGGAGCACCGGAATCAACGCGCGTTCCGCCAACGCACCGTGCCCGATCTCGCGACGTTTGGGACCCCGCAGGGGCCAGGTTTCTCCGGTGGAGTAAGGCGGGAAGTTATAGTGATGAATGTAACGCTTGGTTTCCTCTGGGAACAGATCATCAAGTTCCTGTTGCTCGCCGGGCATACCCAAAGTGGCAAGGCTGAGGACCTGCGTCTCCCCCCGGTTGAAAAGCCCGGTACCGTGGGGTCGGGGAAACAAGCCAACCTCGGCCGAGAGTTCGCGAATGGTCCGGGAGTCGCGACCATCGGGGCGGATGCCCTCATCCAAGATACGGGCACGCACCAGATTCTTGAAGACGTCGTGGAAGGCCTCATTGATCATGCCGGACGTCCACGCATTGGCCTCTGCTTCCTCTGCAAGCGCCTCGTGAACTTCGGCTTCGATGGCATTGAGCGCCTCGATACGTTCCCCTTTGAGCAGCGTCGTCGCGAGCAACTCACGCAACGGGTCATTCGCCAGCGCCTCGACCCTGGTGAATAAGGCCTCCGGAGTCATGAAAGGCTGGTAATCGCGCTTGGGTTTCCCCACGGCAGCGCGCATTTGATTCTGTACTTCGATCAAGCCCTGGATGGACTCATGCGCCAGCATCATGGCTTCGACCATGGTGCTCTCGTCGATTTCACTGGCGCCAGCCTCGACCATGATAATGGCATCGGCGCTCGCACCTATCCGAAGATCGAGGTCGCTCTCCTCCATTTGAGGAATCGTGGGGTTAACCACCAGTTGACCATCGATTTGACCGATCCGTACAGCGGCGATCGGCCCCTCGAAGGGCACATCAGAAATTGTCAGGGCCGCAGATGCCGCCAGGATCCCCAACGTGTCGGCGTGTTGCTCATCCCCTTGTGACAATGCGATGAGAATGACTTGCACATCGTTACGCAGATCTTTGGGGAACAGCGGGCGAAGGGGGCGATCGACCAGGCGACTGGTCAGAATGGCCTTTTCCGAGGGTCTACCCTCACGACGGAAGAACGAGCCGGGGATACGCCCCGCAGCATACAGACGCTCTTCGAAATCCACCGTCAACGGGAAGAAGTCGATCCCCGCGCGGGGAGACCGCGACATCGTAGCGGTGGCCAGCAACACCGTTTCCCCAGACTGCACAATGACAGCCCCACCGGCCTGCGCGGCAAGTTTGCCGGTCGAGAGGGAAATGGTATGGTCGCCCAATTGGGCGGTAAACGTATGTTCCTTTTGCATTAGAAACCTCCTACAGACTGGCGTTACCAGTAAAGCAGAAGGTCCGAAACTGGGAAATACTGCGCAACTCCGTGCGCCCCACTCCCCAATTCCTACCTTCACCTCGACAAGGTTACCAGTCAGCTATAATCTTTTGATATTTACTTAAACGAGTAGATGGGCAAGCCGCATCTACTCGTTCTCATCCAAGTTACTGTGTCTCGCGCTTACTTGCGCAAACCAAGCCGCTGGATCAACTGCCGGTATCGATCAGGATTAATCCGCTGGAGATAGGCCAGGTGACGGCGGCGTTGGCCGACCATCTTTAACAAGCCGCGACGAGAATGCTCATCGTGCTTATGGACCTTCAGGTGCTCGGTCAAATCGAGAATGCGATAGGTCAACAGAGCTACCTGTACCTCCGGCGAACCGGTGTCGTCCGGCGTGCGTGCATAATCTTGAATGATCTGTGTCTTCTCAGTCTTGCTCAGCACTACCAGAATCTCCTTTCAACTGCCGAATTCGTCAGACAATGACAAAACCTCTTACACACGTCAGGCAGTATACCATACTACAGCGTTTTCGCAACCGATTTGTCAAGCGGCCAGGCATGACGCTCCTGGAAAAAGCCTACCTAACCGCGCAGGTTGGGAAACCTGAGAGCGCGCCAACGACCGTAAGGTCTACTGTCCTCCAGGTCTCTCAGTGGTGAAAAAGTCAATTCGTTCGGGGAAGCCAAGCATAAGGTTTTAAAAATCTCCTGCCCGGCTATAATGGACCTGTTCACAGTGATCAAGCAACGTATACACATTAGGATATACCTATGCAAACAACCCAACGTGTTTCCCTGCGCGAGGATTGGAAAAGCGCAGCCCTTTTGGTCTACGCCACCCTGGCTATCGTCCTGGATTTCTACAAGGACTACCTGGGGAGCAAAGAGAAAGACAGTTTGCTCTTCTACCTGGTCATCCCCCTGTTGCTTTTATGGGTGTTTCGACGCTCACCGGCGCATTACGGGTTCCGCCTCGGCAACTGGAAACTGGGCCTGCTCCTGACCGTGGGCGGCTGCCTGCTCATGGCCCCCATCATCTGGTTCATCGCCCAGCGACCGGATTTCCAACGCTATTATACGCGCTTCTGGTCAGATCACGGGTTCTGGGGGACATTGTGGTTCACCGCCCAGGACTTGATCGGTTGGGAATTCTTCTTTCGCGGGCTGCTGTTGATTCTGTTGGCCGATCTTATGGGAAGCGACTGGGCCATCCTGTTCCAGGCCATTATCTTCACCCTGGCGCATCTGACCAAACCCCAAATCGAGACGCTGAGCTGCATTGTGGGCGGCTCAGCGTTCGGGTGGATTGGCTGGAAGACCCGCTCCTTCTGCTATCCATTTCTCATCCATCTGTTCGTAGCCTTCTTCACCATCTGGGCAGCGCAGTTGCCCTAATCAAAGGAGTGTGCTGCATGAAATACTATCTAGGTCTGGCGCTGGTTGCTTTATGCGCCCTGTCTGCCGGATGTGCGTTCCCGACATTCTCGGCGAGGGCGGCGTTCAAACGGCTCGAGGAAGTCAAGACCGCTTCTGAAGAGGCCGAGGTCTTCGAGTGGATTTGGGCAAATGCGGAGAGCGTGGGATTTGGCGCCTATGACGCTGCCGGGGAATCCGTTGGCGTCGGCAACGACGCCTTTCCGGAAGCTGTACACGCCATCCAGCTGCGGATCAATGATCGTTCCGGCGAGTACACCTTGGTAGACCCGGCCAACCTGTTCATCTTGATGCGGGAATAGGGAATGTTCAACGTCTGTCCTAACTGTAGCGCCTATCGCGCCGACAAAACGATCGATCCCCAAGGCCCCTTTGCAGTATGCCCGGAATGCGGAGGGCGCCATCCCTTTAGACAGCTGCCCTTGTTACTGGTGGGCGGTCCCAGCGGGGCCGGCAAGACGGCGACACTCCTGGCGTTGACCGGACGTTTTCAAGACGCAGTGCTATTGGAGCAGGATATACTCTGGCAGGATGCATTCAATGATCCCGAAAACCATTACCGGGACTTCTTCGAGACGTGGTTGCGCATGGCGAAAAACATAGGGCAATCGGGGCGCCCGATCGTCCTTTTCGGAGCCGGCGC
>JAFGNR010000273.1 GCA_016926915.1 Anaerolineae bacterium
GACATCCCTGTAATTTACCGAACGCTTAACCGGCGCCTTCCGTGATACCGTCCTCGAACCCAACCCACACCCGCCCATCCTCGACCCGGACCGGAAATACGGTCAGGGCCTTCTCCGGCGATACGGCGCCCAACACCTTCCCCACGAGAGGGGGCCAAGGCGCCCACGATCTGGCATCGCCGGTCTCCAGATCGAAAGCGCTCCGGTGTAAAGGACAGACGATACTATCAGCGACGACCTTCCCCTTCTTCAAGGAAGCGCCCATGTGCGGGCACTTGAGCGCCGTTGCATAAATCTGTCCTTCGTGATTGAGCAACAAGACGTCATGTCCCTCTACGCTCACCACCACACGGCTCCCTGTGGGAAGCTGATCAGACGCCAAAACATCATGCCATTTCATATCCAACCTCCTCTGACTGCATCCTCTCAAGGCCATACCGGTACCATTCTGGCATAGCCCGCCCATGATTCCAGCGCGCAAACCGGCTCTTGTCAAGAAGATAAAATGTGCGGTAGCTCTGTACGGCGTCATTGCGTTTATAGCGACCAGTCATTGCAAGAGCAAACGGCGTCTGGCCTGGCTCACGGAAGTCGATGTCGTCGATGTGTTCGGCACACCATTCTATCACGTCCCTGGATTTGTGCTCCCGGCCATAACGAAACCGATACTCGGCGCTCAGGGCGCGACCATGCGCCAACAACCAGAGGTAATTTTCTCGCGAGGTGCGCGTCCAGACGGCGCAAGGATGGGCGTAATGCGTCCAGCGATATGGAGCGACGCCATCCGGGTAGGCGGTGCAGAGTAGCTGCGCCGTCTCGAGCGGCATCTTGACTACATGCTGGTCGCACTGCATGTGCGCAGCAACTACTGAATCCTCACTCAACACAAAGATATTCATCCGAATCCTCAGCAACCTCAAGCCGGTTTCACAGGACGTAGAGCATTCTTTGCGAAAACGTCCTACACAGACGCCTCATCTATACCTAACCAGCACAACAAAAACGCCCCCTTCACGGCCATCTCGGTGACCTTTTCAGAACTGTATGAGGCTCTTCACATTCCATGATAAAACTGTACCATGTGATTTGGACATTAAAGTAAGTATAGCACGTTTCCATCCTAATGTCAATGTTTTGGACATGAATTGTATAGAAATACTTGACATATATACAGAACCATGATAGAATATTCACAATCGAAGACCTGTGTCTTGAATCCAAAGAGGAGTACGTCGGCATGGCAGAGAGGCCGGAGTTACGCCAGGAAGACAAAGCGATCTATAATATTGGCGCCGTCACAAGGATGACGGGGATACCAGTCGCGACACTGAGAGCCTGGGAACGGCGCTACAGTTTTCCAGAAGCAGAGCGTACAGAAGGAGGCCACCGCCTATACTCTGAAACGGAGGTTATTCGTCTGCAATGGGTCAAGGCGCGCATCGATGAAGGCATGCAAACACGACACGCCGTCCAGGCCTTGCGCGATCTGGAAGGACAAGGACGTTTTCTCGAGGAGCCTTTACTTATTACGAAGGAAGCGATGCCGCGCAGGGCAGCCCATACCTCGCTAAGTACTCTCAAGGAGAGGCTAGAAAAAGCGCTGCTCGCCAGAAACACCACCGAGGCTGACCAGATATTGGGGGAGACGCTCGTACTTTTTCCAATCGAAGACCTGATCCTGGACATGATGATCCCGTTGATGCACGATATCGGACAGGCGTGGACGGAAAACCGGATAGGCATCGCCGAAGAGCACTTGATCACGCAATATCTTCACCAAAGACTGGTGATGTGGCTGGCATCAGGCCCGCCTCCCTTTCCGGTATCGCCCATCGTCATGACGTGCGCGCCGAACGAGTGGCATGATACCAGCCTCTTGATGTTAGCGGTGTTGATTCGCCGCCGGCGCTGGCCGGTTACCTACCTGGGTCAAGCTACCCCGCTGGAAGATCTGGCGGCTCTGGTGAAACAGGTGAACCCGCCAGCAGTCGTTCTGGTCGCCATGCGAGAAGAGACGGCCAGAGCCCTGCAAGACTGGCCTACCTGGTTCCCGGCGACCGCAAGAAGTGGGCATCCTATCTTTGCCTTTGGGGGACGCATCTTTGCCGAAGATCCCCGCTGGCAAAAACGTGTTTCCGGCATTTATCTAGGGAATACGCTGTACGAAGGCGTGGAAACGCTAGACCGGCTCCTCAGAGAACGGACGACACTGGCCAATGTGCCGGCTATCCTTTGAGACATTGCTTGATGGATTTCGACTTCACATCCAGAGAGGTTCAAGATGACGATCAAAATTGTGACCGACAGCACCAGTGATCTACCGCAATCCCTCATCGATAGTTATGACATTACCGTGATTCCGGTCTACATCAACATGGGCGAGCGTAGTCTCAAAGACGGTATTGACATCACCCGCCAGGAGTTCTACGAACAGCTTCCCCTGTACAATCCGCCGCCCACTACATCAGCGCCGGGTATCGGAACCTTTGCACAAGTTTATCAACGGCTTGCCGATGATGGCGCTGACGCCGTGATCTCGGTGCACATTTCGGCCAAACTCAGCAACATCGTGAACGTCGCGCGGCTTGCCGTCGAAGGCACCCAGCCCCTCCCGGTGACGGTGATCGATTCAGGTCAGCTGACACTGGGCACCGGACTTATTACGCTCGAAGCCGCCAAAGCTGCTGCTCAAGGACTCCCACTGTCAGAGATCACGGCGCTTGTGGACGCTTTGAAACCTCGCGTCCACACCGTCGCCGCCGTCGAGACGTTGACCTTCCTGCAGCGGAGCGGGCGCCTCTCGCGTTTCCAGGCTTTGATGGGGGCGCTACTGCGGGTAAAGCCCTTGCTTTCCATGAACGCCGACGTCATCAACATGGAACGCGCGCGCACCTGGAAGTCGGCGTTACAGTGGGTTCTCGACAGAGTCCGAAGCTCGGCGCCTTTCGAGACCCTGGCCATGGTTCACACTAATGCCATCGAAAAGGTCCAGGCGCTAGGAGAACAAGTGGCCGAGCTCTTTCCCCAAGACAGCCCCACAATGTGCGTCAACGTCACGCCCGCCATCGGCGCCCACATCGGACCGGGCGTCGTGGGATTCACCTTCGTGACAACGCACGTGTAGCTCAGGAGACAGATTCATGAGAATTGCCAGAATCATCAGTTTGGTCGGGCTCCTCGCCATGACCGGAATCCTCGTCTATGGATTCACCCAGGGAGACTTCGCCGGAGAAGGTAGTCGGCTGCTTGCGATGCCGTGGGGCATTGTGTCGCTGGTGGATCTCTACGTCGGGTTCACGCTCTTCTCGGTCTGGATTGTCTATCGCGAGAAATCTCCGGCAGTATCCGTTCTGTGGGTAGTTCTGATGATGACGCTGGGGTTCTTCACGGCCAGCCTATATACGTTCCTGGCAATTCAGGGCAGCAAGGGAGATTGGCAGCGCTTCTGGATGGGCCACCGCGCTACACACTGAAACAGCCACGCCAGTCAAGTCGCGGCTGTTAAGCCGCCGCTTCCCGCCCGGTCTTCTGTTTCACTGCCAGTCCCGCGAGAACAATACCGATCTCGTACAAAATGATAAAAGGGCCGGTCACCAGCAACATCGTGACAGGATCTGTGGTGGGCGTGATCACAGCTGCCAGGAGCGCCGCACCGAACACGACGAACTTGCGGATTTGCTTCAGAAACGCGGGCTTCACGATTCCCAACCGCGCCAGTGCATAGATGACCAGCGGCGTCTGGAACAATAACCCCATCCAGAGCAACAACGTCGTCACAAATGACAGGTACTGTTCCAACGAGTAAGTCGGCATGACAATGCCTTGCAGAAACCCCATCAACACCGGGAGGCTGAACGGAATCAGGATCGTCATGGTGAAGGTAGCGCCCAACGCAAAGAGCACCAACACGCCGGGAACTGTCAGCAAGAAAAACCGTTCCTCGTTGGGATAAAGCCCGGGGCCGACAAACCCGTAAATCTGGAAAAGGATATAAGGCAGCGCCAGGAGCAGCCCCACAAAGAGCGCCACCTTGAAATAGATAACCGGCGCCTCGGTGGGACTCAACACAATGACGTTTTCCAACCCCACAGGCGACACCAGAAAGGCAATAACCCGGGACGAAAAGAACGACCCGATCACCGCACCGATTAACAACGCCACAACCGAGCGGAAAAGCCGGGTGCGCAGCTCAGTTATATGTTCAAGGAAGGTCTGTTGTTTGTCGTCCATCGTTTTCAGGGGAAGTGTCTGAAGGCGCCATCTGGTCAGCCGCGATCTCGCGAGTTGCCGTCTCCATGGGCGCCACATTCACCGGCGCGATCTCCTCAGGCAGAAGTGCGCGAGGCGTTTCGCTCTCGCTGGTCTCGATCACATCGCTATCCGGCGCAATGACTGCTTCGTCGACCTCATGCGTTTTGGAGGTACCGGCGGCCTGCGTTGCCGCCGGCCGGGATTTACGCAGCGGCTTCTCATCCTGGCGCCGGGTAGTAGCCTCTTCCTCCATCAAATCGATCTCTACGGCCGAGCGCAGGTCCGCCCACATACGCTGCGCGGAACGCAAGTATCCCCCCAGCTTCCGGGAGATCTTGACGACGTCTTCCGGACCGAACAGCAACAAGCCGATGAGCACCAGAACCAACAGTTCGGGGCCGCCAATATTGAACAGATCCATATAGCGTGTCCGTTATGAAGCAGCCAACACCCAACCCACATCCTCACGGGGGATGCGCGGCGCTATTTCGCTTGCTAAATCAAGAAGCATCTGTGGTTTCATCGGCTTCGGCAGCCGAGTCCGCTTCTTTCTCGCTCTTCTTCATCTCTCGTTGGAAAGAACTGATGCTTTTACCCAACTCCCCGCCCAGTTTGGAGATCCGTCCAGGGCCGAAAATCAGAATTGCGATGACCAGGACCAGAATCAGTTCAGGTACACCAATACGAAATGGCATCTCAGCCTCCTCGACATAGTCTCACCGGCAGGAGCGATTCCTGCCGCCACGTCTTAATAGTCTACTTCCAAACCCCACAATGACAAGCTCGGGATAGCTTCCGCAGACACCACTCGGAAACTTTTCCCAAGCGAAGCGGGGGGGGGAGTGACGGCGCTGCACAGGGATAGGGCATCAAGGTACTCTTCAAGCTCTTTATCTACTTTTTACCCAAGAAAGAAACGCCTCCCGGCTACCGGCGCAAGCGCGCCCCAGTTTTAGGCGTCCAGAAACGCTTCCACGACGGCAACGGCATTCTCGGTGGGCACCTCTGGCATCAGGGCCTTGGCCGGAGACAGAATATAGCCGCCGCCACGCCCCAACTCGTTCCGCAGCCGCGCGACCTCTGCGTGGATTTCCTCAGGGGCGCCAAAGGGAAGCAAATGCTGTGTACCCAATCCACCCCACAGGCGCAACTGCTGCCCGTACCGGCGCTTGATCTCGTAAACATCCATCGCTTCAGGTTGCAGCGATTCCAACACGTCAAGGCCATTTTCAATCATTTCGGGGATGATGTCGAATACGCTCCCACAGCAGTGCTGAAAGGTCCACTTCCCACCCGCGTGGACGGCAGCATTGAACTGCGCGGCCCTCGGCTTGATAAACTTGCGCCACAAGCGCGGGCCCATGATCACACCCCGCTGGTCGCCCCAGTCATCCGAAAGCAAGATACCATCGACGGGCAATTCCAGAAAGCGCGCGACGATCTCCAGGTGAATTCGCAGAATGCCATCCAGCAGCGCCTCGTAGAACTTGGGTTCCAACAACATATCCGTCATGGCGTTCTCGAACCCCCGCAGCGCCCAGGAACGCTCGAAAATACCAAACCCGGTGGTTGCAACAATGAACTTACCCTCTGCTTGCGCCGCTGCAATCTGCTGCGCAATGATGTCCGCATCCCAAAGCGCGTCGATCTCCGGCCAGACGAAGCCGCTGAGGTCTGGCTCGGTAAGCGCGGGAATCTCCAGATGATAAGGGCGGCGGTCGGTGCGCCAGGTGGTCCCAAAAGGGTCCGTATACCGTTCGGGAACGTCGGTGCGCACACCGAGAGCCGGTACACTGATCAGGGCAAGATGCTGCTGCAATCGCTCACGCCACGCAGCGCCCCCGTAATGGGCATCCAGCCGTAGGACCACTTCCTCCTCAATGGGAAGCGTATAGGGCAACACATCGGTCGTCTCATAGTGCAAAGCCGCCAGAACACGTTCTCTAAGGTGCATCATCCACTCTCCCTTACTCATCACGATAGCTGCCGTTCAAACATAGTAAATGCCACTGCGCCTTTGCATGTGGGGTAACGCCAGGACATCACTCCCCTCGTGGAACGTAAACCACGGTTGCGCCAATGTTGTGGATAGGCCGGTAATGCGTATCGATCGCCGACAACATCTCGGGCGTCCAACGCCGTTCCTCCAAAGGGAAACCTGGAGGCCGGAACATCAGGATTTTGGCGAAGTAATGCTGTTCAAGCGCCGCAAGGAAAGGCGTCTGATCCCACACGCCACTTGCAGCCAGTTGTCGCATTTCGAACGGTTGATGATAGATCGGGCGTTCTGCCAGCGCCAACAGCCCCATGTGTTGGCCCGTGAGGATAGGACCATCGGTAAGCGCCGCCATGTCAAGGAGCAATTCCTGTTCGAAGGCGTTGGCAACCTGGCGGCGAATGGTTGGGGCATACCCGGCATCCGAGGTGATCATCGCATAGGCCTGCACCGCCAGCAGCAACGGCAGTACTACGGTTAACACGGTTCGCGCGACGCTGCTCTTGACTTCAGTCCCCTGTAGGAAAACGTTCCGCACCCAGGCCAGCATCCACGCCGTGATGAAGCTGAGCGCCGCGCATAATTCCAGCAAGTAGTTCACGTTGGAACCGATCTTCCCGATGGTGGCGCCGGAGATCACCGCCCCGACGAGATAGGGTGCAGCCAGCCACCATCCCGGCAAAGCGGCCCTGCGCCCCAACGCCAGAAAAACCAACGCCAACACCATGGGCAAGGGTAACATGGCGACCAGTTCCAATGCCCGGTTCAATAACGTCCGCATCTCGAAACGGTTCACGTTCGCGGTGACAATATTGAAATAGAAACCGCCACGGGTCAGCGCGTTGAGCAGCAGAAAGAGCGCCAGCCCTACACCTCCCGTCCACGTGGCCAACTCGAAGGCGCGATGGCGAGGATGATGCCGGAGCAGCCAGACGAACGCGGCAAACGGCGCCGCCAGTCCATACGACTGGCGGGTGAAAACCGCCGCTAACACCATCCCCGCCGTGACGAACAGAGACCAGCGGCGCCCCGGCCAACGGGCAATGACGAACAGCGCTCCCCAGCTCAACGCCAACGCCAGCGCATCGACGCGGAAAAGCGGCGACCAGGCCAGCACGTGCGGCGCCGCCAGGAGCAACAGCCCACCCGCAACGGCTGCCAGCCAATCACGGGTGAGCGCACGAATCGTCAGGGCGAGACACACACCGGCAACGACTGTACTCACCCACGAAAGCGCGCGACCGTACCAGAACGCGGGACCAAACCAGGCAGCGAAGGGGACCTGAACCAGCACATAGAGCGGAGGATAGTTGGAAATCGTGAATGGGAACGTGTCCAGGCCCGCACGGTAAATGTTTTCACCATGCGAAAGGCGCTGGACTTGATCGAGCAACGGCCCTTCGCCATAATCAACCGGGTAGGAGAAAGTGATGACCTCCCACCCATAACGGCAGAACTGCACCAATCCGAATCCCAGACAGAGCAGAAGCACGACCATACCCGCATGAATCCACAACTTTCTGCCGGGTTTGAGGGATGTCATTGTCATCTCCCTGGCATACTCACCGGCAGCCGGTTCTTCTACAGCAATCCGGCTGCCGGCAACGATGGCAAAAGCCTATTCGAAGGGGGTCTTGTCCCAGAACGACTGGAATTTTCCCAGACCTACGTGGGTGTAGGGATGATCAAAGGCATCCTCATACACCGCAAACCCCGCCGTGCAGATGTCGGCGCCCAGAGCCGCTGCATCGATGATCTGGCGAGCGTTGCGCATGGCGGAGGCCAGAACCTGGGTCTCGAAGCCGAAGTTGTCGCGAATGGCCACAATGTCCCGCAACATACCGAAAGTCTCTTCACCGTTGGATTCTTTCCAACCCAGGAACGGCGACACGAAATGCGCCCCCATGCGCATGGCTTGCAATGCCTGGCTCGCCGAAAAGACCAGGGTCAGGTTCGCGCGGATGCCATCTTTCTTGAGTTCGGCAATACTCTTGAAGCCCGCCTGGGTTGCCGGAAGCTTGATGACGAAATTGGGGCTGATGGCTGCCAGTACGCGGGCCTGAGCAACCATATCTTCCCACTTGTCGAAATGGGGGTTAACCTCAACGGAGACCGGCTTGTCCGTGCCTTTGAAGATAGCGGCGATTTCACGGATGACCGTCATAAAGGGCTTTCCGGAAACCTGAACATGTTTGGGATTCGTTGTAACCCCGTCGATATGCCACATGTCGAGCGCATATTCAATCTGATCGACATGCGCGCTATCAAGAAAGAACTTCATCTTGTTACTCCTTTCCTACTGCATAGATATGCGATCACAGACGGCGGCCGGCTGCATCTGGCGCCAGCCGCCGGATTCCCCTAGATACTGATGCCGACGCGATGAATGGCGAAACTGTTGAGATCTCCGAACGTCTCCGACTTGGTCAGGCGCCCGTTGCACGTGGCGATAACCTCGTCGAACACCCGCTGACCCGACGCTTCGATGGTGAACTCACCCCGCAGCACACCGCTGACGTCCAGTTCCACGGTGTCCTTCATCAACTCGAACGAATGTGCGTTTCCCGTGATCTTGATGGTAGGCATGATGGGATGGGCAGACGTGTGTCCACCGCCGGTGTTGAAGACCAGCACCTGGCAACCCGCGGCCGCCATGCTGCTGAGGGATTCTCCGCCGTGCCCCGGCCCGTACATCAGGTACAACCCCGGCTTTGCGCTGGTGGGCCGTTCGGCGATTTCGAGATACCCCACAATCGGGGCGCTGCCGCCCTTCTTCACCGCGCCCATCGACTTCTCCTCGATGGTGGTCAACCCACCCACTATGTTGTCGCCGGTGGGCTGGGAGCCCCGAATGTCTTCACCGCTGGCCATAGCCCGCCGCTCGATATCCTGCACGCCTGCGACGATCTGTGCGGCAATCTCCGGGGTCTCTGCCCGGCTGGTGAGCCAATGCTCGCAGCCCATCCACTCGGTACATTCGGCCATGATGGTCCGCCCGCCTTCCGCAATAACGAGGTCCGAACAGATGCCGGTAGAAGGGTTACTGGCCAACCCGGAGGTGGTATCGGAGGTTCCACACTCCACCCCCATCAACAGTTTGGAAACCGGAACCGGCTCGCGCCGGAAGTCGCTGACCATCCGGGCATAGTCCGCCGCGTAATGCAACGCCTGGCTCATGGCGTTGACAAATCCGCCGGATCCACGAATATTCACCGTGGCCACGGGCTTCCCGGTTGCCTGCTGAATGTCGCCGGCGATATCTTCGGCCGTGCAACCTTCCTCACGGAAATGGTCAACGACCACTACCGCTGCGATGTTGGGATTCATACCACTATTGGAGAGGAACCGGCGGGTCATGCGCAGGTCGGGACGCACCTGACAGCGGCCCAGTGGGTGTGTGATGGAAATGGTATTCGGCACAATGCCGGAGATGTAATCACAGATCTTGTTCGCATATAACGTCCCAGACAACAACAACACGTAGTTGCGAATGCCCACGGAACCATCGGGGCGTACGTATCCTAGAAACTCAGTCATGTCATGCTCCTTCATGGACTTGTTTGGTCTTGCTGGAAATGAGAACCTGTGTCGTCCTCAAGATCATTCCGCGCAGTCCGGTTCGGCCTCGAATTTGTCGCCCCGGCCGCGATTGCTTTCCACATTGTGGATGTGCACGTGATCTCCCACCCGAATGTCTTCAATAGCCGTGCCGATGCTCAAACCGTACTTCATCACCTGTTCCCCCTTGGCAATGGGACGAATGGCAACCTTGTGTCCGTAGGGGATATCAGCATTGACCACGACCTCGAGCTGGGTGATGCGACCTTCGGCGCCCACCGTCTCTCCGGCCTTGATCACTTCGCCAACGGCGGTGCCGACATTGTCCGCCTTCTCAACAACGAAAACCTTCTTCATCAGAAAACCTCCCGAGATTAGAGAATATACAACAAGCGCAGCGTTCTGCGTCGAGTGCAATACCTACCCTGACGCACTCGCCCATCGTGGAACGTTGCAGTCTTCAATCACAACACAGTCTCGCAATCGACAATGGTCTCGTCGTAGCGCATCACAACCTGCTGGCCAGGCGCAACCTGGAGAAAATCCGCATCCCAGTCTCCCTCCAGCAAACGCCGGATCAAGACCAAATCTCCGGCAAGTGCATCGAAACGCCAACCACGTTGCCGGGCTTCAGCCTGGGTTGCTGTTCTCACGGCGTCTTCATCGCCAATGCCCAAACCAATGAATACAGCACGATCGTAGTGCTGTTGCCAGGCCCCCATCACATCCATCAAGTAATCCGCATTGTCCTTTCCGTATTTCGCGACGTAGGTTGCGTAGACGGCATCCAGGTCGGTGTCTAGGCCGGTTCCGAGAGAGAGCGCGATGCCTCCCTGTGGATTCCGTTGGACATAATCCTGGACGTACCAATACGTTCCCGGATTCGCGTTGAATTCCCGTGCATAACGTTCGCGAGACCCCAGAAAGAGCGTGATGCAGTCGTGAGCACGGGGCATGACGAGGGGAAGAGAACGAGATCTGAGGCCCGCAGTGGCTTTGCCGCATAGTCCATAGGCCAGGATGATCGCATCGTACATATCCGCACCGGTCGCGTCGATTTCGGCCTGCAACTGTAATCGCAGTTTCGCAGGGTCATTGTGCAGGCCCAAGGGATGCAGCGCCACATCCACGATATGCGGCGTCAATGCAGCGCAATAGTAGACCGGACGCGCCAATGCATCACAGGCAAGACACTTCAGTCGCAATACACCCTCTTCACGCGTGACGCCAGTAACCAAATGCGACGTCATACCACTCACAGGGAATTCATAGAACTTGACGCAGAATAACCACCAGCGCCGAGACGCCACAGACGAACAAGATGGCCGCCCGTGTATATCCCTTGTCGATCCACCGCGCCACCCTGCCAGATAGGGAAAACCCCACGACTACGCCGGGAACTATAAACAACGCCGTCAGCAGATCCTGCCAGTCATACCGGCCGACGAGAATGAGTGAGGCGAGCGAAAGCAAGGTGCCGAAGATGAAAAACCCGGACATCGTCGCCCGTATCCTGGGGCCCTTCTCGTCCTGATATAGCAAGGCGACAGGAGGCCCTCCCACGGAAGCCAGGGTGCCCATAACGCCCGAGAGCACACCCGCGCCGATCAGAATGCCGGTATTACGCTTGATGCGCAGACCGCCAACACTCAGCCCCACGGCCAGCAACACCAGAACTCCGATCACTACGGACGTCTCGGAAACCGGCAAGTTGACCAGCAAGTAGGTCGCCGCCAAGGTCCCCACAATGCGTCCCGCCACCGCCCACTTGAGGCCAAAGAAATCGACGTGACGCCGCTCGCGCAACAGCATGAGCAGCGTCAGGGCCAGACTCGATGACAGAATCGCACCCGGAACCAGACGCGGTTCAATCAGGACCAACAACGGCGCACCGATCAAGCCGATGCCCAATCCGGCAGAGCCGTGCAGCAATGCACCTAGAGCCATGACCAGAATCACCATCACTAACTGTTGTGGCGTCAGAAAGCCTGCCAGGGTGACCTCCTTCCATACCGGTGGATGTAAAGCGTGCTACGTAAACGTCTGCAATCCCAGCTCCGCGAGCTTCTCAGGCGACGGGCGACCATCAGGCAGCCAGCCGCGCACCTCGTAGTATTCCTCCAACTGCACGGTCAGATTCGGAAGTCTTCCTTTCGCGATGCCGGAAGGGCGCGCATCTTCGAGGATGCGCCCGGGAAGCGTATCATCGGCCCGCGTGATGCCCAGGCGCGTGTTGATGAGCCGTTTCAGATTGAAAAGCCGCTCCCCCACCAGACGTACCTCCTCCAGGTCCATATCCCAGCCTGTGGCAGCATTGATCAAGTCCGGCAACCGCTCGTAGAACGCCCCCACTTTTCCTGCAAACTTGCACAACCCCAGCGGATTGTAAAGCCCCAGGTAGTCCTGGAAAGCTTTCGCCTGGACGCCGGCGCCCTCGTCCGAAAACCGGTCGTATGGAGTAGAGTACCAGGCGCCCGGATCGATCCCGTACATAGGCCAATACGTAAGCCCTTCCAGATGGCAGGCGCCACGATTCGAAGTAGCGTAGCTCACCGCCATCGAAAAGAACGCCCGTGGGTCGTGGCAGGCCATCTCCAATCCCTTGACGTGTACGGCATAATGCCCGGCTTTCGCCCCCAGGTGCGCCGCAGCAACGCGCACACCCTGCGAGAGATAGGCGCCGGCCCCCTCCCGGCTCAGAATCAACGCGAGCACCTTGAACATCCCCGCGGGATCACCCCAGTGTAGCGGTTGACCATCAAGCTCCTCAAGGGAGATCAAGCCTTGTTCGAAAGCCTCGTACGCAAACGCGACGACGCCCCCGGCGCTAATAGTATCCAATCCCATGCGGTTGCAGATCTCGTTCGCTTTATTCACCGCTTCCAGATCGTCGATATCCAGCATCGATCCGAAGGCCGCTATGGTTTCGTATTCGGCAGCCTCCCCCCGGACGCCCGCGTAAGGGCCTTCCTTGATCTCCAGATGCTTGCCACAACCAATGGGACAGGCGAAACAGAAGGTGTCCTTCGTCCAATACTTCTCCTTCATCACCTGGCCCGAAAGCGCGTGTGAGCCCTCAACGAAAGACCCGCCAGCCCAATTATGAATGGGCAAGTCCCCCATGTGCTCGGTCCCCGTCATGCCTCCCGTGGTGCCATAGAGATGCGCCCCCTTCGACTTGGCCTGGATGACGGGCACGAGGTCTTTCACGATCGCCCGAAACGACCGGCTATCCGCATAATCGGGTCGTTGTTTCCCCCGCGCCGCCACCGCCTTCACCCGCTTGCTGCCCAACAAGGCCCCAATGCCCCCCCGGGCAGCGGCCCGGCTGTGATCGCGCCCTCCCTGGAGAATGGCGGCAAAAGGAATCAACGCCTCGCCGGCCGGCCCGATGACGGCAGCCCGGGCCTTGGGATCGGTCTCCGCCAACAAGGCATCGTAGGCATCAAACGTATCCAGTCCCCAGATGTCCCCGGCATCGCGAACTTCCAATACCGGGCCGGCGTCGCTATCGTGCACGTAGAGATAGACAGGTTTCTCGGCGCGTCCGGTGATGACCAGACCATCCACGCCGGCCATCCGCAATTCTGCGCCGATGTGCCCTCCGACGTTGGCCTCGCCCCACGTTCCCGTCAACGGACTCCGCCCACACCACGTCGAACGGCAGCCGGTCGGCGCATAGGTACCCGTGAATAATCCGGTGAAGACATACACAGGATTTTGCGGGTCCCAGGGGTCAAGGTCTGGATCCATCTCCTCTGCGAAAAGCCGGGCGGCATATCCACTGCCAAGGAAATAGGTCCGGGCATCGGCCTCAGCAATCATCTCCAGACGCACTTCCCCAGTCGTCAAGTCAATTCGGAAGAACTTCCCTGTAAATGCCTTGGTCGCCATACGTCTCCTATCTGCAAATCCTCGCTCAGGGTTCAGGCATCATCGTCCAGGCAGCGACTTCTACACCGTCTCCCCCGTCCTCCAATGCTACCCGTTGCAAGTCATGCAAGCCGTAGCAACCGGTACGCAGTTGAATGGTTCCCGAGGGCAGGGAATCAGGCACAGGCAGCGCATAATAGGTCTTCAGAATATCCCCCTCGCGCCACCGGTCCGAAAGCACACCCGGCCCATCCACCTGCGCCAACAACGTATCTCCGAACATCAAATGATTGTAAAAACTGAACAACGTCTGGGGGACAGCTCCAGAATAGCGCCACGTATAGCGTAAAGCAAGCGTTCCACCTGGCGCAAACGTACCCGATACCTCCACCCCCAGCAAGCTCAACCCATTCTCCCACACAGCTAACGGAGTACGTGTGTCCGGCAGCATCTTTCCACAATAGAACTGCCAGGGTGGTTCCACTTTAATCGTCATGTCATCACGCTGCACCAGCTGCGACATGACCGGTTCAAGGTACTCGACCGATACCCCCGGGCCCAACAAATAACAAGTCTCAGTGGGGGGAATGATCAGGCCCGATTGTGCGAACGTGGTCCTAACCTGGTCGTCCCCCACGAAAGAGCGTATCCAATCAAAACCGGAAATATCTCCCGATTCGTTGTTCAGAATAATGACGGCATGGGTAGGGTCCTCGCGCAAATAGGAGGAAATCTCTTGCAGCACCCTATCCATCAACCAAACGCGATCCTGATGTATTTTCCCTTCCTGCTCCAATGGAATGCGCACCACCCAGATGTACCCCCACCATGCCGTCAACAAAATGACCAACACGGTCATAGCGTGCGCACCAACCCGTTCAACCCGCGACCACCAGGAAGACGCTACGCCAAAGAAACTGCGACCAATCCACCCCCCAACAAAGACGAAGGGCGCGGGGTACATAAACAGAGCATAGAAATGCTGCATATGCACCGAGGGTCGCACGAACAACAGCGGCGGCAGGAGTATCCATCCGGCAGCCAGAAGCATGCCCCTGACCCAGGCGCCTTGCGTTTTGGTTAGCAAAGCCCCCAGTGTGCCCAACCCGGCTACACCCAGGAGGATCGGGTAAATCAGATAGACCCCCGCAGGTTCCCACACTGCTTCCTGCCAGATCGGGGAATGCGCCATGCGCAGAATGTAGCGACTCGAAATCAGCTCGCCTACCATACGCAAGTTGCCGAAACTCCATCCGCGTCCCGTCCCGGAGTTCAGCAACGCGAGGACATCGGCGAAGTCCGTGCGCAACAGGTAACCGAAATAGGGAGCTGCAATCAGACCTGAAAGCGCGCCGCCTACGAGGAAACCACGCCACAAGCGTTTCCGCCAGGCCCACAAGGCGCCCAACACGATCAACACGGCCATCCAGGGAAGCGCAACCAGATGGACGAAGCCCATCAAAGTAGCAGAGACCAGGGCGAAGGCTAGCCCGATTTGCGCCTGCTTGCGGTAAGGTGTAGTCAGGGACCACAAGAGACCCGCAAAGGTCATGGTCGAGAAAATCGGTAAAAAACTCTGATACCAGATATAGCGGACGAATTCGATGACCCATGGGTGTGTCGCGTAGATCAGCCCGGTGATCAACGCGGCCAGCATCCCAAACGCCTGTCGCATACTCCGGTACAACAGCGCAAGCGCGAGGAGGTCCAATACGGAAATGAACCATTTCACGGCCAGGACGCTTCGGGCGAGCAAGAGTGGAATCGCAGCCAGGTAAAGCGCCACAGGGGACTGCATCACCCCCATCGATGACTTAATGCCTGTCAGAGGGAAACTGCGCAGCGCGACAATATCGGCGGCCGGCCCCAGGATCGAAGCCTGGTCTCCCCCAACATAGGCCTGTTCCAGACCGGCCAGCCGAAAAAATGCTGCCAGAAGGAGCATGCCCCCACCCAGCCAGAGATAAGCCTTCCGGCTAATATCTTGACGTTTGGAAACGGGCATACGCCTCAGACCTCCCCAAGAATAGTCTCCCCTTCACACTCCGCGCCCCCCACCGTTTTACCGTCTGGACCCGGTGCGCAAGCACTAGTGAGGGGAGCCCCCTGCCAAGTTCACGACCAACAGCTTCATCTCCGTCATCTCTTCGACGGCGTACCGGGGGCCTTCGCGACCGATCCCCGATCCCTTGACGCCGCCATAGGGCATCTGATCGACGCGGAACGTCGACACGTCGTTGATTTGCAGACCCCCAACCTCGATTTCCTGGAACGCCTGCAAGATGCGGTTGATATCCTGGGTAAAAACACCCGATTGCAGCCCGTAATCGGTGTCATTCGCCAGGGCCAGGGCATCCTCAAAGGTGTCATAAGGCGTCACGGTGATCACCGGCGCAAAGATCTCTTCCCGGTTGACCTCCATATCGGGTGTCGTGTCCACAAGCAAAGTAGGAGCAAATAGCGTGCCCTCGCACGTTCCCCCTACCAGAGCCTTTGCACCCTGTGAAATCGCCGCCTCCACGCGGGCGAATGCCTCACGCGCAGCCCCCGCGTCGATCATCGGGCCGACATCGGTCTCTGCAGCGCGCGGGTCGCCCAGTTTGAGGCGCGCGATACGCTCGACCAGCTTTGTCAGGGTCTGTTCATAGATTGGCCGGTGTACCAGCACCCGCTGCACTGAAATGCAGTTTTGCCCGGCATTGGTGAAGCCGCCGACCGCGATGCGGCGCACTGCGTAATCAATATTGCCATCCTCATGAATGATCGCCGCAGCATTCCCGCCCAGTTCCAGGCTGACGCGCTTGCGCCCTGCAATCGATTTCAGGCGCCAACCGACTGCGGAACTGCCGGTGAACGTGAAGAACTTGATGCGCGGATCCGCCACCAGCGTTTCGGCCTCGGCGCCCCGGCAAGGCACAACGCTCAGCGCCTCGGACGGATAGCCCGCTTCGAGTACCATGTCGGCCAGGAGCAGCGCTGACAGCGGTGTGGCCGACGCCGGTTTGAGAATGAACGAATTCCCGGCCGCGATGGCCGGAGCCAGCTTGTGGCAGGCCAAATTCAGGGGGTAGTTGAAGGGAGCAATGCCCAGCACGGGGCCTAGCGGGAAGCGCTTGACGAATGCAAACCGGCCTTCGCCGGCAGGCGTCCAATCCATTGGGACAATCTCACCACCGATCCGTTTCGCCTCTTCCGCCGCCACACGGACCGTCTCCTGCGCGCGCGCTGTCTCGCCCTCGGCCACGCGCTGCGTCTTGCCGCCTTCCAGGATCAGGGCTTCGATCAATTCACCGGCCCGGCGTTCCAGCTGCTCCCGCAGACGGTATAGAATGGCCGAGCGTTCGTGCGCCGGTAGACGACGCGTCTGCTCGAAGCCCGCCGTCGCCGCCACGATCGCATCCTCAAGATCGGATTGGGACGCTCGATAGACCGATCCCACCACGTCACCCGTATAGGGAAAGATGACGTCGATGACATTGTCGCTCGTCCGCCGCTCCCCTCCGACGAGAAACTCTCGCACCGTTACCATCGATTACCTCCTTTCCAGCAACCCCTACGACGCTGGGGGCACTATACCAGACTATGGCTCTCCGTCAATTAATTTCACCATTTGAAAAACTAATTAGACAACCGTGACAGCTAGCGATCTAGCACAACCGGGCAAGCAGTGAACGAACGACTATGACCGCGCTCGGGTCCAGAGCCGACCGCCCACGGTGAGGAGTAGCAAAGACGATCCCGTGTGATCGAGAGCCAGGTCGCGCAGCGGTGGACCGGGAACGGACACCCTTTCGAAATCTCCGCCAGCTGCGGAAATCCACAATGATTCGGGCGTCAGAACCCACAAGTTGCCATCTCCGGAACGAAGAAATCGCAAGATCGGGGCGCCCAATCGCAACACTTCGCGCCAGCCTCCCGGCTCAGCCCGCCACAGCGTCGCTCCCACGGCAGCCCACAGCCCTTGTAGATCGAACTGCAATTGCACAGTGGGCACAGAAGCATGAAAACGATGCCACAGCCGCCAGCGCCGGTCCTGCCACAGCCACAGCAGCACGCTCTGTTGCGGCCCACCGGTAGCTGCGACCGTCATCACGCCGTCGGTCGCCAGATCAAGCACCGGAAACCCGGATTGCGGCGCCCCCAGGGACGTCCAGGACTCCCCGGCGTCCGGGGAATGCCACACCGCGCCCCATTGCGTCCCGGCCCAGCATGCTTCGCCATGGACGGCGAGAGTACTGACGATCTCGCCTTCCAACTGCCGATGCCAACCGGCATCGCCGGTCCAGACGAGAAGACCGGTCTCGCAGCCAATCATAAACCGGGGCGCGGAAACCAGCGTCAGGATGGAAACCGGTTCCGGCAACAATGCCGGTCGCCAGTCTGCACCCGCCCGGCGCGCCCACAGGCCAGAGTGGGGTCCCCAGGCGAACAGTTCTTCAGGAGTAGACGATAGTCTCGAAAACGCCCGCGCCGTCAGAGGTACCGGCTGCCACGTCTTGCCGCCGTCCACTGAACGGAGCGCGCCCTGATCGAGCAGACCGGCATAACAAGCACCCTCACAGCCGCCAAAGGTCAAAACAGCGCCGGCGCCCGTGGCCGCCGCCCGCCACGAAGCGCCCATATCCTGCGAACGCAGAATCTGGCCCTCTGCTGTACCCAATAACAACGCCGGCCCAGCAAACCAGAGTGCATTGACCGTGGGCGCCGTATCCAAGAACCCCTCATTATGCGGTTCCCACGCGCGCCCGCCATCACGAGACACCCACAGCCCGCGCCCTTCCGTACCGGCGAACACCGTGCGATCTTCATCAAAGAACGGGCTGACGACGAGCGCCTGCACCGTAATCCCATCCAGGTCTTCACCGGCCCGTTTCCACGCCCGCCCGCCATTGGGCGAGCGATAGACGCCATGCTGGGTGGCGGCAAAGACGGGTTCCCGCCGTCCCCACGTTGGCGCCGTCGCCAGCGCCAACACCGTGAAATCCTCCAGGCCGAAATTCACCAGCTGCCACGACCGTCCGCCGTTGCGGGTGCGCAAAATGCCATCGCCGTGTGTCCCTGCCAGGGCCACGCCGTCTTGGTCGAAATGAGGCGAAACAGCCAGGCACGTAACAGATGCCATCGTCTGATCATTCCGGCCTCGATACCAACGTTCACCGCCGTCGGTAGTGTAAAGCACATCACCCAGGGCGCCGCCGGCAAAGATTGTGCGGCCTGCGGCAGCCAGCGCCGTCAAAAGAGAAACCGGTTGGCCGTTGGCCAATGGGCAAGCAGTCAAAGTCCCTGCTGCACCGGCCTCAACCTGGAAGATACCGGCATCCGTAGCCAGCCAACAGGGCTGGCGCCGCCGGCCAGCCACACCCAAGACCGTGCCGCCGGGCACAATCACCCCCAGATCACGCCAGGAAGTCTCCATAGTAGCTCTCGAATGTTCCACGTGTGTCAGGGCTCCAAACTCTGTCTACGTTTCCGCTTGAGCACCGTCACCTCGGTCGTAAGCGCCATAACGGCGCCGCTGGTCGCCGTCTCCAGGGCCGCCCGCAAGACGCCCGTCGCATCCAGAATACCTGCATCCGTCATCGAGACGATCTCCCCGGAAAGCGCGTGGAAGCCATAGTCCGGACCGCGACGCCGGGCCCCGGCAAGCAGTGCGCCCGCGTCGGTGCGCCCGGCGTTTCGTGCAATACGGCGGAACGGGGCCTCCAATGCCCGCGCAACAATGTCGCGCCCCCAGGCCTCCTCCAGACCTGCAACCGGAAGCGCCTGTACGGCAGGAATGCAGTTGAGAAAGGCGACCCCACCGCCGGGCGCAACCCCCTCGCGCAATGCCAACGGCAACGCACGCAGCGCCTTTTCGGCTTTGGAACGCCGCAGCGCGCGTTCATTCTTGGTGTAGGCGCCAATCTTGAGCGTAGCAGTATTGCCCGTCAACCGTCCCAATCGCGCGCGGAGTTTGTCGCGGGTCTCGGCCTCGTTGAACGGCAACGCCTTAATGCGCGCGCGGAGCTGCTCGATGTGAGCTCGCAACGCGCCGTGGTCGGAGGCTGCGCCCACAACGATCAATTCCTCAAGCGACGCCTCGACCCGTCGTGCATATCCCAGGTATTCTTCCGAAACCGACCTGAGAGCGTACCCGGCCAACTGTCCGAAAATCCGCGCTCCGGTAAGCGTGGCAAGGTCTTCGAAATCGAGATCCCCCTGGGAACCGGGCTGTCGCAACGTCGCGGCGAGGATGGAGAGGGTTCCCCGCTGGTGGTTGAGAACAAGGGTGTTGAGAGCCTCGCCCTTGATCTCCCGCGCCAGGATGGCCAAGGGGAACTTCTCGTGGCGCGTCAGGAGGTCGAGAATTGGTCGCACATCGTCAACGGTTTCCAGGACGCCATCCAGGAGCAAAACCCGGCAGTTTGAGAGCACAGCCCGTTGTGTCCGGGGATCCGTGAAAAGGTACATCGAAGCCACCCCGCCATCCCAGCGCCCCCCGTCCAAGTATTCACGCTCCAGGTAAGGCGCCACGTAGTCTTCGATCGTAATGTGCGCTTCTGGCCCGACAAGATCGAACATCTCACCCAGAACCAGGCTTAGCTCCGAGTCGCCGGTGACACTTTCAGCAACGCTGATCAGCGCTTCTTCACCGTCGATAGGATGAGATTGTTCCACCAGCGCCGCCAGGGCAACACGCGCGCTGCGGTCGATGCCCTTCCGCAGCAAAACCGGATTGGCGCCGGCAGCGACAGCGCGCTGCGCTTCCCCCAGAAGCGCGTGGGCCAGTACGGCGGCCGTGGCGCAACCATCCCCGATACGCGTGTGTACACGCCAGACGAGGTTGCGCAGCAACATCGCGCCTACGTCTTCACCGCGATCCGGCAACTCCGTCATGCGGCGCGCAATCGTCGCGGCGTCGTTGAGATATTCGAGTTCTGTGCTGGCGGGTTTGTGCCCGACAATCATGCCCTGGGTAGGTCCTAACGTCAAGGCGAGCAGCTCTGCCAGCTGGTCAAACCCGCGTTTGAGCCGGCGGCCGGCCTCTGGTTTCCGCAATACACCGTAGGTGGACATCGTTATTCGCGAATGCGCTTTTTCATCACGATACGTCAACGACACGAACCGGAAGACCGGCAGCGATGGAACGCAACGCCGCCAGCGCGACCTGCAAGGCACGACGTCCATCCTGCCCGCCAGCTAACGGCGCTTCGTCGTTGAGAATCGCATGGGCAAAATTGGCAATCTCCAACTGGTACATATCCTGCTTGCAGACCGCCACCGTCTCCCATTCGCGCCCCTCATGCAACGCCGTAAGTTCCTGATGGTCGCGACCGTACTGCACGTGAGCTGCGCCGCGCGGTCCCAACACTACGTCCGGCGTCCCTTCAGGCGTCACCGTGGGAGGCAATCCCCAGCACACGCTGAACGTGCCAACGTCGCCGGAAGCGAACCGCACGGAAATGTCGGCCGTATCGACTGCGAGATGTTCGATATGGCGCAACTCTTCACGTCCCTTGGCGAACGTGAACCCGCGCGCGAACACCTCGACCGGTTCCGCGTCAAAGATGTACGACCACAGATCGAACAGATGCACCCCCATGTCGATCACCGGCCCGCCGTTGACGTTGGCGTCGTGCATGACCCGTTTGGGACGTATCTGGCGATAATCCCGCGCCTGGTAGAGCACCGGGCGCCCCAGATGTCCCGCCGCTAACCATGTTCGCAGCGCGGGCAGCACCGGGGAATGCCGCCGCATGAACCCTAGCGCCAATTTGACCCCGTGGCGTTCCGCCGCGGCAATCATCCGGTCGGCGGCTTCCAGCGTCAGACCGATCGGCTTCTCGCTGATAGCATGCTTGCCGTGCTCCATGGCAAATACCGCCACGTCGACGTGCAACGCCGTGGGCACACAGACGGAGACAACATCCACGTCGCTACGCACAATGGCGTCGCGATAGTCGGCGTCATTCTGGTCCAGCCCACACGTTTCGGCCAATTTGCAGGCGCGCTCTTGATCCACATCGACGACAGCCACCACTTCGGCCTCGGCCAAACGCTGCCAACGCAGCGCGTGGACAGTACCCAGATCGCCGCAGCCTACCACACATACGCCGAGTTTACCGTTTTTCATCGCACCGGCCTCACAATCCGAAGGTATCGCGAAGGTAAGCGCGGCTCATGCGGGCGCTCTCCACGGGGGCGCGGCTGGTTTCATCCTGCTCTACCACGAGCCAGCCATCATATCCGCGCTCGCGAACCACTCCCACGAGCCCGGAAAAATCGACCGTGCCGTAGCCAACTTCCATCCAGGTATCATCCTGGGTATCCTTGAAATGGAAGTAGCCCACGCGCTCGAACATCTCAGCTGCCACGGCCACCGGGTCGCCGCCGCCGCGCTTGACCCAGGCCACGTCGAGACAGAGCGAGACCAAGGCAGGATCCGTATTGGCCACCAGATGCCGCAGCTCAGCCTCCTGGTGCTGGATTTCCCAATAGTGGTTGTGATAGCAGAGCTGCAGCCCCGCCTCTCGAGCCAGAGCGCCGATTTTGTTCAGCGATTCCACCTGGTGCTGCAATTCCGCTTCGGTCTTGTGCTCCTTGAGCTTACCGCTGAAGGGAAGATAGGAGGCGCCTACCTCGGCAGCAAACGCAATGGTACGCTCCAGGTTCGCCAGTGCGTCCGCCACAGATTGAAGATCGTAGATCTCTCCCCCAACGTGAATCCCGAGGGCGCGCAGTCCGTGCCGCTCCAAAAGCCCACGGAACCCGGCCGGTTGCGTCAGATCGAGGTGCTGCGCCCCGATCTCGAACCCATCGTAGCCGGCCCCGGCAATTTCAGCCAGGATGCCGTCAAGGTCGTTGCGATTGCGTTCTGGGCCCCAAGGCCGCGTCTGGATACCGATATACATGCGTGTCAAACCTCCAAACAAGTTTCGAGTTTCCGGTTATGGGTTGCGAGTTCTACCCCTTTAAGCCCGTCGTCGCGATCCCGCGCACAAAGTAACGCTGCGCGAAGATAAAGAGCAAAACCATGGGAATCATCATGACCGTGCTGGCCGCAAAAACCAATTCCCAGTTGGCGGCATAAGCGTCATTGAGCCCGCGAATGCCAATGGGCAGCGTCCACATGTCCATGCTATTCAAGTAGATCAACGGCTCCAGGAATGCATTGTAGTGCTCCAACAGCGAGAACACCGTTACCGTGGCAATAACCGGTTTGCAAAGCGGCAGGATGATGCGTGCGAAAATCTGGAACCGGTTGGCGCCGTCGATCAAGGCCGCGTCATCGAGCTCCTTGGGCAGTCCGCGTATGAACTGGCGCATCAAGAAGATGTAGAAAGGCGAGCCTCCCAACCAGAAGGGCACGATCAGCGGTAGATACGTATTGATCCAGTCAAGGTTGCGGAAGATGACGAAACGAGGGATCAGCAGCACGACGCCGGGCAACAGCAACGTAGCTACCACCAGGGAGAACAAGAAATCCCGGCCTGGCCAGCGCAGACGCGCAAAACTGAACCCCACCAACGCGGAAGAGATCACCGTGCCGACCACAGCGCCTACGACCACGACGAAACTATTCCAGGCGAATCTCTCCAGCGGAAGTTCCTGAAAAGCCCGCACGTAGTTTCGCCACTGGGGATCCTTAGGAATCCAGACGATGGGGTGGGAGAAAATCTCCGTGGAAGCTTTCAAAGACGAAACCACCATCCAGAGTGTAGGAATCAGGAAGGTGAACATGAACACGGTCAACGCGATCTGTAGCACTACCAACCCGATCTGCCGCAGAGTCTTGGAGTGCTGGTACATCCACAGACGAAACTTGCTGGTACCGGAGAGGAAATTTGATTCACGTTCTTTGGTCGTCATGGTACCCTCCTAATCCCCGTAGTAAACCCAACGGTTGGAGATGTAGAACTGGGCGACGGTAAAGCCAACGATGATGATGAAGAGCTCCCAGGCCAGTGCGGAAGCGTACCCCATGTTGAAGTAGTCGAACCCTTGCCGGTAAATGTTGAGTACCACGAAAAGGGTCGCATTCTCCGGCCCGCCCTGCGTCATTATCAGCGAGGGCACAAAGGTCTGGAACGAATTGATGATCGCCATCACCATATTGTAGAAGATCAGCGGCGTCATCAAAGGTATGACGACGTGGCGCAGCTGCTGCAGCGGTCCGGCGCCATCGATACTGGCAGCCTCCAGCAGAGAGGGTGGAATGTTTCCCAGGCCGGCAATGAAGATCACCATCTGGCGACCGATCATCCAGAGGGACATGAAAATGAAGGCCGGCTTGGCCAGGGCGGGATCGAAAAGCCACTTCTGAGCAGGAATCCCAATCCATCCCAGCGCTTCGTTCATGATGCCGAACTCCGGATGGAACACCCGCTGCCAAACCACGGCGCTGGCGACCAGCGGCACGATGATCGGCATATAGAAGCCGGCCCGGTACAAGTCCCGGAACTTGATCCTGGTGCGGAGAGCCATGGCCAACGTGAAGGACAACATCAACTGGAGCGGCACGGCAAAAACCGTGTAGAACAGGCTATTGTAAAGCGCCAGATTCGCCCGAGGATCTTGCAGCAGTTTGACGAAGTTTTGGAATCCTATGAAAACCGGCTTCGAAAGCAAATCCCATCTGTGAAAGGACAACCAGATGGAATAGAGCATGGGGTAAGCCAGAAAAGCGATGAACCCGATGATGAAGGGAGCGGCAAAAAGATACCCCGCTATCCACTCCTGGTACTTGAGGCTCCCGGCCGGGCGGGAGAACTTCGCGATTTTCTTCCCAACATCGCTGGCCACAGTGTACCTCCTCCGGTAAAACCTTCTTGAGAGAAGAGATAGAGAGAACGGCGCCGAAGGCCGCCTCTCTATCTCCGACTTACACAACGTACGCCTAGACGTTGGCCCAGTAGTCGTCGAGCAAGACTTGCAGCTCCTGATCCACCTTGGGCAATGCCTCAGCGGCGGTCTGGCTGCCATTCATCAACGGATCGTAGCCGATAGGCTTGACGATCTCGCTCCACATCTTGCTGCGCGGCACACCACTGACGACATCCACCTCGGAGTGGCGAATAGCCTCGACAAAGGCTTGACCATTCTTCACGCCGAATTGCTCCTCGATCATGGGCAGCCAGAAGCTGTCGATGAGCTTGAAGCTGTTGGGGATACGCCCGGTAATCTCGGAGTAAATCTTGGCGCCTTCCTCGCCTCCCATGTAGCTGGCAAAGGCCCAGGCCGCAGCTTCTTTCGCGCCCTTCATCACCACGACGCCCTCGGACCAACCACGGTGTGGGCGACCGCCATCGGCGCCTTCCGGCATCAAGACCACGTCGAATTCCACTTCCTTGCCCTCGGCCCGCAGATCAGGGCTGTTGAGTCTGGGGAAGTACCACGCGCCCTCGTACTTCATGCCGCAGTTGCCGGTGTCGATGGTATTGGCGCCGCCCTCCAGATCCGCCGGGGTAGGCGAAATCTTGAGCGTGTGGTAGACGTCGTAGGCCATCAACTGGAGCATATCGACGATTTCGGGCTGGTTGAACTGTACCTTCTTCGGGTCGACCAGCGCATCGAACTCCTGCTCGCCGGTGGCGCGGATGTAGGCGATATCGCGGAACCAGGAGCCGTTGGCCTGCAGGCCGAATTTCTTGAAGTCGCCGCCAGTGTCGGTAAGTTGCTTGGCCATTTCGATGAACTCATCCATGGTCCAATCATCCGTAGGGTAGGCCATGCCGGCGTCATCGAAGGGTTTCTTGGCATAGAACATCACCATCGTGCCGATCTGCAGCGGGATCAGGTAGCGCTTGCCGTTGCGAATCGTGCTTTGCTCGATGGAGAGCACGCCCTCGGGATAGGGATCGGTGAAGTTATCGCGGGTAATGTAATCGTCGATGGGGGCCAGCAGATCCTTATCGGCGTAGGTCTGCCATTCCCATCCCTGGAACGAGGAGACATCCGGAGGGGTGCCGCCGGCAACCATGGTCTGGAGTTTGGGATAGAAGTTGTTGCCGGGATCGGAAACCGTGGTGACGTTGATGGTCACGTTCGGGTTCATCCCCTCGTAGTTCCCCTTGAATTTCTCCCAGGCGGGAATATCGGCATTGTCACCCCAGGCCAGAAATTCGAGGGTGATGGGAGCGGTGGAAGGCTCTTCGTCGCCAGCCGGCGCCTCTTGAGCACCCCCGCCACAGGCAGAAAGCACGGCCAGCGCAATCGCGCCCTGACCACTCAGCACGAGGAACTGGCGCCTCGACAACTTCTTGGGAGTCATCTTTTCCTCCATTGTTTTAGTCCTCCTTCATAGATCTGTAAGCTAACGTTACAAACGACGTTTTCAGGAAACCGATATTGCGCCTTCGATAGAGACCTCCTTTCCTGTGCCTCACAGGTGCACAACCGGGATTTCGAGCATTTGAGCCAATGCCGTCAATGCGGGCAGATAGTCGCCATATGTGAGCTCGATATGATGCTCTAACCCTTCATTCATCACGGTATCCAGGGCCGCCTGGGCGCCCCGGTCGAAACGCAACACGCCCGAGGTGCCGGAGAAAGGCAAGGGAGCGCGGACCATTTCGCCGCCGCCGATCACCAGCCGGTACGCCCGGTCGCCGCCGGATTCACTTAGACGCGCAAAGGTCACGCGCCCGGGTTTCAAGGGGAATTCCAACAACAGGGGCAGCCGGCGATTGGAGTGAATGGTCGCCCGCGCCTCGAATGCCGGATCAGCCATGGCAAGAGGCGCCTTGCCGCAATGCCACAACACACCGAGATTCTCCTCGACCTCGAACGCCACCATGTCGGTTCCAAACACCTGGGAGCCGCTGATCCATTGCAACAGCAGCTGGGTAATCGCGCCGTTGACGTCCGCTTCGCAGCTGCACGGCATCAGGTCATTGGTCAACATCGACATGGCGCCGCAGGCCGCGCAGCCCAGCTTTGTAAAGAATTCAGGCCAGCACCGCACCGCCCAGGCCGCCAGAGCGTGCTCTGCCGCCAGGTCGCGCAACACGATGTACGTCCCCACGGTTTTACGCAGCGCCGGCTGATCCATGGCCGGCAAACCGGCCACCTGTCCCTGCCACGCCTGTAACAACGCGTCGATCTGGTCGTCGGGAACCTGGAGAACGCGCTCGAAAACCTCATCCAGGGTAAACTGCACCACCTCTACGCCAAAGCGCTCCACCAGCGAAGGTGCATCCAATTTGCACGGCTCGAACCCCTCCGGGTTTTCCCCCACGCGCCCGATGCGGGCCGCGTGCAGCCGGCGGCGCGCCCGTCCGGCCTGGGCCAGCGCCGTGATCTTGTCCAGCACGCCGGGCGCGTCCGGCGCCGCGTAAATGTAATCGAAGCGCTGTCCTGAGCGCTTGAGGGCATGTCCGCCCAGATTGATCCCACAGAAGGAATTCAGTCGCAGCCGCCCCCCTGTACGGGCTTCCGGCACAGCCCACAGGAGTAAGGGGGCCGGCGCCGCTTCGGCCAACGCCTGGATCATGGTGCTGTCGGCAAACGTGGCCTGGAAGGCCAACACCAGGTCCGGCGCTGCTTCTGCCAGATGGGCAGCGACCTGCCGCGTGGACTCCAGGTCCGTGACCAGCGTCTCGGGACCAATCAATGCAAAGCCGGCTTCGTACAGCCGGGCGCGCACCTGAGCAGTGACCTGTTCAGCCAGAGGAATATCGAACGTCGTGCGGGCCAAGGGAGCCAGTCCAATTTTCAGCTGATCTTGCATCATTGCCTCACTTCAGAAAGATTCCGAGTGTTCGTAGAAAAAACGGTTGAGGGCCAGGGCTGCGGCCCCAATCGCCCCCACCTCTTGACCAAAGCGCGTAGTTTCCAGGCGTACACGCGCGCCTAGACCGCCGAACGCCCGTTCTCGCATCATAGCCTCAGCCGCGGGAACCAACCACGTCTCCCCCTGCGAGAAAATGCCGCCCAGCACAATTAAATCGGGATTTAGTACATTCACCAGGTTGGCAAGCGCGATCCCCATGTAACACGCCCTTTGTTGCAACATCTCGCGTGTAGGCGCGTCGCCTGCATCCGCCGCCGCAAAGACCCGCGAAATCAGCGATCCTGATCCCTCTCGCAACGTCTGCGCAAGGATCCCCTCGGGATGCGCCAACGCCAATTCGTGCGCCAGCCGCACGATCACCGGTTCGGACACCAGCGTTTCCAGGCAGCCCCGGTTACCACACCGGCAGAGCGCCCCGCCGTTTGCGATGATCGTCGTATGTCCGATTTCACCGGCGCCTGCAATACTACCACGAAACAATTCCCCATCAACTACGAAACCGGCCCCCACGCCAATCCGAGCGTAGACGAAAGCCAGCACCCGCTCCTCGCGTCCATTGCCAAACAGGGCTTCTGCCAACGCCATGGCGCGCACATTGTTGTCGACGCACACGGGGAAGCCCAAGTGCTCCCGGAACCAGTCGCGCAGGGGAACCGCGCGCCAATCAAGATTGGGCGCCAGGATATTGACCCCGGACTGCATATCGACCAATCCGGAAGCCCCGACGCCGACGCCCACCACGCGCGAACGATCGATCCCCGTTTGTTCCAAACCGTTCGTGACGACGCCGGCGATCTGTTCCAACACCGCATTCACCGGTTGCTCCAGGGGATGATTGAAAGAGAGGATCAGGATAGGATGCGCCAACAAATCGGCAATCGAAACCCGGATACTACCGACGCCAATGTGAATACCGATGGCATACCGGGCCTCCGGGACCAGGCGCAGCGCCGTGCGCGGGCGTCCCACCCGGCGGTGGGTTGGCGCGGTTTCCGTCCCCTCCTCGACCACGACCTCTTCCTCGATCAGCTCCCCCACGAGATTGGTGATCGTCGTCGTGGAAAGGCCGGTGATGCGGGCGAGGCGCACACGGGAGACCCGCTTGTGATGAAGCAGGGTGAGAAGAATCGCACGGAGATTGTGCGACTTGATGCCGCTTCCACTGGTGCCGGACAGACTCCGCTTAAAGGTCAAGTCCTTCACTCGCTTAAGTGCTGTTGGTTTCGGCGCACCATCCGACCGGCGCTCACGGTATCCTCGTTGATAAACCGGTCAGATGTCTATAAAGCCCTGGATTTACGAAGTCTCTTACCTATCCCGTGATTAATTTAGCAAGAGGAAAAACAAAATATAGGAAAATTATACCGTACCCTGAGCCGAAAGTCAATAAGC